>JBIJCJ010000085.1:0-14756 GCA_044344765.1 Pirellulales bacterium | reverse complement strand
CGATGCCGGCGATGTCGTCGAACGTGATGCCCAGATCCTCCTGGGCGTACATCTTGCCCCGGCTGCGGCCGAAGGCCATCGGGCTGCCGGCGCCGCCGATGCGGCGGAGCATGAGGTAGAAGACGAGGCCGAAGATCGCCGTCAGGAAGAACATCGGCAGCCAATTTCGCCAGGCGCTCGGCGCGGCTTCGAAGCCGAAGGGTATGTCCTGCTCGCGGAAGAGTTTCTTGAGGTCCTCCTCGGCCGTGTTGCTGGGCAGTTTGGCGACGCGGAACTTCCGCACCGCGGGCTTGGCGGCCATGCCCGGCTGGCGGCTCTCGGTTGCCTCGCCGCCGCTCGTCGGCAGCTCGCGAACGGAGCCGGTGACCTGGACCGGGCCGATGACCACGTCGGCGATGGTGCCATACCGGGCCGTGGACCGCGGATCCGCTCCCGCCGGCCGGATGTCGATCCACTGGGCGTCGCCCTCGGCCTTGGCCGCCGCGACGAGCCGCTCCAGGTCGCTGTAGGAAAACTCGAGCTCCGGCGTCGAGCCGATCAGGCTCATCGCGAACAGCCCCGCCACGCCGGCCGCGATCAGCGGCCAGACGAGATTGCCGCCCAAGGGGCGGCGATCGGGCACGCGTCGCTGCAAGTCCTTTTTTTTGCCGATCACGTGGAGCTGTGGCCGCCTGCGCAAGAGTTCTTCGGCGCTCGAGAGAGCATATTACGCCGGAAAAAACGGCGGACAAACACCGGGGAAAATCGGCGGGAAATGCGCGTAGAAGTTCCCCGGCATGTCCCGTAGACTTTTTGGTGGTTACGGGCCATGCGACGAGTTCCACCAGCACCATGCCGCTTTCCATGAGCGATCCCTCGCCTGCGGGGTCTGCGACCCACAGCCGAGAGATGGTGTGCGACGGGTCGGACTCCGCCGCCCGGGTCGCCGTCCTGGGATCCACGGGCAGCATCGGCACGAGCACGCTCGACGTGATCACCGCGTCGGGGGGGAGGTTTTCCTGCCATCTCCTGGCCGCGCACCGCAGCGTGGGTCCGCTCCTCGAGCAGGCCGCGGCGGTCCGTCCCCGCTGGGTGGTCGTCGTCGATCCCGAAGCCGCGGCCGGCATCGGATCCGCGTCCCTGCCCGCGGGCACCCGACTCGCGGTGGGCCCCGAGGCTCTCGATGACCTCGTGCGGGATGACGCGATCGACCGGGTGGTCTCCGCGATCGTGGGGGCGGCCGGTCTGCGGAGCACCTGGGCGGCCGTCGAGGCCGGCAAGACGGTGGCCCTGGCCAACAAGGAAACGCTCGTCATGGCCGGGCCGCTGGTGATGCGGCTGGCGGAGCGGACGGGCGGCCGCATCCTGCCGGTCGACAGCGAGCATTCCGCGATTCATCAGGCGCTCTGTTCGGGCACCGTAGCCGAGGTGCGCCGGATCGTGCTCACCGCCAGCGGCGGGCCCTTTCGCACGCGGTCGGCGGAGACGCTCGCGGACGTCACGCCGACGGAGGCGCTCAAGCACCCGACCTGGTCGATGGGGCCGAAGATCACCATCGATTCGGCGACCATGATGAACAAGGCGCTGGAACTGATCGAGGCCCGCTGGCTGTTCGGCGTGCCCGCCGCCACGCTCGAGGTCCTCGTCCACCCGCAGTCGATCGTGCACTCGATGGTGGAGTTCGTCGACGGCTCGGTGCTGGCCCAGATGAGCCCGCCCGACATGCGGCTGCCGATCCAATACGCCCTGTCGTATCCGCGGCGAGTGCCCGGTCCCGCCCGCCGCTTCGACTTCACGCGGCCGTGGGCGCTGGAGTTCGAGCCGCCCGACCCGCAGCGGTTTCCGGCCGTGCGGCTGGGGCACGAGGCCGCGGCCCGCGGCGGCACGGCGGGCGCCGTGCTCAACGCCGCCAACGAGGAGGCCGTTCGCGGCTTTCTGGCAGGCCGGCTGCGGTTCACCGACATCGCGGCCGTCTGCGGGCGGCTGCTCGACGAGCATGCGTTTCAGGAAGATCCCGATCTCGACGAGGTGCGCAGGCTCGACGCCTGGGCCAGGCAGGAGGTTGCCGCATGGGCATCGACATGACGACGGTCTCGTGCGGCTGCCTGCTGGCGGCGGCTTCGTGGCTGGAATGGATCGCACAGCCCGCGAACTGGTGGGTCGTGCTCCAGGTGGCCGGCGGCCTGGGGTTCGTGATCTTCGTGCACGAACT
Source organism: Pirellulales bacterium (assembly GCA_044344765.1). Classification (GTDB taxonomy): domain Bacteria; phylum Planctomycetota; class Planctomycetia; order Pirellulales; family UBA1268; genus QWPN01. The sequence goes on along the minus strand of JBIJCJ010000085.1, from coordinate 12,565 downwards.
GGGCCACTTCCTCGTCGCCAAGGCCTGCGGTGTGAAGTGCGAGAAGTTCTATCTCGGCTTCGACGTGGGTGGGCTGAAGCTGCTGAGCTTCAAGTGGGGTGAGACGGAGTATGGCATCGGCGCGTTGCCGCTGGGTGGCTACGTGAAGATGCTCGGCCAGGACGACAATCCGGCCGCGGCCGCCGCGGAGGCGGAGCGGGCCAGGCTCTCCGGAGACCTGCCGCCGGAGCCCGTCGCGGGTCCGCACCCGCAGTGGGACCCGCGGAGCTATCCGGCCCAGAGCGTGCCCGAGCGGATGGCCATCATTTCCGCCGGCGTGATCATGAACGTGATCTTCGCCGTGCTGATGGCCGCCTGGGCCTACGGCCTGGGCGTCAAGGAGATGACCTGCATGATCTCCTCCGTGCGGCCCGGTGGGGCGGCCTGGCGGGCCGGGCTGCGGACGGGCGACGAGATCGTCGCCATCGGTGATCGCCAGGACCCGATCTTCTCCGACCTGCTCCGCGGCGTCACCGTGGGCAGCGTCGCCCAGGGGATCGACTTCACCGTGCGGCGGCCGGCCGACGGCTCCACCCGCACGGTGCGGCTCAAGCCCGACACCGACCTCGGCAAGCCGACCATCGGCGTCACGAGCCCCTTTTCCGCGACGTTGCCCAAGGACATCGCCGGCGTGCTCGCCGGCGCCGCGGCCCAGGCCCAGCCGCCGCTGGTGGGGAGCGACACGATCAAGGCCGTGGATGGACAGCCTGTCGATGGCTATGCGGCCCTGATCGCGGCCCTCATGCGGGCCGAGAGTCGGCCGGTGAAGCTCACGGTGGAACGGGCCGCGGGGCCGCAGGCTCCGGCCGCGACCGTGGACGTGGAACTGCCGGCCCAGCGCCGCCTGGAGTTCGGGATGACCATGACGCCGCTGCCGATCAAGGACGTGCAGGAGGGCTCGCCCGCCGCGGCGGCCGGCATCCGGGCCGGCGACCGGCTGCTGGCCATCGACGGCGCCGCAGTTGGCGACCCGCTGACCCTCGACGACCGGCTCCGGCGGCTGGCCGACACGGCGGTGAAGCTGACCGTCGGCCGCGACGGCGAGGCGGACCGCACCGTCGAGGTGCGGCCCCGCGAGGTGACGTGGCGCGACGATTCGATCAGCGGCATCGGCAGCCCCACATCGATCGCCTCCCTCGGCATCGCACTGCCGGTGGACTCCGTCGTGGCGGCCGTCGCCGACGGCGGGCCCGCGGCCCAGGCGGGTATCGTGCCCGGCGACCGGATCGTGAAGGCCTGGCTTTTGACCCCCGAGCAGCTCGCCGAGAAGAAGCCGGGGATGCCGGTGAAGTTCTCAGCCCGCGAGCCGAACTGGCCGGCCGTGATGGGCATCCTCCAGGACCTGCCGGCGGGGACGAAGCTGCGGCTCGAAGTGGAGACCGCCGGCCGCGAGAGCCGCACGGTAGAAGTCGTGCCCGCCGAGACCGGCGACCAGTTCGTCGTCGATCGCGGACTCGTCTTCGAGCCGGTGTACCGGCTCGTGCGGGCCGAGTCGTTCGGGGCGGCGCTGGGCCAGGGGCTGCGGAAGGCCGGGGAGGACCTGTCGCTCGTCTACGGGTTCCTGGGCAAGCTATGGAATCGGCAGATCAGCGCCCGGCTGCTCGGCGGGCCGATCGAGATCGCCAAGCAGGCGGGGCGGTCGGCGAGCGAGGGCTTCAGCCGCCTGCTGCTGTTCCTCACGATGCTCTCCGCCAATCTGGCGGTCGTGAACTTCCTGCCCATCCCGGTGCTCGACGGCGGGCACATGGTGTTTCTGGTGTACGAACTGCTCCGCGGCAAGCCGCCGAGCGAGGGCGTCGTGGCCGTGCTCAGCTACATCGGGCTGGCGCTGCTGCTGACGCTGATGATGTTCGTCTTCGGCCTCGACCTGGGACTGATCCCACGGCAGTAGTTCGCATTCGACTTGGGTGTAGCACCGGCTCGGAGGCGGCAAAAGTCTCGTCGCTGGGGCGAGGATACGCCCCACGCTCCTCGAGCGTTCGCCGACCCCCTCGCCTACCTGATTCAAACTACCAACGCATCGCGGCATTAAAACGAGATTCGCTCAAACCGCCCGGGCCGCTACTGCCGTTCGACGCCGGTGTCGAGCACCGCCATGAAGGCCTTCTGGGGGATGTCCACGGAGCCGATGCTCTTCATCCGCTTCTTGCCTTCCTTCTGCTTGGCCCACAGCTTCTTCTTGCGGGAGATGTCGCCGCCGTAGCACTTCGCTGTCACGTTCTTCCGCATCGCGGAGATCGTCTCGCGGGCGATGACCTTCGTGCCGATCGCGGCCTGGAGGGCGATCTCGAACATGTGCCGGTCGATCTCGCCACGGAGCTTCTTCACGATCGCCCGCCCGCGCCGGTCGGCGTCGCGGCGGTCGCAGATGATCGACAGGGCGTCGACCTTCTTGCCGCCCACGAGGATGTCGAGCCGCACCAGGTCGGCGGGAAAGTAGCCGACCAGCTCGTAGTCCATCGTGCCGTAGCCGCGGGTCACGCTCTTGAGCTTGTCGTGCATGTCGTAGATCACCTCCGCCAGCGGGAGGTCGAAGGAGAGCATGGCGCGGGTCGGCGAGAGGTACTCCGTCTTCAGGTACGTGCCGCGGCGGTCGGTGCACAGCTGCATGATCGGGCCGATGTATTCGACGGGCACGAGGAAGTTCGTCCGCACGATCGGCTGCCGAAACTCCTCGATCTGGCCCGAATCGGGCACGTCCTGGGGGTTGGTGATCTCGATCGTCTCGCCGTCGCTCTTGAGGATCTGGTAGGTGACGTTGGGGGCCGTCTGCACGAGGTCGAGGTCGGCCTCCTGCTCGAGCCGCTGCTGGATGATCTCCATGTGCAGAAGGCCGAGGAAGCCGCAGCGAAATCCGAAGCCCAGGGCCTCGGAGCTCTCCGGGGCGTATTCGAACGACGGGTCGTTGATCGCCAGCTTCTCGAGGGAGTCGCGGAGCTCCTCGAAGTTCTCGCCCTCGCTGGGGTAGAGGCCGCAGTACACCATCCGCTGCGGCGGCTTGTAGCCGGCCAGCGCCGCGGCGGCATGGTCGCCGGGGATCGTCACCGTGTCGCCGATGTGGACCTGCTTGACGTCCTTGATGTTGCAGACGAGATACCCCACCTGGCCGGCGACGAGCTCGTCGCAGGCCCGCCGCTGCGGCACGAACTGGCCGAGCTCGAGCACGTCGTGGGTCACGCCCGTCCGCAGGAAGCGGATCTTCTGCCCCTTCTTGACCGTGCCGTCGAGGAGCCGCACGTAGGTGATCGCCCCGCGGTAGGCGTCGTAGTGGCTGTCGAAGATCATCGCCCGGAGGGTGGCCTGCGGGTCGCCCTCGGGCGGCGGGATCCGCTCCACGATCGCCGCCAGCAGCTCGTCGATGCCGATGCCCGTCTTGGCGCTGGCCCGGATGACCTCGGCCGGCTCGATGGCCAGGCTCTGCTCCATCTCGGCGAGCACCTCGTCCACCCGGGCGTGGACCAGATCCACCTTGTTGATCACCGGCACGATCGCCAGATCCTGGTTGATCGCCGCGTAGGCGTTGGCCACCGTCTGCGCCTCGACCCCCTGGAAGGCGTCCACCAGCAGCACCGCGCCCTCGCAGCAGGCCAGGCTCCGGGAGACCTCGTAGTGGAAGTCGACGTGGCCGGGCGTGTCGATGAGGTTCAGCTCGTAAAGCTCGCCGCCGTGGCGGTATTCCATCCGCACGGCCCGGGCCTTGATCGTGATCCCCCGCTGCCGCTCGAGCTCCATGTCGTCGAGCATCTGCTCCTTGAGCTGACGCTTCTCCACGGTGCCGGTCCGTTCCAGGAGCCGGTCGGCGAGCGTGCTCTTGCCGTGGTCGATGTGGGCGATGATCGAGAAGTTGCGGATGTGTTTGCAGTCGATTGGCATGGGAGGCATTCTACCCGCGGCGGTGGGCGAGGCGGGCAAGTCCCGCGGCCCCGATGGAACCGGCGTCGCCGCCGAGCTCCGCATAGCGGATCACCGTCTGGGCTGCGGGCACGGGAAAGGCCCGGCTGCGGACCTCGGCCCGGATCCGTTCGACGAAGGCCCGGCCGATCGGGTCGGCCTCGCCGCCGAAGGTCATCGCCCCGCCGAGGATCACCGCTTCCGGGTCGATCGTGTGCATGAGCGTGACGATCGCGATCCCCAGCCAGCGGGCGGCGTCGAGAATCAAATCCATGGCCAGCGGGTCGCCGGCGGCGGCGGCCCGGGCGATGAGGATCGGCGACAGGGCCGCGCCGCCGTCCGCGGCGTCGGCGAGCGGCCCCCGGCCGCCGGCGTCGAGGGCGGCCCGGGCCGCGGCCACGAGGGCCGTGGCGCTGGCGTAGGCCTCGAGGTCGCCGCGGTGGCCGGACGGACAGGTGCGGGCCGACGGCGAGGTATCGACGATGATGTGGCCGCATTCCGAGCCGTGGCCGTGGGCCCCCTCGACGTTGGTGTCGCCGATGATGATGCCGCCGCCGACGCCGGTGCCGAGCGTGAGGAGGACGAGGCTCGAATAGTCGCGGCCCGAGCCGACCCAGAACTCGCCGTAGGCGGCGGCGTTGGCGTCGTTGGCGTAGGTCACCGGGTGGCCGCAGTGGATCGCCACCCGGTCGCGGATCGGGAAGTTCTCCCACCCCGGCAGGTTGCCGGCCCGGAGGATCAGTCCCCGGGACAGGTCGTGCGGGCCCGGCGTGCCCAGGCCGACGCCGGCGATGTCGGTGGACGCCAGGCCGGCCTGCCGGGCCAGCGTGTGCACGGCCTGGCCCATGCGGGCGGCCGCGTCTTCGGGGCCGCGGTCGGCGTGCGTCGGCTCGGTGTGGAAGGCCACCAATCGTCCGCTGTCGTCGACCAGGGCGGCCTTGATGTTCGTGCCCCCGAGGTCGATGCCCGCGTACCACGGCGGGGTCGCCGCGGCGAGCGGCACGAGTGTGCGGGCGGTCACAGCGCGGCCGCGGCCGGCAGCCGTCCCGTCTGGACCTCGGGCGTGGGGCCGGTGCAGGCCTTCATGAACTCCACGAGATCGGCCCGTTCCTCGGCGGTCAGGTTCAAGGGCTTGATCTTGTCGCTCAAGTGCTGATTCGGATGGCCGCCCTTGTCGTACCAGGCCACGACCTCCTCCAGGGTCGCCACCGAGCCGTCGTGCATGTAGGGGGCCGTGAGTGCCGCGTTGCGGACGGTGGGCGTCTTGAACGCCCCGGTGTCGGCCGTGTCCTTGGTGACCGCGAAGCGGCCGAGGTCGGGCTCCGGCTTGTCCATGCCGATGCCGATGTTGTGATACTTCTCGTCGGCCAGGTTGGCCCCCACGTGGCAGGCGCTGCAGTTGGCCTTGCCGAAGAACAGGTCCCGGCCCCGCTGCGCGGCCGGGGTCATCGGGTGGGCTTCCGCGGCCGCCTTGACGGCGGCGTATTTGGCGGCGAGCTCCTCGTCCTCGGCGATGTCCTCGGCGTCGAGTTTCGCGAACGGCAGCAGCTCCTCGTGGTAGTCGTAGGGCGACGGGCCGGTGACGATCGTCCGCTCGAAGGCCGCGATCGCCTGGCCGACGCGGTCGATCGTCAGGTCGCCGAAGATCTTGTCGAACTGCTTCTTGTAGACCGGGATCTCGCCGAGCCGCTTGACGACGCCCTCGTGCGTGAAACCCATCTCGATGGGGTTGGCGATCGGCCCCACCGCCTGGGCCTCGAGCGAATCGACCCGACCGTCCCAGAACTGCTTGCCCGACAGGATGCGGTTGAACGAGACGGGCGAGTTGCGGCCCCCCTTCTGCCCGCCGATGCCCACGCCGGTCGCGGTGTGCGCGGTGTAGCCCATCGCGGGGTCGTGGCAGGACGCGCAGGAAACGGTCGCGTCGGCCGAGAGCCGGGTGTCGAAGTAGAGCTGGCGGCCGAGCTCGATCTTGGCCCGCGTCAGCGGGTTCGTGTCGAGGCCCGTAATCTGCTTCGTGCCTTGCGCCAGGCCCAGTGGCAGCACGGGGGTGAGCTCGACGAAGTTCTTCGGGTCGGCGAGCCAGCGATCGATCTCCTCGGTCGTGATCGGGCCGGAGCCGGGAATGCCGCCGGTGAGCGCCGGGTCGCCGAGCATCACCTGCTCGCGGATCGGGGCCGCCGGGGACGGAATCGAGCGGGCCGCCTCGTCGATCGTGCGGTCGGCGGCGGCGACGCGGTCGTCAACCTCGCGACGGGCGGCGGCGGCCTGGTCGGCGATGCCGGCGTTGGCCTGCTGGGCCGGCTTGTCGCCCGGCAGCATCTCGATGGTCTCGATCTCAACGACCTCACCCTTGGGTGCCGGACCGCCGGAGGGCGCACAGCCGGCAAGGCAGGCGAGCAGCGCCATGCTGAAGCCGGAGCCGATCGTGAGCGACGGCTTGATGGGGGACGAAACGACCATGGCAAGTACTCCGGGAGCGGCTGACATCAACGACTTGGAACGCGGAATTCTACCCGTTCCGGCCGGGTGGCAACATGGCCGTCAATGTCATTCGTCGTCGGCGAGGTCGGTCGTGGCCAGCCACTCCAGTTCCCCGGGCTGGCCGGGGCCGTCGTCGAGCCGGATCGCCGCCACCGCCCCTTTTTGCATGCGGATCGCGGCCGAGCCGTCGCCGATGGTCAGGCCGACCAGCCGGCCGACGCAGGGGGCGTGCCCCACCCAGGCCACGTTTCCGGCATCCTGGCGGATCGTCCACTCAACGAGGGCCTGCCAGTCGGAGCCCGGCGCCAGGGCGTCGACCACCTCCAGCCGCGGCCGTGCGGCGAGCGTCTCGGCGAGGATCTCCGCGGTCTGGCGGGCCCGGACGAGGGGGCTCGTGGCGATCAGGTCAATTTCCAGGCCCGCCGCCTGGAGCCGGTGCACCAGCCGCTCGAACTTCCGCCGGCCCTTCTTCGTCAGTCGCCGGTCGTGGTCGCCGCCGCCGGCGGGCGGGGCGTCTTCGGCGACGGCATGACGGATCACGTAGAGCCGGGTGGTGAGGGCGGACATGCCGGCGATTGTGCGACCCCGAGTCGGTCGCGGCAAGGTCACGCCCGCCGCCACACGGCATCCCAGGGGATTCCGGCGGCGGCGACGGTCGGCGCGGCCTGCCGCCGCCAGCGGGCCGCATCGACGGGATAGCCGGCGGTCGGGGCGATCTGCGGGTCGAGGCTCGACCAGTGGTCGTTGAAGGCCCGCATCGCCAGCTCGCGCACGTACTTTGCCATCATGCTCGCCACGGCCACGGGCGTGCGCGACTCGCCGCCGACGGTGAACTCGACTCGGCACGCCGCCGCGGGCAGGTCGTAGACACTGCGGGTCGGCGTCTCCTCGACGGCGTGAACCAGCGGTGCCGCGAAGTGACCGGCGAGCAGCGGTGCATAACGGCGGCGGCCGCCGTGACGGTCGCACCAGACGAGCGTCGGCTCGCCACCGCCGGCCGTGAGGTCGGCCGCGAGCTGAAGCGTCGTCTGCGAGAGGATGTCGGACTTGTTGCGTCCCGTGTCGAGCAGGCTGTTGAACGCCGCGGGCTGGACGATGCGGCAGCGGATGGCCACGAGCGCCGCCCCCCGCGCCGCCAGCCGCGGTCCGATGCGTTCGGTGAGCGCCGAGCACGCGACGGCGGCGGCGTCCGCAGGCAGGGCTGCGGTTACGAGCCGAGCGGTTTCCGGTGGCGCGGGCGCCGCGTCACGATCGCACGCCAGGGCGGCGGCGAGATCGTTCCACGATCGGGGCAGCCTGCCGGCGGCGATGGTCGCGGCCACGAGCGCCCCCTGTTCGAGTGCGGCGAAGCCGGCCCCGCCACGGTAGATCGTCTTGGAATCGGCCCACAACGGACCGTCGTGCTCGGCGACCGCCGCGGCGATGGCGGCGGCGAGCAGCGGCTCGGCTGCGGCCGGATCGGCGGCCACGCGCCATGCGGTCGCCGCCACCACCAGCGGCCCGAGGTTCGGCCCGTAGCCCGCCTCGTCGGTGCCGATGACGAGCGTCATGTCGGGGCAGGCGGCGGGAACTGCCGCGCATATTCGTAGACGGCGATCGCGGCGCTGGTGGCGGCATTGAGGCTGTGCGGCAGGCCGGCCATCGGGATCTCCGCGACCCGGTCGAGCCGCGCCAGTTCGTCGTCGGCGAGTCCGGTCCGCTCGTTGCCGATCACCAGCGCCGTCCGCGGCTCGAAGCGAAACGTGAACAGCCCTTCCGAGCTGGTGGCCTGTTCGAGCCCGACGATCTGGTAGCCCTCGGCCCGGAGCCGGTCGAGGACCGGGGGCAGGCTGCGATGCACCTCCAGGACCACGGATTCGGCCCCGTCGCGGGCGATCCGCTCGTGGAGCCGGGCGGCGCCGCAGGCGATCACGCGGCTGATGCCGAAGCAGCCGCAGGTCCGTACGATGTGCGACAGGTTCACGTGGCTGCGCATCGCCGCGCAGGCGACGATCAGTTCCCGCGGCGCGGCGAGTCGCTCCGGAGGCTTGTGACGGATGTGTGCGAAGCGGTTCATGGCGGTCGTGCGGGGGGCGGGCGGCGAGGCGACATTGTCACGCATCGTCCGCCGCGCGGGAATCCTGGCCTTGGCGGCGATGACCGCGGCCGGCGGTTTCGGCTGTAGCCGGGCCCCGGTGGCGCCGGCCCCGGCCCCGCGGCTGGAGTTCGTCGATCATGCCGAACTGATGGCCCGCGTGGCGGCCCACCGTGGCAAAGTCGTCGTCCTCGACTGCTGGAGCACGTCCTGTCCGCCATGCGTCCGCGAGTTTCCGGGGCTCGTGCGGCTCGCGGCCGCCCATCCGCAGGGCGTCGCCTGCCTCTCGCTCTCGTTCGACTACGAGGGGATCGGGAGCCCGGAGGAGGCGGCGGAAGGGGTCCGGAAGTTTCTCACGTCCGTGGGTGCCGAACGGATTGAGAACCTGCTGTCCCGCGAGGAGGCGGACGTGATGTATCGCAAACTCGAGCTCGACAGCGTGCCGGCGGTGTTCGTGTGGCGGCCCGACGGGTCGCTGGCCCGCCGGTTCGATGACGACGATGCGAAGCGGCGGCTCGGCCGGCCGTTCACGTACACCGACGTCGATGTCGAGGTGCGATCCTGCCTGCCCAGATGACGCAGATCCCGGGGAGGAACGCGGAGAATCGAGAAGCCCCCGGCGGGAGCCGGGGGGTGACGGGCTGCCCCGCAGTTTTTGGGTGAACGCGGGAAGGCGATCCATAAGTGTATGGAGTGGACCGCGTCACCCCCGGGCTTCCACCCGGGGCTTTCGGGGAGGAACGCGCGGGGATCACGTGTGAGCCGTCATAAGACGGGAGGGCACGACGGTCGGAGACCGCCGCTACAATGCGGCTCGTCGAGGACCGCCCCGGGTGTCGGCCGCTTCTCGCCGACAGGAGATCACAGATGGCCGGCGGTGCGAAACACGACAGGCGGCGATCCGAGCAGCTGGACCGGAGGCCGGATTCCGCACGGCTCGCCGGTGACGCCCGGCCGGGTGCCGACACGGTCTGGAATCCGTTTCCCGGCTGGATCGAGACGATCGAGTCGATCGTCGTGGCGTTCACGCTGGCGCTGTTGTTCCGCGGCTTCGAGGCCGAGGCGTTCGTGATCCCCACGGGCTCCATGGCCCCCACGCTCATGGGCCGCCACAAGGATCTCGCCTGCACGGCCTGCGGCCGTGACTTCCGCGTCGGCTGCAGCACGGAGGAGGACGAACAATCGCAGAGCCTGCGGACGGAACTGGCCCGGCTGGAGCGGGAGACAGCCGCGCTCCAGCGCGCCGTCGCCGACGGGGCCGCGGCGCCACGGGAGCGCGAGGCTGCCCGCCGCCGGCTGGAGCTCCTGGAGAGCGACCGCGGGCCGCTGGCGGAACTGCGGGCCCGGCTGACGAACAAGATGGTGCCGGCGGCGCGGTGCCCGAACTGCGGCTTCGTCACGGAGTTGATGGAGGACAAGCCGGGGGGCGGCCGCGGCTACAAGTGGGACTATCCGTCGTTCAGCGGTGACCGGATTCTCGTCGACAAATCGGCCTTCGACTTCGCGGCGCCCGAGCGCTGGGACGTCGTGGTGTTTCGCTATCCGGAGGACGCCAAGACCAACTACATCAAGCGGCTCGTCGGGCTGCCGAACGAGACGGTGCACATCTCCGGCGGCGACCTGTGGACGAGCCGCGGCGACGAGCGGCCGGTGATCGCCCGCAAGCCCGCGGAGAAGCTCCGGGCGATGCTGCAGTGCGTGCACGACAGCCGGCACGTGGCCCCGCGGCTGCTGGCGGCCGGCTGGCCCTTGTGCTGGGCCGACTGGTCGGCACCGGGAGCGGCGGCCGGCTGCCGCTGGACGACGGCCGACGAGGGCCGCACCTGGACCGCCGCCTGTACAGCAGGTGGCACGGCGCGGCTCCGCTACCGACATCTCGTGCCAAAGGACGAGGATTGGGCGGCGGTCGAGGCGGGTCAGTCAATCGCCGGCCGCGCGCAGGCGACCCGCATCGACGACTTCCAGCCCTACAACGCGATCGCCACCCGGCCCCATCCGGTGGGTGATCTGGCGGTCGAACTGCGGCTGGAGAGTCGCCGGTCGAGCGGCACGGTCGCCTTGGATCTGGTCGAAGACGGCCGGCGGCACAAGTGCCTGCTCGATCTCGGCGCCGGCACCGCGCGGCTGGAGAGCCCGGCGCTGGCAGCGACTGCAACGGCCTCGACACCGGTTCGTGGCAGCGGCCGCTGGGACGTGCTGTTCGCCAACGTGGACGACGAACTGTCGCTGTTCGTGAACGGACGCCGGATCGCCTTCGAGGGGCCGACGACCTGGGATGCCGCGATGGGTGCCCCGGAAGAACGGGTCGAGGTCGGCGTGCCCGAGCCTGGCGTTACCGCACCGAGCGACCTGGCGCCGGCGGGGATCACGGTCGTCGATGCGGACGTCACCGCCTCGGGCCTGCGGGTGCACCGCGACATCTTTTACATCACGGCCGTGGACGTGGCCCGCAACGGCCAGATCATCGAGGAGCCGGTCCTCCACTTTCCGCTCGGCCCGGATCAGTTTTTCGTACTCGGCGACAACTCCGCCGCCAGCAAGGACAGCCGGCTGTGGCTGGAGGGGCATCATGTCGATCGCAGCCTGCTCATCGGCCGGGCCCTGGTCATCTTCTGGCCCCACGCCATTCCCGCGAAATGGGGCATTCCGGTGAAGCTGGGAGGCTGGGAAGTGCGATTGCCCTGCTGGCCCAACTTCGGCAGGATGACGTTCGTGCGCTAGCTGCCGGTCGGCAGTCACCGCATCCTGCGGCGGCGGACGCGTTTCGCAGTCTGCCAGGCCGGGGCGTGTCGGGTTCGTGGCTGTCGAGGGAACTGTCCGATGCCGCTGCTCTCGGTCGAAGGGCTCGTGAAGAACTACGGCCGCCGGCGGGTCGTCGACGGCGTCGATTTCCACGTCGAGACGGGGGAGATCGTGGGCCTGCTCGGCCCCAACGGGGCGGGCAAGACGACCAGTTTCCGCATGACCTGTGGGATGGTGATTCCCGACTCGGGCCGCGTGCTCCTCGACGACGAGGAGATCACCGACTGGCCGATGTACAAGCGGGCCCGCGACGGCGGCATGGGCTACCTGGCCCAGGAACAGAGCGTGTTTCGCAAGCTGACCGTCGAGCAGAACCTGCTGGCGATCATGGAGCTCGTCGGCATGCCGCCCAAGGAGCGGCGGCGGCGGTGCGAGGAGCTGCTCGAGCAGTTCGACATCGTGAAGATCCGCCGGTCGCGGGCCCACTACATCTCGGGCGGCGAGAAGCGCCGGCTGGAGATCGCCCGCTGCCTCGTGACCGAGCCGCGGATCATCCTCCTCGACGAGCCGTTCACCGGCATCGACCCGGTCACGATCCACTCGATCCAGAAGATCATCAAGGGCCTGCGGGACGACGGGATCTCGATCCTGATCACCGACCACCGCGAGCGTGAGACGCTGGCGATCACCGACCGCAGCTACGTGATTCGGGCGGGCAAGGTGCTCTGCCACGGCACGGCCCAGGAGGTGCTCTCCAACCCCGACGCCAAGAAGTACTACTTCGGGGAGAGCCCTGGAATCGAGGCGGCGTGAGGTTGGCACCGCAGGATGCGGTGCCGGCGTTCCGGGAAGCCGACAGGCTTGCCGCGAACGCGCAGCATGAACAGGCCATGGATGGCTGTTCATGCGATTCATTCAGCGGCGAGAGCCCTGGAATCGAGGCGGCGTGAGGTTGGCACCGCAGGATGCCGGCTCAGGCCGACGGGAGAACGCCGGCGCCGATGTCGGCGGATGCCTGATGCCGTGAAGCCCGAGGCGCGAGCCGAGGGAATGCGGATCCATTTCCGGTGGAGCGACGCGTATTCCCTCACCTCACGGTTCAGGCTTCCCGGCAACCGGGCACGACCGTCGCGGTCTCGGCGCGACCTTCCCGTGTGAGGCAAGCCGTCAGGCGTGGCCGTCGCGCATCGACAGGCTCTTGGCGGTGAGCACGGCGCCCACCGACATCAGGGCGAGCCCCAGCCACCGGGGCGGCTCCACCACCTTCCGCAGCGGCATGCCCTGCCAGGCCAGCCCCTGCCGCCCGCCGCCGTCGCCGAGCTGGGCCGCCACGAA
>JBIJCJ010000090.1:0-14189 GCA_044344765.1 Pirellulales bacterium | reverse complement strand
TGGCGAGCGAGACCCGGCCGGCGACGAACATCGCCGTTGGCACAGCCGACCGAAAGACGACCTACGCCTACGACGCGCTGCACCGGCTCACGCTCGAGACCCGTCCCGCCCCCGGCGGCGTGAGCACGCACGCGGCGCCGACGACGGCATTCACCTACGACGACGCCGGCAACAAGGCCTCGGTCACCGATCCTGAAAAGCGGCTGACGACATACGACTACGACGCCGCGAACCGGCTCGTCACGATCACGGCGCCGGCCGTGGACCAGGGCGGTTCCGCCACGGTGACGAAGTACGGCTACGACCTCTCCGACAACCTGACGAAGGTCCAGGATGCGGTCAACGGCGACGACGACGTGGTCTCGGAATACGCCCCGCTCAACCGCAAGGTCCGCGACACGTTCGTCGCGGTGCCTCACTTCAACGCCACGAACATCACGTCCCCGATCACTGCCGCCGCCTGGATGGCCTACGCCTACAACGACGCCGGCGAGCTGACCGCGACGACGGATCGGCTTGGCCGCACGACGAAACGCGACTACGACGCGCTCGGCCGGCTGACGAAGGTCAAGCAGCCGGCCCCCGTCGCCGGCAGTGCCGATCCCACGCCGGTCATGCAGTACGACGCCGTCGGCGCCGGCCCCGAAGAACAGGCACCATCCGCGGTCGCACGACGCGATGTTTTGCCTGAAGCTGCAGATCGCCGCTCCAGAAGAAGGGTCAGCCGTCGGGAGTCTCTTCGAGGCCGTGCTCCTGAAGCTTCTTGCGGAGCGTGTTGCGGTTGATGCCGAGCCGGGCGGCGGCCTTGAGCTGCACGCCGTTGCAGGCGGCGAGCATCTGGGCGATCAGCTCGCGCTCGACGCGGCTCACGATTCGCTCGAAGAGGGCGTCGTCGTCGGGCGCGGCCGTGGACAACCCCTGCTCGACCAGCTCGCGCGACAGGCTGTCGAGGTCTCCGCCGCGGCCGGGAAGGGCGACGGCCGGCGTGCGGTCGCCACGAATCACCGGCGGCAGCAGGTCGAGCGTGAGCTCGTCGCCGGAGGCCATGACCACGCAGCGTTCGACGACGTTCTGCAGCTCGCGGACGTTGCCGGGCCAGTGGTACTTCACGAGCGCTTCGAGGGCGTCCTTCTGGATGTGGACGACGTAGCGGTCGTTCTCGCGGTTGTAGTGCTCGAGGAAGTGACTGACGAGCGCCGGGATGTCGTCCCGCCGCGACCGCAGCGGCGGGAGGTGGATCGGCACCACGTTGAGCCGGTAGTAGAGGTCTTCGCGGAAGTTCTCCCGGGCCACCTCGTCGAGCAGGTCGCGGTTGCTGGCGGCGATGACCCGCGTGTCGACGCGGATCGTCTCGGTGTCGCCGACCCGCTCGAACTCCCGCTCCTGGAGCACCCGCAGCAGTTTGACCTGGAGCTTCGGGGTCGTGGAGTTGATCTCGTCGAGAAAGATCGTGCCGGTGTGGGCCGCCTCGAAGCGGCCTGCGCGGTTGGCGACGGCGCCGGTGAAGGCGCCGCGGACGTGGCCGAAGAGCTCGCTCTCCAGGAGGCTCTCCGAGAGCGCGCCGCAATTGACGCGGACGAACGGACCGCTGCCCCGCGGCGAGAGCTGGTGGATCGCCTTGGCGATCAGTTCCTTGCCCGTGCCCGTCTCGCCCAGCAGAAGCACCGAGGCGTTGGAGACGGCCACGCGGCGGGTCGTGGCGTAGACGCTCCGCATCGCCGCGCTGCCGCCGATGAGTCCCTGGAGGGGCGAGGCCGTGGGGTCTTCAGCGGGTTGGCCGGGCTGGCGCAGCATCGCGGGAAAGGGAGCGGTGGGCCCGGCTGGGCGCCTCGATCACGTCGAGGATCTTCGCCGCCGCCTTGCGGGTATCGTCATCGGTCGCCCGATTGTACACCGCGTAGTCGGCGAGCATTTCCCGGCTGGTGAGCAGCAGTCCGTGGCGGGCCACGCTCAACTCCAGGGCCGCGACGGCCGGGCTGCGGGTGGGCTCGGGCAGGTCGCCGCGGCCCGCCTCGTCGTGGAGGGCCTGCTGGGCCTCCGCCCGGCCGATGGCGGCCAGAAGCCCGAGGGCCGGCTGGCGGAGCTCCGCGTCCTGCAGGGCAGACCGTGCCGTCCGCAGGCTGCCGGAAACGTCGTGACCACGGCGGCCCAGCCGGGCGAGCAGGACAAGCGCCTCGCGGGCCCGTGTGAGCCGGGCTTCGGCCGCCGCCGCACGGCTCGCCGGATCCACGGCCCGCGGCCCGCCCGCCAGGGCCAGGGCGTCGGGGAACCGCGGCGCTGCCACTTCCGTGCCGGTCTTGGGGTCGATCGCCGGCGCGAAGAAGCTGTCGAGCCGGTCGACGATCGCGATGCCCGGCACGTCGCAGAACTTCACGATCAGATGTTGGAGAAAGCAGCCGCGGCCGTCGTCGTCGAGCGGATCCACGACGACGAGCACCGGCGGCGCGATGCCCGTGCCCTGCTGCCGGAGAAATTGGACCGTCTCCAGCGGCGTCGGCCGGATCGTCCGCGCGCCGAGGAGCACGAGCGTCGTGTCGGCCGACGCGCGGGCGGCGAAGATCGCCTCTCGGCCGGTCGCCACGACGACCGGCTCGTAGCCGAATCGCGACACTTCGCCGGCGAGTTCCTGCGCGACGTCCACGCGTTGATGAGCGACGACGACGCGATCGACGCCCCGCGCGGTGGCCGCGTGGGCGAGGATCTCCACCACCCGGCTCGAGCCCGCGTAGGGAGGATCGCCGGCGGCCAGCGCGAGGGCCCGCGCCGCGGCGAACTGGACTGCCGGATCGGGGACGGCCAGGGTCCGCACGAGCGCCTTGCGGGCGGCGGGCGGCAGCGGCGTCACTTCCTCATCGGCCAGCGGCTCGATGGCCCGCGCGGCGGCCGCCGCCGCGTCCCACATCCCGTGGGTCACGGCCAGGTCGAGCACGTCGGCGGCGGCCGCGACCGAAAAACCTTCCGGCGGGCTGACCGTGGCACGCAGCCGCTCCGGCCCGATGCGATCGAGGGCCGTGGTCGGAGTACCGGCGAAGACCAGCGTGGCCTCGAGCCGGGCCAGCATGGCCAGGCGGATGGCGGCGGGATCCTGCGGGGCGAGCGCCATCAGGTCGCGGGCCAGGTGCATCGCTTCCTGGACGCGGGCGGCCCGCGGCGGGAGGTCGAGGCGGTCGAACCTTCGGGCCTCGGGGTTCCACACGAACCGCTCCACGGTGCCGGTCACCGCCCCGCCGAAGGCGGCTGCGGCCTGCCGCGGGTCGGTGACGGGTTCGAGCCGCAGGTGATCGACCTCCGGCAGCCCCGCCGGCCCGAGCACGCGGTCGAGCCGCGCCGCGAGGCGGGCGATCGCCTCGTCCGTCGAGGGCGGTACCGGCAGCGGCGGGTCGTCGCCGCGGGCTGCGGCGCGGGCCTGGAGCACCTCGATGGCCGCGGCCCGCGCGGCGGGCGGCGTATCGACGACGAGTGCCGGCGCCAGCAGGAACGTCTCGATGTCGTCCGCGTCGCTGGCCGCCAGGGCGGCGATGATGCCCGGCCAGCGGGCGACGTCGTCCGCGGCGAGCCATTCGAGCAACGGCTGCCGCGCCGCCGGTCCCAGGTCGCGGAGGAGGCCGCGGGCCAACGCCTTGGCCGGCTCGTCGGCCGCGTCGGATTGCAGCACATCCGCGAGCGCCGGCAGCGCGTGCTCACGGGCGGCCGCCAATCGCGCGGCGGCCGTGCCGCGCTCGGCGGCGGAAGCCGACGCCAGCGAGTTCGCCGCCGCTGCCAGCCGCGCCGGATCGCGGCGCCGCAGGGCCGCCGCCTCACGGATCGCGGCCAGCACCTTGCCCACCGCGGGCTCCTGCGGCCGCAGCTTCTGCTCCAGGCGGCCGAGTTCGGCCGAGTCGAACGTATCGCCGAGATCGGCGAGCGCCTGGAGCCGATCCGGGCCCGCCGCATCGAGCGCTCCGACCACGCGGCCGAAGTAGCTCAGGGCCACGTCGAGCGCATCGACGTCGGCTGCCCGAATCGCCGCGTCGAGCCATTCGCGCGGCGTGGTCCGCACCGGGAAGGCCAACGAATCGACCACCGACTGCTGAAGCGGATCGAGCGGTGGCGGCGGAGGCGCGGCCGGGGCGAACCCACTGCCCACGGCGAGCCAGGCCATGGCGCAGGCCGCCGCCAGCCGTATCGCGCGCAGTCCACTCCCGCTCGCTTCCACGTTCGTCAGCCCCCCGCGGCCCGCCGGCGTCAGCCGGCCGATCCGAGCCGTCGCCGCCAGTCGGCAATCTGTTCGGCAACGCGGGCCGGGGCGGTGGAGCCGAAACTCGCCATCCGCTCAACTGCCCGGGAGGCGCCCAAGGCCCCGCGCAGGGCGGCGTTCCAGCCGGCGTATTCGCCAGAAAACTCCTCGTCGGCAAGGTCCGCCAGGGCCACGCCCCGGGTCATCGCCAGCCGCACGAGGCGACCCACGATCTCGTGCCCGGTGCGTTGTGGCACGCCTTGGGAGATCAGGGCCTCCATCAGGCTCGTGGCGTCGAGGTGCCCGCGGTCGATGGAAGCGGCCACGGCCGCGCGGTCGAACCGCGTGCCGGCCACCAGCGGCGCGGCCACGCCGAGGACGGCCTCGAGCGTGTCGATCGAGTCGAAGATCGCCTCCTTGTCCTCCTGCAGGTCGCGGTTGTAGGCGGTGGGCAGGCCCTTCAAGAGCACGAGCAGCGCCTGCAGGTTGCCGATGGCCCGCGCCGACTTGCCGCGGATGAGCTCGAGGACGTCGGGATTGATCTTCTGCGGCATGATCGAGCTGCCGGTGCAGAAGCCCTCGGGCAGGATCAGAAATCCGAACTCCTGCGTGCTGTAGAGCACCCATTCCTCGGCCCACTGCGAGAGATGGACGCCGGCCAGCGCGATCACGAACGCCAGTTCGCAGACGAAGTCGCGGTCGCTGGCGCCGTCGAGGCTGTTGGCGGCCACGGCGTCGAAGCCGAGCGCCGCCCGCACGTGGTCGCGGTCGATCGGCAAACTCGTGCCGGCCAGCGCCCCCGAGCCGAGGGGCAGCACGTTCGTCCGCCGCCGGCAGTCGGCGAGCCGGTCGCGGTCGCGCTGGAGCTTCTCGCACCAGGCGAGCAGCTGGTGGGAGGCGAGCACCGGCTGGGCCCGCCGCAGGTGGGTGTAGCCGGGGATCACGAGCCCCGCCTCGCGCTCGGCGAAACCGACGAAGGCCCGCTGCAGCTCCGCCAGACCCTGGTCGAGCCGGTCGATGGCCCGCCGGCAGTAGAGCCGCAGGTCGGTCGCCACCTGGTCGTTGCGGCTCCGCGCCGTATGCAGCTTGCGGCCGGCGTCGCCGAGGCGGGCGGTGAGCGCCGACTCGATGTGGAGGTGGATGTCTTCCTTGGCGATCGTGAACTCGAACCGCCCGGCGTGGATCTCGGCCCGGATCTCCTCGAGGGCCTGGGCGACGGCGTCGGCCTCCGGCACGGTCATCAGACCGCAGGCGGCGAGCATCCGCGCGTGCGCGATCGAGCCGTCGATGTCGTCGTCGGCCAGCCGCCGGTCGAACGATACGCTCTCCGAGAAGGCCTCCACCCGCTTGTCGGTCGGCACGCGGAACACGCCGCCCCAGGCCTTGGCCGGCGCGGCCTGCGGGTGGGCGGGGTCGACGGACTGGGACACGATCGCGCTCCTCGAAGGTTCGGTGAAACGGCAAATCCTACTTCGAACCTCGGGCCGGGAAAATGCAGCCGCTACACTCACCGGCATGACGACTCCCGCAGACCTCCTGGCGCCCGGCGGCCGGCTCTCGGCCCGACTCGCCGGCTGGGAGGCGCGGCCGCAGCAGCTGGAGATGGCCGCCCTCGTGGCCCGGGCGATCGCCGAGCGGCGGCACGCGATCGTCGAGGCGGGCACGGGCGTGGGCAAGAGCCTCGCGTATCTCGTGCCGGCGATCCTCGCGGCGACGGCCGATCAGGAGGAAGCCCACGTCGGCACGAGCCCGCCGCCCGACTGGGACGACGATGACCCACCGCCGGTCGGCCGCAGGCGGCCGCGCCGCGTCGTGATCTCGACGCACACGATCGCGCTGCAGGAGCAGCTCATGACCAAGGACATCCCGCTGGTCGCCGCGGTGATGCCACGGGAGTTTTCCGCGGTGCTCGTGAAGGGCCGCGGCAATTACGTCAGCCTCCGCCGGCTGGCATTGGCCGTGGAGCGTTCGGGGAGCCTGTTTCCCGAGGAAGCGGAGCGGGCCGAACTGCTCGACCTTGTCCGGTGGGCCCGGCACAGCGGCGACGGCTCGCTCGCCGACCTGCCCGCGGCGCCCAGCCCCGCGGTCTGGGAGGAGGTGGCCAGCGACTCGGGCAACTGCATGGGCCGGGCCTGCCCCACGCACCAGCAGTGCTTCTACTACGCCGCGCGGCGGCGGATGGCCCACGCCCAGGTGCTGGTCGTGAACCACGCCCTGTTCTTCGCCGACCTCGCGCTGCGGCGCAGCGGCGCGAGCCTGCTGCCGAACCACGACGTGGTGATCTTCGACGAGGCCCACATGGCCGAGGCCGCCGCCGGGGATCACCTTGGCATCGGCGTCTCGAGCGGAGGCGTGGAGCGGGTGCTTTCGAAGCTCTACAACGACCGCACGCACCGCGGCCTGCTGGTGCATTACGGCCTGCACGACCTGGAGGCCGACGTGCGCCGCTGCGGTCGGGCGGCGGAGGCCTTCTTCGCGAGCGTGAAGGACGCGCTCGCCGCGCGGGGCGAGCCGCCCTGGCGGGTGGCGGGGCCGCGGCTGGTGGAGAACGTGCTCGGCGAGCCGCTGCTGGGGCTCGCCCGTCGCCTCCGGGCCGCCGCCGACGGGCTCTCGTCCGAAGCCGAGCGGCACGATCTGGGCTCGCTCGCCGACCGGATCACCGCCCAGGCCGGGGCGATCGACACCTGGCTCGCCCAGCGCGAGCCGGGGAGCGTGTGGTGGGTCGAGGCGCTGCGGTCGCGGCGCGGCCGCGAGCGGCTCACGCTCTCGAGCGCCCCGATCGACGTCGGCGCCACGCTCCGCCGCGACCTCTTCGAGCGGGTGCCGAGCGTTATCCTCGCCAGTGCCACGCTCGCGGTGGACGCGCCGGGCCGCCGCGCCGCCGACGAGGCCGAGCCCGATCCCTTCGCCTACGTCCGCCGCCGGCTCGGCGTCGGCGGCACGGCGCTGGCGTGCCGGCTCGGCAGCCCGTACGACTACGCGCGGCAGGCGCGGCTGATCCTCGTCGATCGGCTGCCCGATCCGGCCGACCGGGAGGCGTACGACCGCGCCGTGGTGCAGATGGTCCGCCGCTACGTGGCCCGGAGCGCGGGCCGGGCGATGGTGCTGTTCACGAGCCATGCGGCGCTCGCGCGGGCGACCGAGGAACTGCGGGGCTGGTGCGTGCGGCGCGACTACCGGCTCGTGAGCCAGGCCGACGGCCTGCCGCGATCGCGGATGCTGGAGGAGTTTCGCGCCGGGCCGGCGAGCGTCCTGCTCGGCACCGACGGCTTTTGGCAGGGCATCGACCTGCCCGGCGACTGCCTCGTGAACGTGATCATTACGAAGCTGCCCTTCGCCGTGCCCGACCGGCCGCTGGTCGCCGCGCGGATCGAGGCCATCAAGGAGGCGGGGGGCAACGCCTTCGCGGAGTATCAGCTGCCCGAGGCGGTGCTCAAGCTGAAGCAGGGGTTCGGCCGGCTGATCCGCACCGCGCAGGACCACGGCACCGTGGTGATTTTGGACCCACGGATGCTCACCAAGCCCTACGGCCGCGTGTTTCGCGACAGCCTGCCGCCGGCGACCGTCGAGGTGGAGCCGTTCGCCGAGGAGCTCGTGTGAGAACTGCGTCCGCCTGCCGGGAGGCGGGCATCATCGGCGTGCCTGGTCAAGCCGCCGTTCGCCGACACACTTCCTCGACCGCCGGGATCAGCACCTGCATGGCCTGTCGTGCAGCAATTCCGAAGTGCTGCATCGGCGTTCGCAGCCGGGCCCTCAGCTCGTCGACGAGCGTGGCGTTCTCTTGACGGAGCCGCGCCGTGAGCGTCTCGGCGCGCTCACGACTCAGCCCTGGGTAGGGCCTCCACTCGTCGCTCGCGGTCGGCACGGGATCATGGAACAAACGCCCGTCCTTTCGGCCGAGATACGTTCTGGCGATGGTGGCGTTGAGGTCGGCATATTGCTCGACCATCGCCAGCCTTTCCGTAGGTGACAGCAAAGGCCAATCCTGTGACTCGCCACCTCGTTCCTCTGGGGCACACGCGACGAGGAGTGCGCCGATGGTTCTCGTGAAGGTCAGATCGTTCACCACCGCGTTGAGCAGATTCATGTACTCCAGCGCGTCCCGATCGAGCGATTGATTCACCTTCTCCTGCGTCTCACGGAAATCAGGGCTCTTGGGAACGCCGAGTACCGCGAGAAAATCAGCGATCAGATCTCCGGACACGAATTGCTGCCTCTCGTACGGCCGAAAGATGAGGTCCGCTTTCGGGAATGCCTCCATCCATTCGACCACCTTCCGAAGATACCGGCCCCGCGGCATCACGGGGCACGAAACCGACCTGTCATCACAATACTTGCCGGTCGCCTTGATCGCCTGATTGAGCAGTGACATCGCATGCGTGTCCTGACGTCGCACGTAGAGGATGACCTTGCTGCGAAATCGTTTTCCCAGATCTCTGACTGCACGCGGCGGGATGACATAGAGTATTTCGCTCGAGACCACGATCCTGCTCAGGCCGAGGGATCGCGCCTCGTGACACATTTCCGAGAGCATCTGCTCCGGCGATGCCCCGGAGGTCGCCGGCGCCCATGCCGGCCGGGTTTTCATCATCGAGATGGCCAGCGCGTGGTGGGCTCCACCGTCCGCCATGGAGCGATGGGCCGATGGATAAAGAACCCCGAAGGTCCGGAGAATCTCGGAGTTCTCGGCAAGAAACGCCTGGAGCGCACTCGTCCCGGTCTTGCCCATCCCCGCGTGAAAGAAGATTTCCAAGTCACCCATGGGTCCGCGATTCTCGCCCGTGATCGAACGTCCGTCACCGAGGGCATGCCTCGACAACGTCAGGCCGCCGGTTTCCTGAGCAGGTAGATATGCGGAATACCGTCCGGGATGATCCCAATTTTCTCGTCCGCCTGACACCAGTGCGTTAATTCCGCCCCGCCGCTCCACTGTCGGATGTTGTCGTCGAAGTCGAGGCCGAAGTCCCACGTCCGCAGTGCGCCATCGCCGATCGGATTGCCGTGATAGACCGGCGGAAAGAAGTGCTCCACATCGGCCGTTCGCGGATCGATTCGCGCTCGAGGGCGCGACACGGGCAGGCTGCCGGGAACGGTCGTGAAGACAGCGATGCCTCCCGGCCTGGTGCAGCGAACCATCTCCCGAACCATGGCGGCTGGGTTGAAAACGTGCTCGATGACCTCGAGTGCCGCGACCACGTCGAATGCGTTGTCCTTGAACGTCAGTTTTTCGATGTTCTCGTTTCGAAACCCATTCACCATCGCGCCGGCCCGCTTGTCCGGGTAATACTGCGACGCCGAATACTCTCCCGCCAGAAGTTTCAGGCAGGGGGTGCACGGCGAACTTTCGTGAACCCGCGCCGTCTTCCGCCAGCCGGGCATCTGCTCGTCCAAGAGTGCGGCCACGGCCCGATCCCGCGGTGCCCCGTGGCACGAGATGCAACGCAGGTGGTTGAAGCTGTCCTCCGTGTCGAAATGGGCGAGGAACAGCCGCCGCCGTTCGCAGACCGGGCAGTATCCCCAGCGATGCATGTCGGATCGTGTCTTCGTCGGCTTCTTGTCCTTGAGAAACGTGCCGTAGTACCACAGCGGATTGACGCCCTTGCGGTCGATTTCCCGGCAGGACTGACGGATGTACTGGAAGTCGAACCACTCGTTCGGCATCCGCTGTTCCCGGCATCCGTGGAGTACGTAGTGCTCGAGCGGATCGGGCGACGTGGCGATATCCGGGTACTGCTGCCGGTAGAAGTCCTCGTCGAAGAGCCCCATGTCCCGAAGCTGCTCCAGTTGGGCGAGCAGCGGCGGAGGCGACAGGGGCGTTGCTGAAGCAATGGGCTTCTGTGTCAATCCCTTCGTCATGCTCGCGAAGACGTCCAGATACCGTTCGGCGACCGCCCGTACGTCATATCGATCGGCAAGGGATCGCGTCGCCTGACGGGCCTGCTCGTAGTCGGCGGCGGTCTGGGCGAAGCGGACGATCTCCGCGCTGATTCGTGCCACGGAGACCTGTCCCTTCTCGACCGGAATCACCACGCCGGCAACACCGCTCTCCGCCGTGATCATCGCCCGAATCTCACCGACGTCCGAGGCGATCACCGGCTTGCCGACCAGGATCGCCTCGACCAGGGTCATCGGAAAGCTTTCCCCCGAGAATGTCGACGGCAGGATCGCCATGTCACTCATGGCGTAGTAGCTGCACGGATCGTCGGTGAAACCCAAGAGATGAACGTAGGGAGGCAGCGACTGCCGCGACAATTCATCGTAAACGGGGCCCGTGCCCAAGAGCAGGAGATGGATCGGACGGGCGCATTGCTCCCGTGCCTGCGTGACGGCGGCAATCGCCTCCCTCCAGCCCTTCTCGGGAATCGCACGACTGATTTCGCAGAGCACGAAGGCGTCGGATTCGATCCCGAGGTCTGCACGCGCGATGTTGCGAACGGTCGGGGTTTCCATTCCGTTGGGAAGTTTGGTGAAGGGAGCCTGGCCCAAGAGGCCCCTGTCCTGAAACGGTTTGATGTTTTTGTCCGCGGTGTAGATCCAGCCATCCACGGTCTTCAGGTACGCCGGGAGAAACTGGTCGAGATACTCATCCGGGAGGCCCTCGAACATTCCGTGCATGGTCGCGACGTGGCGGACTGATTCAAACGCTTCGGGATGGGCCTGCGTGAGCTCGAGAAGTTTGTGCTGGATCGTCTGATGGTGGGTGTTGATGACATCCGGAGCCACGTCGGCCAGCATCTTCAAGATCTGCTCGCCGGTGTGCGCCCGGACGACCGGGATGTCGTTCCGCAGCATCGCCCGCACTCCGGGCTCGTCCTGTTGGTAGTCGAAGCAATGCACGACGACCGGGCAGCCGCGGCGCTTCAATTCATTGGCGAGGCGGATGGGGATGATCTCGCCTCCTCCCGTCACGAAGGAAAACACCGAGATCATCACCGTCGGCTGGCGGTGGGCCTTGGCCCGGGCCACCTGCTTGGCGTCGAACAGCCGATCGAACACCTCGCCGCCTTCACCGGTCATGGTGCGGTGGTATTTGCGAGTCAGCTCGCGCGACAGATCGAGTGTCCGGTCGGAGACGGCGTACAGCCGCGCCGCCTCCTCGCTGACCCGCGCATGCTCGCGGTAATACACCTCGTCGCGGTGGGTTTTGCCGGAGGAGTTCGAGGAATGGAAGCGGAAGTAGTTGGTCGTTCTAACGCAATACGCCACCCGTCCCCCCGCGAGCAGATGGAGGTACAGCACCCAATCCCCGCAGACCTTCATGTTCAGCCACGACTCATCCTCGAGCAACACCGAATCGGTCGCCGGGGTCCGGAACACGGTGCCGCTGACGTTCGGGATCGTGTTCTTGATGGCGAGGGCGGATTCCACCTCCCGATGGCCGGCCTCCACGTAGTCTCGCGACCACTTCGACGCATCCATGTGGGGCGACACGTGTTCGCGGAACGTGAACGCGTTCGGCACCCCGTCCTGCGTCACGAATTGGACGCGGCTGTAGGCCAGCATGACCGCCTCGTCGCGGAAGAACGGCACGAGTTTCTCGAGAAAATCGTGGTCGCAGTAATCGTCGCTCTCGGCGATCCACAGGAGTGACGAGCCCGCGGCGAGATGAATCGCCTTTCGCCATTGGCGAAACACGCCTCCGCTGTTCGTTTCGTTGTAATGACAGGTCGTGATGTCCGGGTACTTTGCCCGGTATTCGTCGAGAATCGCGCGGCTGCCGTCGGTCGAACAGTCGTCCAGAAGAACGACCCGGAAGTTGCGATACGTCTGGTTGTAAATGCTGTCGAGCCGCTGACGCAGGAACGGCGCATGGTTGAAGTTCGGCACCACAACCGTGACTGCCGGTGCGAAAGGCGTGGCATCGTCGACGACGTGGCCATCACCGACTGGACGATGCCGCAAATAATGAACGAGCGGGTTCAGCCCGGCCTTGGCGACCTCCGGATGCCGGGACAGGTACCGTGCCCCATCGAACCGCGGGCTTGGATCGATTCCCGGCGACGAACCCCTGCGGAGGTAATGGACCAGGGGATTCTGGCCCGAGTCGGCGACGTGCGGATAACGCTCCAAGTACCAGTCGGTGTCGAACTCCGGATTCGGATCCCGGCCCTCCCGAGCGCCGTACGTGAGCCAGTGATCCAGCGGGTCGATGCCGGAAGCAGCCACGTCCGGGTTGCGTTCCAGGTACCACCGTGGATCGAACAATCCCGTGGCAAGCAGTTGCCTGCGGTAGAATGGGAGGCGGAGATCATGGCGTGACATCCGCAGCCAGCGGAAGGTGACGAGTCCGGCCGCCGCCCGGCGGGCGTGCCGCATGGCTCGTTCGACCGGGTTGGTGATCGGCCGCATCCGGCGGAGGCGGAGCCGCCATCGCTCCCGGAAGGAGCCGGGGCGGATGTTCTCCAGGGCCTCTTGAAGGCGATCGATCCGCGCGCACGTATCACCCGACAGATGCCGCAGTTCCTCAATGCTCGCCCGCACCGTGTCCAGATCCTGGCGCAGAAGCGTTACCTGGCCCGCGGCGGATCGCTCCTGCTCCGACGTGCTCTCCAAGAGTCGATCGGTGATCTCGGCCAGCCGCCGGGTTTCCTGATGCAAGGCCTCGGCCAGAGTCTCTTGGCTCGCGAGTTGACCGCGCACGTGCTCGACATGCGACGTGCAGGCGGCGAGTTCGCCGTCCAGCCGACTCGTGGCCGTCTGCTGCCCGGATACCATCGATGCAAGACCGTCGACCCGACTTCGGCACTCGGCTACTTGGTCGTCCGATCGCCGTGCCTGCTCGCCCTGGCTGGCGAGCACCGCCGACATCTCGTCGATGGTGACGAGCGCCGCATCCAGCCTGGCACTCAGCCAGCCGAACCCTTTGCCTTGAGAAATGCCGGCAGTGAGATCGTCCTGGGTTTCGGACTGCAACGACAGATTGGTGAGTCCGTCTCCCATGAAGGCTTCACAGCGGTTCAGTCGCGATTCGAGGCCGACGATACGTTTGTCGAAATCCGCGCGTGTCACCACCGTCACGGCTGCCGTCGCCTGTTGGGCAGAATCCGCCCGCTCGGCATGGATCAGTTCGTCGAAAGCGAGACATGCATTGTCGAACTCGGCTCGTACTTGATCCAACTCCCGCCAGGAGGCCTCCACGTCGCCTGCGGCGGTCAGGCTCGAGGCCGCCATGTAGGCGCGGCGAATCCATCCGACCACGTCGGATCGAAGCGTCAGCTCCTGCGGCGACGCGACGTGATGACGCAGTTCGGCACTGAGAAATGCCGAGATCTCGGCCGCTGCTTCCGCCATCGGCCTCGGCCACGAGCAGCCCAACTGCCGAGCAAGGTGCGTCGCGACCCCGGTCCAATCGTGCAGCAGGCCTTCGTAATGCACCCAGGCCCGCGGCACATGACGGGTGGTCCGTTCGGCATCGACGAGGTGCCGGAGCCAGAGGAGACAGCCCTTTGTGAATGGAATGCCGTCGCGGGCGAACAGGGACGCGGCCACCTCGAACGGATGGCGCACCGGTAGCACGACGCATGGCTGGCAGGCGAAAGACTGCAAGGCGTCGAGCCAGAGCGGAACGAATCGACAGATCCGCGGATCCTTCACGGCAAAAAGCCGGGAGGCCGCAAACTCGCGATGGAGCCAGTCGCTCAAACGAGCGAAAACACGTCGCTGACATCCGTGTGATTGAGGAGAGACGGTAAAAGGTCGCCAGTCATCCCACTGCGAGGAACCGCAGGCGAGCAGGTCGTCGTGAATCCCCATCAGCTCGCAAGATTCCCAGTACCCGCGTGGGTTTTCAGCGCGTGTCGGCATCAGGTCCTGGGCAAGATCCGCGCCCAGCAGATTGATCATCCTGGTGAAGGCTGACGTGCCGCTGCGATGCATCCCGAGAACCAGAATGCACCTGCGATCGGTGAGCGCAGTCGACTGAGGGGGTGCGCAGGCTGCGAATTCCCTAGAACTTTCCATGATTCCTGATCCG
>JBIJCJ010000255.1:0-4134 GCA_044344765.1 Pirellulales bacterium | reverse complement strand
CGACGCGCCTCCTCGCCCTCGCCGCCGCGCTCGCAGCCGTGGGGCGGCCGGTGACGATGGTCCGGGTGCGCGGCTGGCAGGACGCCTGGGCGGCCTGCCGCGCCGTCGTCACCGCCCCGCGACGGACGGCGGTGTTCATCGACGGCTGGGAGCAGCTCGGCCTCCTTGCCGCTCCGCTGCGGGCCGCGGCCCGGGTACTGCGGCGCACGCTCCTGGTGACCAGCCACCGCCCCACCGGCCTGCCGCTGCTTCAGCCGTGCGAGACGACGCCCGACCTCCTCCGCGCCATCGTCGCCCGGCTGCCGGATCGTGGCGGCCCGGTGGACGAGGCCGACATCGCCGCGGCGTTCGAGCGGCACGGCGGCAACCTCCGCGAGTCGCTCTCCGACCTGTACGACAGGGTCGAGCGTCGCTGAACCGCCCCCGCCGGCGGGTCCGAACATGCCGGTCGCACGGCTGGCAGCGGTCGTACCGACGCCCGTTTGGAAATTCATGATTCGCTGCGGGGTTTTTCGGCCGCATCCACCCCGAGCGGCAACCTAGTCTTGGGATCGAGTGGCAGGGCCGTGCCGGGCCCTCCGCACGGAGGAGAGAGCGATGAAGATGCGACTTACGTTCACCGCGCTGCTGGCCGTCGGGGCCATGACTCCCGCAGCCGCCCGCGGACAGTGCTGCCTGAACGACCTGTTCGCCGGCTGCGGCACATGCTTCCGCAAGCAGCCGGTCTACGCCGTGGCTCCGGTCGCTCCGGTCATGGCGCCGATCCCCGCGCCGCCGCCGCCGGTCATGGTGCCTGTGCAGCAGACGAGCTACGTGCCCGAGACCACGTATCGCACCGAATACAAGACCGTGCCGGTCACCACCTACAAGCCCTCCAGCGAGATCGATCCGTGCACCGGCTGCCCGCGTGACTGCATGCAGCCCGTCACGCAATACGTCCAGCAGGCCGTCAACGTGCCGGTCACCCAGTATCGGGCGGTGACGAGCACCAAGTACGTGCAGATGCAGCAGGGCGCACCGGCCGCCTATGGCGCTCCGGTCGCGTACCCGGCCGCTCCGATCGCCTATCCGGGTGCGCCGGCCTATCCGGGTGCTGCGGCGCCGGTCATGCCGGCACCGGCCGCAGCCCCCGCCGGTGTCGCCAGTCCGTTCGCAGCGCCGATCACCACCACACCCCAGGCGTGGGGCGCGGCCGGCAGCGACGTTTCCAACCAGCTCGCGCCGGGCCAGCCGAGCATCAATCCGCCGACTCTGCAGGGTGCTCCGGCGGCGCCCACGTTCCAGCAACGTCCGCTCTCGCCTCCCAGCGTCGGCCAGACCTTCATCCAGCCGGCGTTGCCGCAGATGCAGCCGGCGGCCCCCGCCCAGCCGATCCCCACCTACTCGCAACCGATGTACACCCAGCCCGTGCCCACGGCGCCCGGCCTCGGTGCCACGACGACCCAGCGGCCGACGCAGCCGCCGGCCTACACGCCGCCGCCGCTGAAGCCGATCCCGATCGCCCCGCAGCCGGCGGTCACCGCCCCGGCGTTGCCGGCCGCCCCTGCGGCTCCGGCTGTCACTCCGCCGGCACTGCCAGCCATGCCTCCGGCTGCGGCCCCAGCGGCCAGCGGCTCCAGCGGCATGCCGGTCGTTCCCGGCGCGGGCCCGACCGGTGCCACCGGCGCCTTCCCCCGGCTGCTCGAGCCCACGAGCCACACCACGTCCTGGCAGCCCGCCAGCCTCGGCGGCCGCCCCGCCACCTTCCGCCCCGCCTACCCGACCGCCGCCCTTCCGATCCGGGCGCAGCAGTAAACCCAAAAAGGCAGACGCTCCGGATTCCACTCGCGCCGCACGCCTTTCCCGTTTCGGACGACGGTTGGGGGCTCAGCGAGGGGCTGCCCGTGCCCTCGAGCGGGCTATGGAAGCGAGCGGAGCCAAGGGCACCGATCCGCCAAAGGCGGATTGGTCTGCGAAGCGAAGCGGACATGCAGAGAGCCGAGGTCCGGAGGACCGAGGCGAACGTCCGCCGAGAGGGCATGGGCAGCCCCGAGCTCCGGCGCGGCCTCAGTCTCCAGCGTGATCCGTGGAAGACGATACATTCTCGTCCATGACCAATGCCGACATCGCCGCCGTCTTCGACCACGTCGCCGACCTGATCGAATACCAGGGTGGCAACGTGTTTCGCGTCCGCGCCTATCGCAACGCGGCCCGCACCATCGGCTCGATGGTCGAGTCATTGGCCACGGTCCGTGCCGATCCGGCGCGGGCGTTGACGGACATCGAGGGCGTGGGGGCGGACCTCGCCGCCAAGATCGGCACGCTGCTCGACACCGGCCGCCTGCCGCTGCTCGACGAATTGCAGCGTGAGATTCCGGCCGTCGTCTTCGAGCTCATGCGGGTTCCGGGGCTCGGCCCCAAGAAGGTCAAGACGCTCGTGGACGAGCTGGGCATCGATTCGCTCGACGCCCTCGAGCAGGCCTGCCGCGCCGGGCGGGTCCGCGAGGTGAAGGGATTCGGGGCCAAGACCGAGGCCGCGATCCTGGAGAACATCGGCTTCGCCAAGAGCCCTGAGCACGACCGGCTGCTGTGGTCCGAGGCCGATGCCATCGTGCAGCAGCTGCTCGCCTGGATGCGGGAGTGCCCGGCGGTGCGGCGGGCGGAGGGGGCCGGGAGCTGGCGCCGCGGCCGGGAAACCGTGGGCGACATCGACGTCGTCGTCGATACGGACAATGCGGCCGCCGTCATGGATCATCTCGTCGCCTGGCGGGAATGCGCGGGCGTGCTGCTCCGGGGCGACACGAAGACGAGCATCCGGGGCCCCCGCGGCGTGCAGGTGGACCTGCGGGTGGTGGAGCACGCCTCGTTCGGCGCGGCCTGGCAGTATTTCACCGGCTCCAAGGAGCACAACGTGCGGCTTCGGTCGCGGGCCCGCGACCGCCGGCTCTCGATCAACGAATACGGCGTGTTCCGCCTCGAGGCGGGCGCGGACGCCGACGCCAAACTCTCCAAGGGAGCGGCGGTGGCGGGCGAAAGCGAGGCGGACGTGTATGCCGCCGTCGGCCTGCCCTGGATTCCGCCGGAAATCCGCGAAGGGGGCGACGAGATCGGCCGCGCGGAACGGGGCGAGTTGCCCGATCTCGTCACCCTCGCCGACATCCGCGGCGACCTGCACATGCACACCACCGCGACCGACGGCGAGGACACGCTCGCCACCATGGTGCGGGCGGCGATCGACCGCGGCCTCGCCTACATCGCGATCACCGATCACGGTCAGCGGGTGACGATGGCCCATGGGCTCGACCGGAGGCGGCTCCTGAAGCAGTGGGACGAGATCGACCGGCTCAACGAATCCCTCTCCGAGGAGGGCCGTCCGCCGATCGTCGTCCTCAAGGGGATCGAGGTCGACATGCTCGAGAAGGGGGGCCTCGACCTGCCCGACGAGGTCCTGGCGCGGGCCGACTGGGTGGTCGCCAGCCTCCATTACGGCCAGAACCAGCCGCGTGAGCGGATCACGGCCCGGATCGTCGAGGCGATCGAAAACCCGTACGTCTCGGTGATCGGCCATCCCACGGGCCGGCTGATCAACAGGCGGCCCGCCTACGACGTCGACATCGAGGCCGTGATCGACGCCGCCGCGCGGACCGGCACGTTCCTGGAGATCAACGCCAACCCATGGCGGCTCGACCTCGACGACCGGCACGCGGCGGCGGCGAAGCAGGCGGGGGTGAAGCTCGTGATCTCGACCGACGCCCACTCGACCCGCGGCCTCGACGTGATGCGGTGCGGCGTGCTCCAGGCCCGCCGCGCCGGACTGGAGGCCAAGGACATCGTCAACACCCGCACGCTCGCCCAGGTCAGGAAGCTCCAGGGAAAGAGCTGACTCAACTCGCTCCGGCGGGGAGGGGTTGCCCACGCCCCGTCGCCGGACGTTCGCTACGGCCTTCCGGGCCTTCGCTCTCTCGGAGCTGCCTGCGCTCCGCCATTCATGGCCCCGATGGTGGAACAGAAATCGGGCGTGATGAGGATCCAGAATAGGGGTAGGGAGGCCCGGTTGGCCCGGGCCCCCCTCCCTCCGAACCGTGCTGGCGGGTCTCCCGCACACGGCTCTCCGGTTGATGGTTACCTGAGACAGGATTGAACGGCCGCAGCGCG
>JBIJCJ010000254.1:0-4196 GCA_044344765.1 Pirellulales bacterium | reverse complement strand
GCCCGCCTCCCGCACGCCGCTCCAACGCACGACGCGGTCGAGGACGGCCGCCGATCCCGACAGCCCGACGGCGCCGGCGGGGGTCGCCAGCCGCCCGATCTCCTCGGCGACAGCCGCCGTCGCCGCCCGCTCCAGGCACCGGCAGGCTTCAACGTCGTTGAACAGCCGCGCCAGCACGAGCACGAATCGAGCCGCCTGCGTGTCGCGGCCGGCCAGCATCGTTTCCGCCGCCCGGGCCTGCTGCACGAGCCGCTCCAGCAGCCCGCCCGCCGAGCCGCCCGCCCGCTTCGTCCGGGCCATCCAGCCCAGCGCCCATGCCGCGGCCTCGCAGCCCAGCCAGCGGTCCCGCGGCCGGGCGGCCTCGGCCGCGTGGTCGAGGGACGCGCCGATCGCGGTCTCCAGGAACGTCATCTTCTGCACGTTGACCGGGCCGCGGGACACCTGCCCCGCCAGGCGTCGCAGCCGCCGGCGGACCTCGATCGTTTCACTCACGTCCGCCAGTTCGCGGATGCGTCGGCCAGCCTCGCGGGCCCGCACCTTGAACGGCTCGCCCCGGTGGTCGAGTCCGCGGCTCCTGGCAGCGGTCGGCGCCGCCGGCGCGGCCGCGGCGGCACGTGCCGGCGGCGTGCCGCGGCCTTCGCCCTTGGCCTGTTTCTTCTTGTCGTGTGTCGCGACCATCGTGCGGCCGTGCCTCCGGTTTCCCTGTCGCCCAGTGGTCCGGTATCGTACCGGAGGCGATGGCCGTTCTCCACGGCCCGATCCTCGAGGAGTGCGTCATGCCCCTTCCCTGCAATCGCTCGTGCGTCTCGGCTGCCATGCTCCTCGTGGCGTTGGCCGGCTGGTGGCCGGGCGCCGGTCTGCTGGCGGCCGAACCGGCCGCGGATTCAGCCGGCGCGGCGGTCGCCGCCCCGCCCCGCCCCGCTCCCCGGCCGGACCGGCATCCGGAGCTCAAGCGGCTCTCGCAGACCGAGGAGGTCTGGGTCGACAAGGCCCGCAAGGAGGTGGTCGTCGGCGGTCGGATCGTGCTCGACCGCGGGCCGATCGAGGTGTTCGCCTGTCTGGAGAAGACCAAGGAGCACGAGGCGATCGTGGCGACGCGGTCGACCGCCAGGCTCGTGCATGCGGCGCTGTTGGCGATCGGCCTCGACCCGGGGAGCCCCGTGTCATTCGATCCCGAATACGTCGCGGCCAAGGGCCCGAAGGTGCGGGTGCTGGTGCGGTGGAAGGATGCCGACGGCAAGCCGCGCGAGGCGCGGGCCCAGGAATGGATCCGCAACGCCCAGACGGGGAAGCCGCTCGACGCTGACTGGGTGTTCGCGGGGAGTTCGTTCTGGCGCGATCCCAACGACGGGGCCGAGTACTACCAGGCCGACGGCGGTGATCTGATCTGCGTGTCCAACTTTCCCACGGCGATGCTCGACCTGCCGATGGCCAGCTCCCAGTCGAACGAAGAGCTGCTCTTCGAGGCCTTCGAGGGCCGCGTGCCCCCGAGGAACACCGACGTGGACATCGTCCTCTCCGCCGTCCGCGAGTGACGGCGGGCGTCAGCCGACGTGGCAATGGGCGAGGACGTGCCGCGGCGTGGCCACGTAGCCGGTGTAAAACGGGCCGAACTCGGCGTAGCGGGCGCTCGCCTCGTCGAACCGCATCGTGTAGACGATCTCCTTGAGCCAGTCGGGCCGCCGCGCCCACAGCGTCACGCCCCACTCCCAGTCGTCGAGCCCGACGGCCACCGTGATCAGCTGCGTGACGCGACCGCCGAACTTCATGCCCGAGGCGCCATGCTCGGCCATCAGCCGGCTGCGCTCCGCGAACGGCAGCGTGAACCAGTTCTCGCCCACCTTTCGCTTCTTGTTCATCGGATAGAAGCAGGCGTTCGGCCAGGGGGGCAGTTCCGGCTCGAGCCGCGCCTGACGCATGGCCGGCTCCCGCGCCGCGTAGCCCTGCACCTTGGCGTTGTAGGACGGGCTGTCGGCCACCTCTCCCTCGGCCACGAGCCGGGCGGCGTACTGCTCGACGGTCGGCACGTACTCGCTCACCTCGGTGAGGCTGACGAACGAGTAGGTGGGCACGAGCGCCGGCCCGAGCGGGCCGGCCAGGAGCCGCTGGTGCACGTCGTCCACGGCGAGCGGCGACGGATCCATCGCCACGACGGCGAAGTCAGCCTTGTGGCCGGGCACCACCCAGGTCTGCAGCCGCCGCGGCGCGTGCGGGCCGGCGGGATCGAGCGCGGCGGCGAAGGCGTCGGCGCCGGCGGCGAGCTCCGCGGCCGACATCCCCGCCACCCGGCCGCGATCAAGGGCGTAGAACGAGTGCGTCACATGCCAGCCGGTGCAGGGCTCGATCGAGGTCTCGATCGCCTGGGCGGCGGCGTGCGGCGGCGGACCGCCGTGGCGGTGCGGCGCGGCGGGGGCGGCGGGATGGGACACAGGCATGCTCCGGATGCGGCTCGGGAATGGATGGTGGGGACGCAGTCTACGCTCCCGCCCCGCCCCTTCCCAGCCGCGGGCCGCTGTCCAAGCGGGGCCGTCCGGCGGTAGGATGCTGTTCTGGGAACTGGCCAGCACGCAGAGGGGCAACCACACATGGGACAGGCGATCGTCGATCCGGCCGAACTTCGCAGGTTCGCGGGCAGCCTCCGCAAGTTCAGCGACGAAGTGGTGGCGCAAATGCAGATGGTGCAGCGGCAGCTCGCCGCCTTGAGCTCCACCTGGCGCGACCAGGAGCAGCAGAAGTTCGCCGAGGAGTTCGAGCAGCAGCTCGGCACCTTCAAGCGGTTCGCGGAATCGACCAGCGAGTACGTGCCCTACCTGATCCGCAAGGCCGAGCGGGTCGAGGAATACCTGCAGCAACGCTGACCGCCAGGCAGGAGCCCCGCGCATGTCCGACCAGGCCGACGTCAAGTCGATCGACACGCTCGCCTTCGTGAAGGGGGCGTTCGCAGCTTTCGCCCACGAGGCCAATCAGGCCGTCTCCGAGATCGAGATCCAGGGGCAGCGGGCCGTGGAGTGGATCACGGTCGATCGGGCCGCCTTCTGGAAGGCCGAGATTCGCCGGCGGTCGGACATCGTCAACAAGGCGATCAAGGATCTGGAACACTGCCGCACGTTCAAGAAGGTGGGCGACAACACGCCCTCCTGCATCGAGGAGAAGAAGGCCCTCGAGAAGGCCCGAAAACTGCTCGAGACGGCGGAGCGCAAGGCGGAGGCCGTCCGCCGCTGGACGCCCGTCGTGCAGCAGCAGTATCGGGAGACCTGCGTGCGGCTGGTGCGGTTTCTGGAGGTGATCGACGTCGATTGCCCCCGGGCCATGGCGCAGCTGGAAAAGATGCTCAAGGCGCTCGACGCCTACCAAAACGCGACGAGTCCGGCGGCGGCCGCCGCGGCGGCCGGCGGCACCGGCGGCCAGAACGTCACCCGCCAGCTCGAAGAGTCGGCCGGGGCGGCCGCCCCGATCCCCGGCCCCACGGAGGCGGCTTCATGAAGGTCGGCGACTTGTCCAGCGGGGCCTCGAAGCTTGCCAACGCCCTGAAGCAGCTGAACATCAAATGGGAGGGCGCCAAGGACACCTGGCACGACGCTCGGGCCAAGGCCTTCCAGAAAGACAACGTCGAGCCGCTGCTGCCGGCCGTGAAGGAAACCCTCGACGCCCTCGGGCGACTGGCCGAGGTCCTCGACCGAGCCGCCCGCGACGTCAGCGAACACGACGGCGGCTGAGCCCACGCCCATCCGCCGATTCCAGCCCCCCGCCCCCCAGCCCACCCGTGGACCAGCACCCGTGAGCACCGACTCTTCAGCGGCTCCCGCCGCCAACCCATACGACCGTGACCTCCTCCGCAGCCAGATGGAACGGCTGCGCACCGAGGCGGCCTTGCGTGCGCGGCTCGAGAACGAGATCGCCGCCGAGCACGAATCGATGGTGGCGCAGACGCGGGCCGATGCGGATGCCGCGCTCGCCGCCACGACGCGGAAGTACGCCGCCGAGATCGAGGCCACGAAGCGGGAATACGCCGCCCTGCTCCAGAAGGCCGAAGCCTACCAGGCAGCCGAGCGTGCCAAGCTCGACGAGCAGCGCAAGACGATGGCCGCCCAGGTCGCGAAGCTTTGCGAGAAGGAGGAACGACAGGCGAAGGAAGACGACCAGTTCGACGAAATGTCGATCAAGGAGAAGCACAAGGAGGACCGCAAGCTGCCGGC
>JBIJCJ010000001.1:0-44573 GCA_044344765.1 Pirellulales bacterium | reverse complement strand
CACCCGGCATGGCGGGCTGCTCGTCTGCGACGAGGTGATGACCGGCTTCCGGCTCTCCCTCGGCGGCGCCCAGCAGCTGCTCGGCATCACCCCCGACCTGACGACGCTCGGCAAGATCGTGGGGGGCGGCCTGCCGCTGGCCGCCTACGGCGGCCGGGCCGACGTGATGGATCACATGCTGCCGGCCGGCAAGGTGTTTCAGGCCGGCACGCTCTCCGGCAACCCGCTGGCCGTCGCGGCCGGCATGGCGACGCTCGAGGAGTTGCGCGAGCGTCCACCGTACGAGCATCTGGAGCGGCTCGGCGCGCGGCTGGAGGCGGGCGTTCGCGCCGCCGCCGCCCGGGCCGGGATCACGACCTGGACGGCCCGCGTGGGCAGCATGATGACGACCTTCTTCCAGCGCGGCCCCGAGGCCGTGCCCGTCACCGGGTGGCAGACGGCGTCACGCAGCGACACCGCCCGCTACGCCGCCTTCTTCTGGGGCATGATCGACCGGGGCGTCTATCTGCCGTGCAGCCAGTACGAAGCCCTCTTCATCTCGGCGGCCCACACCGAGGCCGACATCGACACCACGGTGGCCGCGGCGGCCGAAACATTGGCCGCGCTCGCCCAACCCTGAACGGAGTCTGAAATCCATGGACACGATCAAGCAATTCATCGACCTCTTCCTCCATGTCAACGAGCACCTCGAGGCGCTCATCCAGTCGTGGGGTCCGTGGACCTACGTCGTGCTGTTCGCGATCATCTTCTGCGAGACCGGCCTCGTGGTCACGCCCTTCCTGCCGGGCGACTCGCTGCTCTTCGCCGCCGGGGCGATGGCGGCCCTCTATCCGCAACACCTGTCAGTTTGGACGTTGCTCGTGATCCTCACGATCGCGGCCATCCTCGGCGACACGCTCAACTACGCGCTCGGCCGCTGGATCGGGCCGCGGGCCTTCAAGATCGACAAGTGGTTCCTCAAGCACGAGCACCTGGAGCGGACGCAGGGCTTCTACGAGCGGCACGGCGGCAAGACGATCGTCCTCGCCCGGTTCGTGCCGATCGTGCGCACGTTCGCCCCGTTCGTGGCCGGCGTGGGGAAGATGCACTACCCGACGTTCCTGTTCTACAACGTCGCCGGCGGCATCGCCTGGGTCGCGATCTGCACGCTGGCCGGCTACTTTTTCGGCAACATCGAGGCGGTGAAGAAGAACTTCGAACTGGTGGTGGTAGGCATCGTGGTGGTGTCGGTGCTGCCGCTGGCCTGGGAATGGTGGCGGGCGCGGGCGACGGCCCGGGCCCGCGGCCACTGAATCGAGGAGCGGGACTATGAATACCGTGAATACCTTCGGTATGGGTCCACTTGAAATGCTGCTGTTGCTCGTGGGCCTCGGCGGCCTGCCGAGCCTGCCACTCTCCATGCCGCCGCTCCCGCCCGACCCGGTGATCGAGCGGGCGGCCCCCGACGCCTGCCTGCTGCACGTCGCCCTGGCCGGTCGGGCGGAGCCCGTGGCCGGTTCGGCCAACCGCGCCGAGGCGCTGCTGGCCGAGGCCGAGGTGCAGCGGTTCATCGGTGACGTGGCCGGCGTGGCCGAGAAGCTCCTGTCAGCCCGGGCGGAGCAGAGGAACGCCTTCACGCCCGATGTCCGGCAGCTGGCCTTCACGCTGCTCACGCGGCCGGCGGCGCTGACGGTCGATTCCTACTCCTTCGCACCGAATGCTTTGAACATGGAAGGGAGTCTGGTCGTCAACTGCGGGGCGAACGTGGACGAGGTGCGGCGGATCCTCGACACATGGATCGCCGTTCCGCGAAATCACGGTGTGCCGATTGGCGAGCTCGCAATCGCCGGCCACACCTGGTCGCGATTCGAGAGAATCCCTCCCGGGGTGCCCGACATCGCCTGGGGCTTCAAGGGCAGCTTCTTCGTCGGTGCCGTGGGCACCGACGCGCTCGAGCACCTGCTCGCCCGGCTTGCCGACAAGAAGCGCCCGCCCCCGGCCTGGAAGGCGAAGCTCGCCGGACGGCTGCCGCTCGAAAGGCGCGGGCTGCTCGCGCACGTGGACGTCGCCAAGGTTCTCGAGATCGCCAAGACGATGATCCGCGGCCCGGAGTTCGCAGCCGCGGCCTCCGCCAGCGGGCTCGACGGCCTGCGGGCCGTGCAGGCCGTCGCCGGCCTCACCAAGACGGAGATCGCCTCGGCCGCGATTCTCGACTTCGATGGCCAGCCGACCGGCTTCTTCACGGCCGGCAGGCAGGGCGTCACGGCCGCCGACCTGAAGGCCATACCGGCCGGTGCCGCCATGGCCCAGGTCGTGAAGCTCGACCTCGCGGCGACGTTCGCGACCGCCCGCGCGGCGTTCGAAGCCGTACAGCCCGGTTCGTCCGCCCAGGTCACGCAGATGCTGGAACAGGTGCGGGCCGTCGCGGGCATCGACGTGGTGACGCACCTGCTCGAGCCGCTCGGCGACACGTGGACGGTGTACGCGCTGCCCGACGGGAGCGCCTCGGCAGTCGTCGGTCTCGACGACCCGCCGACGTTCGCCAAGACCCACAAGGCGCTGCTCGGCCTGCTCCGGCAGGCGGCCGCCCGGCCCGGCATGCTTCCGCTCGAACTGTCCGAGCGGCAGGTCGGCGACGCAGCCGGCAAAGTGACGATTTTCACCGCGCGGCTCCCGCAGGCACCGCTGCAGCCGGCCTGGTGCATCCACGGCGATCGGCTGCTGGTGGCGACGTCGCCCGAGCGACTGGAGCAGATGATCACCCGCGGGGACGACGCCGCCTCGCTGGCCGAAGCCGCCGAGGTGCAGGCACTGCGCGGCGACCGGGCGGCGGCCCTCAGCTATCAGGAGCCGCGTGCGGCGGTGGCATCGCTCGTCGCGTTGTACGGCAGCCTGACGCCGCTGGCGGCGGAGGGGCTGAAGGCGGCCGGGGCTGATGTGCCGCGGCTGCCCGACGCCGCCCTGGTGACGAAGCATCTGTTGCCGGCGGTGGCCGTGCTCCGCCACGATGCGGAGGGCGACATCGTCGCCGAGGGCCGCTCGTCGCTGCCGCTCGGCCCGTTTGGCGGGGCGGGAGTCGCCACGTCACCGACGACGGCCGGCATCGTGGTGGCCCTGACGCTTCCCGCCGTCCAGGCGGCACGGGCAGAGGCCCGGCGGCAGCTCGCCTTCTTCAACGCCAGGAGTTTCGGGCTGGGCATGCTGGCGCATGAAAGCACCATGCGGAAATTCCCGAAGGCCGCGATCTGCGACAAGCAGGGCAAGCCGCTGCTCTCGTGGCGGGTGGCGCTGCTGCCCTACATCGAGGAGACAGGCCTCTACCGCCAGTTCCATCTCGACGAGCCCTGGGACAGCGAGCACAACAAGAAGCTGCTGGAACTGATGCCGGCGAAGTTCGCCTCGCCGGACGCCGCCGCCGTCCGCCCGGGCATGACCCGCTATCTCGTGCCGACGGGCCCGGGCACGCTGTTTCCCAGGACGGACGTCGCGTTGACGCTGGGCGACATCAAGGACGAACCTTCGAAGACGATCATCATCGTCGAGGTCGAGGCGAAAGAGGCGGTGCCGTGGACGAAGCCCGAGGATCTCGCCTTCGATCCCAAGCAGCCGCACGCAGGCCTGAAGAACGCCCGGCCGACGGGCTTCCTCGCGGTCTTCGGCGATGGTCACGTGTCGATGATCCCCCGGGACATCCCGGCCGACGTGCTGGCGGCGCTGTTCACCACGGCCGGTGGCGAGCAGGTCGACGCGCCCTGACTTCGTCCGCTGCAGCGGCGGCCGGCGGTTGACGCGGGATTCGGGGACGCCGTCGGCAGGATGATAGTCTGCGCCGGCCGACGACCATCCCCAATTCCAGGCGGCGCTGCCTGGCCGACGGGCGGCGCGAGCGAGCGTTCCTGTGGCCGGCGCGGCGCTGCACCGCTGGGTTGAGGCGCCGGTGGCCGCGGCGGTCGAGCGAGGCCGAATGGCAGCCGCCGCCAACGGCCCGGCCGCGGCTCCTTCCGACTTGTCCGTTTCCTCGATTGGTGACACCATGTTCTGGCCATGGCGACGTTAACGGGCGGTGCGGAAGTCCGATCCGGTCGGCCAGGTGCAATGAACACCGGCGGGTGGCATGGAAATCTGTGCGGGTCGGCCCCTGCTGGCACCGAGCGTCTGGGCTCGGGACGTCGAGGTCTATGAGGCTACGGTCCGCATCGAAGCGGCGCCCGCACCGGCCGCGATCGCAGTCGCCGCCGCGAGAATCGATGCGGCGTTGCCGGAGCGCCGCGGGCTCTTCCACGAAGAGGCCAAAGCGGCAGCGGCGGACTCGTCTGCTGACACGGCCTGGGCCCGCCTGCTCGGCGAGGTGGCGCTGACCCTCCAGACCATGGCCCGAAAGCCGGCGACGCCCCTGCTGCGGGTGCTGCCCGCGGTCGGCACGAGAACGTTTCGGCTCGTGCTCCAGGCCCACGATCCACGGCTCGTGGCGGCCTGCCTGCAGGAGGCGATCGGGCTGCTCGACCGCGCGGTCGTGACCGATCTTCCCGACCTCGCACCGCTCCTCGAGCGGCTCACGCTGCTCGCCGACGACGTCTGCGTCGGCCCGAGCACGATGCTGATCGTCGATGCGGCGGCCGCCCGGGGCATCCCGTGGCGGCGGCTTGGCGGGGAGTGCCTCGTGCAGCTGGGACAGGGCCGCCGGCAGCACCGCATCTGGACCGCCGAGACCGACCGCACGTCCGCGATCGCCGAGGGCATCTCGCGAGACAAGCAGCTCACGAAGCAGCTCCTCGCGGCCGCGGGCGTGCCGGTGCCCGTGGGCCGCACGGTCACGACGGCGGCCGAGGCCTGGGAGGCCGCACAGGCGATCGGCCTGCCGGTCGTCGTCAAGCCGCTCGACGCAAACCACGGCCGGGGCGTGTTTCTCGACCTCTCCTCGCGGGAGGAGATCGAGCGGGCCGTCCCGGTCGCCGCCGAGGAGGGGCGGCGGGTGCGGACCGTCGTCGTCGAGCAGTTCGTGCCGGGCCTCGAGCACCGGCTCCTGGTGATCGGCGGCCGCATGGTGGCCTGCGCCAAGGGGGAGCACATCCACGTGACCGGCGACGGCCGCCACACGGTCGCCGAGCTGATCGAACTGCAGATCAATTCCGATCCCCGCCGCGGCATCTCTGAAGCGATGCCCAACAAGACGGTCAAGCTCGAGGCCACCGTCCTCGCACAGCTCGCCCGGGCGGGGGTGACGCCCGAGACCGTTCCCGGGGCCGGCACCCGCGTGCTCGTGAACCAGATCGGAACGCATGGCATCGACGCGACGGCGCTCGTCCATCCCGACATGGCTGCGATGGCCGAGCGGGCGGCGCGGGCCGTCGGGCTCGACATCGCCGGCATCGACGTGATCGCACGGGACATCGCCCAACCGCCGCACGGACAGGGGGCGAAGGTCTGCGAGGTGAACGCGGGGCCGCAGCTGATGATCCACGCCAATCCCTCGCAGGGCCCGGGGCAGCCGGTCGGCCGGGCGATCGTCGAGGAGCTCTTCGGCCCCGGTGACGACGGCAGGATTCCAGTCGTCTTCGTCGTGGGCCGCGGCACGGGGGCCGCAGGCGACGCGGCCACCGGCGCGGCGGCCCTGCTCGCGGGGTTTCTGCGGGCGGCCGGACGCGGCCCGGGGCTCGCCTGCGCAGCGGGGCGGTCGCTGGGCCACCTCGTATGCTCCGCCACACCTGCGGTCGATCCCGACGCCGCCCGGGATCTCCTCGTCTCTCCCGAGATCGACGCCATGGTCTGCGAGCTCGATTGGCAGGCGGTTGCCGTGCGGGGGCTGCCGGCCGACCGCTGCGACGTGCTCGTGCTCGGCCGAATGCCGGCGCCGCCGGGCGACGTGACCGCTGCAGCGGGAGCGGCACCGCGGGCGGTGTTCGCGGCGCTCGTCGATTCGGTCGCCGCGGCGGGCACGATCGTGCTGGCGGAGGCGGATGAGGAGTGCACGCGCCTCGCGGCCGACAGCGGCCGCAGGGTGGTCGTCGTCGATCCGGGCAGCCAAGAGGATCCGTCCCGGCAAGCCGCGATGCTCGCGGCGGTCGCCATCGGCCTCGCGCCGGAAATCATCCGCCGCGGAGCTGCGGTGGCATGATCGGCGCCGCCGGTAGCCTCACGCGACGATCGCGTCGCCTGGCTGCGAGCGGCTCATGCCCAGGGCCTCGAGCCTGGATCGCAGCTGTTCCGCCAGCGCCCGCCGTGACGTTCGCTGCTCGTCGGTAGCGGGCTGGCGCGACGGCCCCATCGCGAAGCCCCGCAGCCCGGCCGCGATCCGGAACCCTTCCGGGAAGTCCGCACCCGAGATCATCGGATCGAAGAGATCGGTGAGCGTTCGCTGGCGCCGGTTGGCCCCCGCCAGGTCTCCCGTCTTGAAGCCGTCGTAGATCGCCCGGGTGAGTTCCGGAACGATCCCGCTGGAGGCGTTCGTCCCCCCGTCGCAGCCGATCGCGAGCATGGCGACGAGCGCCGCATCCCAGCCGGTGAGGATGGAGAACTCGGGGCGGATCGGCCGCACGGCCGCGATGAGCCGGCCCATGTGCGAGATGTCGCCGCTGGAGTCCTTGATGCCGACGATCCGCGGAAACTCCTCCGCCAACCGCCGCACCGTTGCGATCTCGATCGGCGAGGCGAGCATGGGGATGTTGTAGACGAGGATGTCGATCGGCGAATGACTGGCGATCTCGCGGAAGTAGGCGTAGATGCTCTCCTGCGAGAGCCGGTAGTAGTAGGGAGAGACGATGGCGACGGCCGTCGCCCCCGCCTCCTGGCAGTGTTCGCAGGCCCGGATCGTCTCGGCGGCCGTCCCCTCCGCCGCCCCGGCGACGACGGGCACGCGTCCCGCGGTCGCCTGGCAGACGATCTCGACGATCCGCCGACGCTCCTCGGGAGTGAAACGGAGAAACTCGCCGGTCGAGCCGTTCGGGTAGAGGCCATGGATGCCGCGATCGACGAGCCAATCGACGTACCGGGCCAGTTCCTTTTCGTTGATGCGGCCGCGGTCGTCGAGCGGCACCATGTGCGGGGCGAGAATGCCGGAGATCATGCGTTCACTTCCTGGTTTGGTGGGGCGTTGCATGGAGTAGGATAACGCCCCTTCTTGAACACGACCAACCTGCCATCCGCTGCCGACGCAGCCCCACACTGCTCCCTGCCGAAGGCGTGCCGCTACAGCGTCGTCGTCCGGCGCACGTGGAAGTCGATCACCAGCGGCAGATGATCGCTGGCCACCTTGGCGAGGCTCGACCGCACCACGCGGGCCTGCCGGACGTCGATGTCGCCGCGCACGAACGCCTTGTCGAGCGAGCCCACGGCCAGCCACGCCGGAAACGTGCGAAACCGGCTCACGGGGCTCGTCACCTGGCGGAAGCCGCTGGCCGCGAGCGGCCCGGCGGCGAGCGTGTTCCGCCAGTCGTTGAAGTCGCCGACGATCACCGTCGGATGCCGGTCGGCCGACCGGAAGAGCATGTGACCGAGGATCCGCGCCACCTGCCAGTGCCGCTCCCGCTCGGCGAGGCCGAGATGGGCGTGCACGACGTGCACCGGGCCCTCGGGCGTGTCGACGAGCAGCAGCTGGGCGCCGCGCGGCTTCCGCGATCCGCGCCGGAGCGACACCCGGTGGCGGTGCGCGATCGGCCAGCGGGAGAGCACGAGGTTTCCGTAGCCGCCGCGACCCACGGGCACGTTCACCTGGAAGGCGGCGTGCTGATGGAGGGCACGGGCGAGGAGTCGCGGCTGGTCGTCGAAGCGGCTGCGGTGGACGAGCCGGTCGACTTCCTGCAGGCAGACCAGGTCCGGGTTCTCGGCCTCGATGACGGCCACGATCCGGTCGAGGGCATACCGGCGATCGCGGCCGCCGATCCCTTTGTGGATGTTCCAGCTCAGAAGCCGCATGCGGTCACCCGCCGGAGGCCGCGCGGGCGACGGGGGCCACGAGCCTCTCGGCCACGAGCCGGACGGCGTCGCCTCCGCACGCGGGGCATCGCGGCGACAGGCTCGAATCGGGCTCGTTCCAGAAGGCCTTGTTCATGGCCGCGGCATTGTACCGTAGGCTGTCACCATGCAGGCCCACGAAGACATCCGCATCGGCACGGTCGTGCCCGCCCACGAGCGGACGGCGGATGTGATCCGCCAGCTGCTGCCGCATGGGTTCGAAACCTTTCAGATCTCGTTCGGGATCCGCGTCGGCGACTTCGACCTGGCCGGCCTGGCGGCGGCCGTCCGCCGGGAGCTCGAGGCCCACCCCGTCGGACCCCACGACCTGCCACGGCGGGTGAGTGCCATCGGCGTCTACGGCAATCCGCTGACGAGCCCGGAAACGATCGCCGACTGGGAGCGGCTCATCGACTCCGCCACGCTCTTCGGCTGCGACGTCGTCAGCGGGTTCGCGGGCCGAATCCCGGGGCGGCCGGTACCTGAGTCGTTCGGCCGGTTCGCGGCGGTGTTCGGGCCGCTGGCCCGACGGGCCGAAGACCGGGGCGTGCGGCTGGCATTCGAGAACTGCGAGAAGCGGGGCACCTGGGAGAGCGGCGACTGGAACATCGCCCACGCCCCGCGGGCCTGGGACGCGATGTTCGCCGCCGTCGAGAGCCCCGTGCTGGGCCTGGAATGGGAGCCCTGCCACCAGATCGTGAGCTTCGCCGACCCGCTGCCGCAGCTGAAGAAATACGCGCACCGCATCTGGCACGTCCACGGCAAGGACGCCCAGGTCGACTGGAACGTGATCCGCGAGCACGGCATCCGCGGCGGCGTGCAGTACATCCACCATCGCACGCCCGGATTCGGGGTCACCGACTGGACCGACCTGATCTCGACGCTCCGCCAATGTGGCTGGCGGGGAAGCATCGACATCGAGGGATTTCACGATCCCGTGTATCGCGACGCCCTGGAGACGACGGGCCAGGTCGCAGCCCTCGAGCATTTGAACCGCTGCCGCGGCGGAGCGTTCGTGCCGAACCCGTGGTGAGCCGGTACGCGGACGACCTGGCGACGACCGCCGCAGGAACCGCTGGCCACCGAC
Organism: Pirellulales bacterium; assembly: GCA_044344765.1. Classification (GTDB taxonomy): domain Bacteria; phylum Planctomycetota; class Planctomycetia; order Pirellulales; family UBA1268; genus QWPN01. The sequence continues at coordinate 35,557 of JBIJCJ010000001.1, read as the reverse complement.
CCGCATTCCCTCGGCTCGCGCCTCGGGCTTCACGGCATCGGGCATCCGCCACCAACGACGTCCGGCGGTCTCTGACCGTCGTGCCCGGTTGCCGGGAAGCCCGAACCGCAAGGTGAGGGAATACGCGCCGCTTCACCGGAAACCACACCGCATTCCCTCGGCTCGCGCCTCGGGCTTCACGGCAGCAGCCATCCGCCACCAACGACGTCCGGCGGTCTCTGACCGTCGTGCCCGGTTGCAGGGAAGCCCGAACCGCAAGGTGAGGGAATACGCGCCGCTTCACCGGAAACCACACCGCATTCCCTCGGCTCGCGCCTCGGGCTTCACGGCATCGGGCAGCCGCCACCAACGGGCGATCAGCGAACCGCGGCCGGGGCGAAGCCGCGCTTCCGCATCAGGGCGTCGATCGCTGGATCGCGGCCGCGGAAGCCGCGATAGCTCTCCTCGGGCGGGATCGTGTTGCCCACCGAGAAGACCTGCTCGAGCAGACGCTTCGCGACCGCCGGGTCCCACGGGCCGCCCGCCTCGGTGAACGCCTCCCAGGCGTCGGCCGTGATCGCGTCGGCCCACAGGTAGCTGTAGTAACCGGCAGAGTAGCCGTCGTCGGCGAACACGTGGAGGAACTGCGGCGTGCGGTGCCGCATCACGATCTCCCGCGGCAGCCCGAGCGCGGCGAGCGTGTCGCGCTCGAAGGCGGCGGGATCGGGCACGCCGTCGGCCGCCAGATGCAGCTGCATGTCGATCACCGCGCTGGCGAGGAACTCGACCGTGCGAAAGCCCTCGTTGAACCGCTTCGCCCGCTCGATCTTGGCGACCAGCTCACGGGGCATCGGACGGCCGGTCTCGTGATGCAGCGCGAAGCGGTCGAGAACCTCGGGCGTCGAGAGCCAGTGCTCGAGGATCTGCGAGGGAAACTCGACGTAGTCGCGGGTCACGTTCGTGCCCGAGAGCGCGGGATATTCGACGCTCGAGCAGAGGCCGTGCAGGGCATGGCCGAACTCGTGAAACAGCGTCGTGGCGTCGTCCCAGCTCAGGAGCGCCGGCTCACCGGGGCCGGGCTTGGTGAAGTTGCAGTTGTTGGAGACGATCGCCGCCACTTCGCCGGCGAACCGCTCCTGCGAGCGATAGCCGCTCATCCACGCGCCCGACCGCTTGCCCTTGCGGGCGAAGGGATCGAAATAGAACAGGCCGACGTGCTTCCCCGCCGCATCCCGCACCTCCCAGACGCGGACGTCCGGATGGTAGACCGGCACGGTCGCCGAATCGACGGGCAGAAACCGCAGGCCGAAGAGCTGCTCCGCGGTGAAGAACAGGCCGTCGCGGAGCTTGTCGAGCTGCAGGTAGGGCGTGATCTCGGCCTCGTCGAGGTCGTACTTCGCCTTCCGGACCTGCTCGGCGTAGAAGCGGTAGTCCCAGGGCTCGATATGGATGCCGGCCCCCTCCGCGTCGGCGACGGCCTGCATCTCGGCCACCTCCTCGCGGACGCGGGCGACGGCGGGCTGCCACACCCGCTCCATCAGCTCCGCCGCCCGGGCGGGCGTCTTGGCCATCGAGTCTTCGAGCCGCCAGTGGGCGTGGGTCGCGTAGCCGAGCAGTTTCGCCCGCTCCGCCCGGAGGGCGAGGATCCGCGCGATCGTGGCGTGATTGTCGGTCGGGCCGCCCCCGGCGCCGCGGTCCACGAACATCCGCCATACCTTCTCGCGCAGGTCGCGACGCCGGGCGTAGGTCAGGAAGGGCTCGACGCTCGACCGCGTGTTCGTGATCGCCCAGCCGTCGCGGCCCCGTTCGCGGGCGGCGGCCGCCGCGGCGTCGCGGACCGCGTCCGGGCAGCCGGCGAGATCGTCGGCGGTGGCCAGGAACACCGCCTGCGTCTCCTCGTCCTTGAGCACGTGCTGGGTGAACGCCGTGAACAGGCCGGCCAGCTCCTCGTTGATCGCGGCCATCCGCTGCTTCGCCGCGGCGTCGAGCCGGGCCCCGGCCCGCACGAGGTCGGTGTACTGCAGCCAGGCGAGCCGCTGCTGTTCGGGCGTGAGCCCCGACCGCTCGCGGGCCTCGTAGACGGCGGCCACCCGCGCGAACAGCTTTTCGTTCTGGACGATCTTGTCGGCGAACGCCGCCAGACGAGGGGCCATCCGCCTCTCGACCTCCTGCATCGCCTCGTCGTTGAGGCCGTTGCCGAACACGTCGTACACCGCGCGGACCCGGTCGAGCATCCGGCCGGCCTGTTCGAGGGCCGCCGACGTGTTGGCGAAGGTGGCCGGCTCGGGAGACGCCGTGATCGCGTCGATCCGTGCCAGCTGATCGGCCATCCCCGCCTCGAGGGCCGGCTCGAAGTCGCCGACGCGGGCCCGATCGAACGGCGGCACGCCGCCGAACGGACCCGACCACGGGGCGAGAAGGGGATGGGCGACGGTGTCGGCGGCGGTGGTCATGGAAAGGATTCCGAAAAGGAACGTCGCCACTGCGGCGACGGGAAGGGCGCGCCGCGCACGACGCCCCTGGGCGAGATGGCCATACCAGGTGGTCGGATCATGCATGGCGATGGATTTCGCAGCGGCGAACCGCAGTCTACCAGACGCCGACCGACGGCCCCGGCCTCAGACCGTGCGCGACTCTGAGCGGCGGAGTCGCAGGAGCGCCCGTACCTCGCCAGGCTCGAGAAACAACACCAGGCCGGCGAGCATGATCGGCTGGAAGAGCTGGATATTGAGCGTGTACTCGAGGCCCAGGTGAAGCGCCGCCAGTGACACCAGCGCCGCCCGGCGGGTCGCCGGAATCCAGAGCAGCACCGGGGCCAGCAGCTCCACGCCGAGCGTGCCCCAGGTGGCGAGGCGGCTGAACCACGCGGCCTCGCACCAGCTCGGCAGCGGAAACCTCGCGAACTGCCCGAGCTGGAGCACGAGCGACACCGCGGTGCCGTCACGCCAGGTCTCACCGCAGACCTTCCAGGCACCGGTGACCAGGTAGGCCAGGCAGATCTGCAGCTGCATCAGCCGGAATGCAGTGGATGGAATCGCCTGCGGATCCCCCGGCAGGGCCAGTCCCCGTCGCACCCGCCACAGATGGTCGAGGCTGAGCGCCGCGCCGGCGGGCGCGAGCGTGAGGAAGAAGGCCATCAGCCGCATCATCGTGTCGCCCGACGAGAGAATGCAGGGATTGCGATGGTGGAAGCCGACGCAGGCCAGAAACAGCACGAGCGTGGCGGCGCGGGTGAACAGGCCGACGGTCGTCAGCGCGGCGGCCGCCATGGAGGCGGCGAACAGCGTCCACGCCGCCGCCGGCGTCGATCCCGCCCAGACGAGCGGGTCGAAACGCCAGGGATCCGTAGCCTGAACGACCGCGCCGTGCGGCAGCACGCCGCCGGCGGTGAAGAAGGCTTCGACGTCGGGCGCCAGGAGCATGCCGTTCGCAAGGGCGAGGATGCCGAACAGGCAGCGGTACGCTGCCAAGGGCAGGGGGGAGACGGGCCGCAGGAGCCGGTCGCGCAGCGCCCGCACCGGGGCGAGGAATCGTCTGTTCACGGCTCCCGATCCCAGACATGGAATGGAACGCTCAGCCATTCAGATCGCTGCGGAGGGGCGTCGTCCGGGCCGGGTGGCACGGTGGACCGCCAGTGCCGCCACATCGCGAGTCGCATCACTCGTTGTCCGGACTCGCGCTCGATCCGGCCGGCGAACCAGCGGGCGGCGTCCGGCCAGAGCCGCTGGTTGTCGTCGATCCGCAGATGGTCGTTGCAGAACCGCCGCCAGCGCTCGGTCGTGTAGCGGGTGCGGATGTCGAGCGTCGGCATGTGCGTGAGCTCGCGTTCCACGATCGTGCCGTCCTCCAGCACGGCGACCAGCGACACGTAGATGTCGGCCGGCATGGGGTCGGGAGCGAACATGTCCCACGACTGCCACAGGCCCAACGCATGGAAAGGGGCGATCGCCAGCCGCACGATCGTCGTGCGTCCAGGTATCCCCGGGGGCATGGTCCACGCCGCCGCGGCCACCAGATAGAGGCAGCCGAGCGTCAGCTTGACCGTGCCCCAGGCCGGGGAGCGGGTGGCGGTCGGGTCCATGGTGTGATCGCGGAAGGGGCCCCGAACAGATCGACGACCGTGGAAAGTGTCGCCCGCCAAGGCCGCCGGCCGCAAGCCGGCAGCCGAGCACTGCGGTCGAACCTCAGAGCAGGATCCGCAGCATGCGGCGGAGCGGCTCCGCCGCGCCCCAGAGCAGCTGGTCACCGATCGTGAAGGCCCCGATGTACTCCGGCCCCATCGCCAGGGCCCGGATCCGGCCCACCGGGATCGTGAGCGTTCCCGAGACCGCCACGGGGGTGAGCTCCGCGAGCGTCGCCTCCCGGGTGTTGGGCACGACCTTCACCCAGGCGTTGTCGGCGGCGATCAGCGGCTCGATCTCCGCCGGCGGCACGGGCCGTGCGAGCTTGAGCACGAGGGCCTGGCTGTGGCACCGCATCGCCCCGACGCGGACGCAGAACCCGTCCACCGGCACCGGCCGGGTGCCGAACGCCGCGCCGCGGCCGAGGATCTTGTTGGTCTCCGCCATCCCCTTCCATTCCTCCCGCGACATCCCGTCGCCGAGATCCTTGTCGATCCAGGGGATCAGCGACCCGCCGAGCGGCACGCCGAACTGGGCCGTCTCGGCCGCCGACAGGCTGCGCTGGCGGGCGATCACGCGGCGGTCGATCTCGAGGATCGCGGATGCGGGATCACCGAGCAGCTCCCGCACCTCGGCGTGGAGCGTGCCGAACTGGGTGAGCAGCTCCCGCATGTGCTGGGCGCCGCCGCCCGAGGCGGCCTGGTAGGTCTGGGATGTCATCCATTCGACGAGCCCCGCCTTGTAGAGGGCCCCCACGCCCATGAGCATGCAGCTGACGGTGCAGTTGCCGCCGATCCAGTTCCTGATTCCCTGCTCGAGCCCGCGGTCGATCACCGCGCGGTTCACCGGGTCGAGCACGATCACGGCGTCGTCGTTCATCCGCAGCGTGGAGGCCGCGTCGATCCAGTGCCCCTGCCAGCCCGCGCCGCGGAGCTGCGGAAACACCTGCGCGGTGTAGTCGCCCCCCTGCGCCGTCAGCACGATGTCGCAGCCGGCGAGAGTGGCCACGTCGTGGGCGTCCTGCAGCACGCCGCCGGCCCCCGCCTCGGGCGGGGCGGCTCCGCCAGCATTTGAGGTGGAGAAGAACACCGGCGTAAACAGGGGGAAGTCGCCCTCGGACCGCATGCGATCCATGAGCACCGAACCGACCATGCCCCGCCAGCCCACGATCCCGACCCGCTTCATGACTGCGACCTTTTCGGCGTTGCCGACGACTGGGAAAACGAACCTTCCTGCACGATTACTGAGCCTTGCATCGTGGCGTCATACCTATCCCCCCGCTTCCGCCAGGGGCTTTCGGGACTCTGCACATGAACGCGTGTTTCAAGCACCCATAACTCGCCGGCCGGCGATCCTACCTTCCCGCCGGGAAAACGCACGACCCGAGACGGAGGTCGGCAGGGAGCGAACCGCATCTCTGCCGAGACCTCCCGCCCGGCGCAGCGGTGATACAATCCGGGCATGCAGCCCGCCCTGAACGATCCCCGCTTCCTCGCGATTCGCAGCCTGCTCGTGGAGCTGGCCGCGGCGCTCGACCGCGCCGAGCGGCATGCCGCCGGGAATGCCCCGGCGCTCGACGCCGACCAGCGCTGGGAGCTGATCCTGGCCGCGGTCGACCGGCTCGCCGAGGGGCCAGGGCGGGCCGAGGCACTGCAGATGCTCTTCTCCGATCCCTACGAGCCGACCTGGCGGCGGGACGGCGGACCGCAGCTCGCGGGCTCGCCCGGCTGCTGCGGCCGATGAGCCTTCCCGTACCGCGGCCAACGACGAGCCTTTTGAAAGACGGCGATGCACTACGTTGACCCGCACATCCACATGGTCTCGCGGATCACCGACGACTACGAGACGCTCGCCCGCATGGGCTGCGTCGCGGTGAGCGAGCCGGCCTTCTGGGCGGGCTTCGACCGCAGGAGCGCCGATGGCTTCCGCGACTACTTCCGGCAGATCACGGAGGTCGAGCCGAAGCGGGCGGCGACCTACGGCATCGCCCACTACTCCTGGCTGTGCATCAACGCCAAGGAGGCGGAGGACGTGAAGCTCGCCCGCGAGGTGATCGCGGCGATCCCGGAGTTCCTGAACGCCGCCAACGTGCTCGGCATCGGCGAGATCGGCCTCAACAAGAACACGCGGAACGAGGCGACCGTGTTCATGGAGCAGGTCGAGCTCGCGATCCGCCACGACGAGACGATCCTCATCCACACGCCGCACCTGGCCGACAAGCTCCGCGGCACGCGGATGATCATCGACATGCTCGCCGACTTCCCGAACCTCGACCGCGGCCGCGTGGTCATCGACCACGTCGAGGAGCACACGATCCGCCACGCCCTCGAGGCCGGCTACTGGGCGGGCATGACGCTCTACCCGGTGACGAAGTGCTCGCCGGAGCGGGCCTGCGACATGGTGGAGCAGTTCGGCACCGAGCGGCTGCTGGTGAACTCGGCCGGCGACTGGGGCCCCTCGCGGCCGGTGGCCGTGCCCGATTTCATCGTCGCCATGCGGGCCCGCGGTCACGCGGAGAGCCTGATCGAGAAGCTGGTGCTCGACAATCCGCTGGCGCTCTTTTCCCGCTGCCGGCGGTACGTGCCGCCGCCGCGGGTGGCCGGCCGCGGACCGAGTGGCCCGCGGACCGCTGGGTGACGTCCGGAGGACGTGCTCGGTCGGGCTTCGCGCACGCCCCCGCCGGTCGTCACCCGGCGGGGACCACCTGCAGTGCTTCGGGAGGAGGCAGCCTGATGTCCCGCTTGCGTTGCAGCACCTCCAGTGCGGGCCTGGTCACCCGCCGCAGACCGGGCAGCGCGAAGGGGCCATCTTTCGCCAGAATCGCCTCGGCGATCGCCACGGCATCCGGACCCTCGATCGCCTCCACCCGCGGCAGTTCCACCTCGCCGCCCCAGCCGGCGAACCAGACTGCCCGCTCGATCGACAAGCTGTCGACGACCTGAAGGTTGAAACGGATTTTGCCCCGGCAGGCGGCGAGAAAGTCGATCGCATCGTCATCGGCCGACGTGAGCCCGAACAGGTGAACCATGCTCTGGCACCCCGCCAGCGCCCGGGCAGTCGGCAGGTCGATGGTGCGGACGGCCGGACAGTAGAGCGTTCCGTATTTCGGGGCCAAGGCCGCCACCGCTTCGGGATCGAGCCGGGCGAGGTCGGCGAACGTGATCATGTGCACGTGGCTGGTCAATGCCGCCGCCACCTCCGGCGTCAGCCGCCCGAGGCCGCATATCGTGACAGCGCCCACCCGGCGGACGACCGCCGCTGCGGCGTCGGCATCGAGATCCGCCGGCACGCGGATCGACAAAAAATCTCCCTTTCCATGGTCGCCCAAGGCCCGGGCCACGCCCAGCGGGAGCTTCTCGAGGCCGTTGAGCCACAGGCCGCCGCCGGGCCGCGCCGCCAGCGCGCGGGCCGCCTCCTCGGAAATCGTCGCCAAGCCCGAGAGGTGAAGGTTACCGTTGCGAGTCGCGAGCCCCTGCGCCACCGCGGGCTCCAGCACCTTGAGGTGCGGCAGCCAACCGTTCCACCCCGGGCAGCCCGCCAGCGCCGCGGCGACGGCGGGATCGATGGCGACGAGTCCGGCGACGCTCACCTTACCAGGGCATCCAGCCAGCGTGCCGGCGACCTCGGGCTCCAGCATGGCGAGGCCGTCGAGATTGACCGCGACCGCATTGCGGCACAGAGCCTCGGCTGCAGCCGACGAAAGCCGTTCGAGGCCGCGGAGATCGAGCGGCCACCGGCAACGGGCGATCTCGCGAGCCGCCTCGGGCGACAGCGACCGCAGGTTCGGTAGCCGGCCGTCCCAGCCGCGGCAGCCCGCCAGCGATCGGGCCGTCTCGGCCTCCATCGATTTGAGACCCGAGACGTCCAACTCCCGTCCGCCGTACGCGGCCAGTTCGCGGGCCGCCTCCGGCGAGAGCGACTCGAGGCCGCCGAGATGCAGCGGACCGGCATGCGTCGCGAGGGCGGCGGCCACTTCCGGCGACAGCGTCACGAGGCCGCCCAGGTGGAGCGGCCCTGCCCCGGCGGCCAGGGCGGCCGCCGTCGCCGCGTCGAGTTCCGCGAGGCCGGCCAGCGCGATGGCGCCAGGATACCGGGCGAGTGCGGCGGCGACCTCCGGGGTGAGCCGGGTGAGGGCGGCCAGATGCAGGCAGTCGGCGACGCGGTTGGCCAGGCCTTGCCACTCCGGATTCCGAACTCCGGCCAAAAACTCGACGACGTGCAATCCCCGCCGCTCACGGCCGCTTGCCACCTCCTGGTCGTCGCGCAGCCGCGCGATCTGCTCGCGAGTCGCGCCCGCCCGCAGGAGCACGGCATCCTGCCAAGCTCTCGACCAGGGCGCAGCCTGAGCCAGACTCGGCTTGGCCATCTGCCGAGACACGATCTCGAGGGCGGTCACCTCGTCGAGCCGGATGACGGCGAGGAGGTCCGGCACGGAACCATCGGCTGGAGCCGACGGCGGCGCACCGCCCGCGGCCAGACACCAGGCCGTCGCCACCACGCCTCCGTACGTCGCCCACCGGCCGATCATCGCCCCGTCTCCCGCCCGATCGCGAAATCACAGCCACCGCCGATGCGGGGGCCTTGGTTGCGGCTCATGGGCTGACTGCGATGGCGGGTGAAAGAAGGGGCTTTCGGGGAGAAACACGTGAGGCTCAAGCGAGCCGTATGAGCCACTTGGGAATGACCGCCGCGGGCGGCGTCAGTTGCGGCCGCGCTCTCGCCGGTGGATCGGCTCGTCGCCGAAGCGGCCCTCGAAGATCGCGATGTCCACCTCGAACGGCCGGCTCGAAACGGTGAGCTCCCCCGAAAAAGGATAGCCGAAGAGCGACACGAGATACAGATTGAGGCCGATCAACAGCGCGGCGAGCGAGGTCAGAAACCGCTGCAGGCTCACGCTTTCGGCGCGGAACAGCCCCCCGAAGAGCACCGTCACCGCCCCGCCGACGACGAGCACGAACCACTCCACCGCCGGGATCCCGAACTCCGCCATGCCCACCCGCTCCCGCCGGTAGTCCCAGAGCTGGCGGATCTGCTCCAGCAGCATCGGATAGATCACTTTCTGCGCCTCGGTCGCAGGCTCGAACCCGTCGAGGCTACGGGTGAGTGCGAAGGCGCTCTTCCGCGCGGCCATGCTCACGTGCCCAGTCGCCATCAGCGGCCATTCGTCCTCGACCACCTGCCGCGCGTAGCTCTTGCAGGTCTCCTGGAGCCGGCCGCGCTCCGCCTCGGGGAGGCGGTCGGCAAGGAGAAAGATGTCGGCCAGCGCGTTCGACTCCTTCTGCACGACGTCGATCGCATGCTCGAAGCGGACGAGCGCGTCCACAACGATCAGGCCGAGGAGCACGGCATACAGCGTGCCGACGACGGAGAGCAGGTTGCCCGTGATGTCGTGGGCCTGCCGGAGGGTGTCCTTGGAGAACATCTTCCGCACCAACGCCACCAGCGCGATCGCGGCCACGATCCCGCCGCAGATGATGGCCAGGCCGGTCCTAAACCCGTGGAATTCCATGCGCTGCCGTTCCTTGCGAGGGATGATGGGCCCCGACCGACCGCCACCGCGGCCTGATCACCATCCATGGTGCGGTTCGCGGCCGGCGGCTAGTCTTTGGCACCATGAGCCGTCCCGTCAATCTCGTCACCGGCGCCAGCCGCGGCCTCGGCCGGGGGATCGCCCTCGCGCTGGCCCGCGAGGGGCACGACGTGGCGATTCACTACGGCAGCAACCGCGCCGCCGCCGATGAGACGGCCGACTTGTGCTCCGCGGCGGCCCGCGATTCCGCCCAGCGGTTCGTGCCCGTGGCGGCGGAACTCGCCTCCGCCCCCGCCCGGCAGGCCTGCATCGACGCGGTGCTCGCCGCGTACGGCCGGATCGACGGGCTGGTGAACAACGCCGGCATCGCCCCCCGCGTGCGGGCCGACATCACGGAGGCCGACGAGGCCAGCTTCGACGAGGTGCTGGCGGTCAACCTCCGCGGGCCGTATTTCCTCACGCAGCTCGCCGCCCGCTGGTGGCTCGCGCATCCCGGGGAATCGCGGCTGCCCGGCGGCTTCAAGCTCGTGTTCGTGACGTCGATCTCCGCCCACACCGCCTCGGTGGCCCGCGGCGACTACTGCATCGCCAAGGCCGGGCTCTCGATGGCCCGGGAGCTGTGGGCCGTGCGGCTGGCCGAGGCGGGCGTGAACGTCTACGAGGTGCGGCCCGGGATCATGAAGACCGACATGACCGCGGCCGTCACCGAGAAGTACGACGCCCTGATCGCCGGCGGCCTCGTGCCGCAGGGCCGCTGGGGCACGGCCGACGACGTGGGCCGCGCCGTGGCCGCCGTCGTCCGCGGCGACTTTCCATTCAGCACCGGCGCCGTGATCGACGTCGACGGCGGCTTCCACCTCCGCAGGCTGTAAGACGCATCACACAGGAGCCGCGGCCACCGGGAGATCCCATGATCCAGATCGACACCACGCTCACCCCCCGGGCCCTCGAGCCGGCAGCCCGCCGGCTGTTCGCCGCCTCCGGCCCGAAGATCACCGCACTCCAGAAGCGGTGGCGCGACGCCGACGGCACGCCCGTGTTCACCGTCGCCGGGAAGTACACCTCCCGCGGCTGGACCGAGTGGACCCAGGGCTTTCAGTACGGCAGCGCGATCCTGCAGTTCGACGCCACCGGCGACGAGGAGATGCTGCGGATCGGCCGCACGGGAACGCTGCAGCTGATGGCCTCGCACGTGACCCACGTCGGCGTCCACGACCATGGGTTCAACAACGTCAGCACCTACGGCAACCTCCGCCGCCTGCTCCGCGAAGGGCGGCTGCCGGCCGACGCCTGGGAGGGCCACTTCTACGACCTGGCGGTCAAGGCCAGCGGGGCGGTGCAGGCCGCCCGCTGGACGCAGCTCACCCCCGACCTCGGCTACGTCTACTCCTTCAACGGCCCGCACTCGCTGTTTTCCGACACGATCCGCACGATGCGGGCCCTGGCCGTGGCCCACATCCTCGGCCACCGGCTGATGGGGGAGAACGACAAGGCCTTCTCGCTGCTCGGCCGGATCATCCAGCACGCCGACGCCACGGCCCGCTACAACGTCTATTTCGGCACGGGCCGCGACGTGTACGACATTCGCGGCCGCGTGGTCCACGAATCGGTGTTCAACACCAACGACGGCGCCTACCGCTGCCCCAGCTCGCAGCAGGGCTACTCGCCGTTCACGACCTGGACCCGAGGCCACGCCTGGGTGCTGTGCGGCTACCCGGAGCAGCTCGAGTTCCTGGAGACGCTCGACGCGGCGGAGTTCGCCCCGTACGGCGGCAAGGAGGCCGTGCTGCGCCGGTTCCTCGACACGGCGCTCGCCGCGGCCGACTTCTACCTCGAGCAGACGCCGACCGACGGCGTGCCCTACTGGGACACCGGCGCCCCGGGCCTGACGCGGATGGGCGACTACCTGAACCGGCCGGCCGAACCCTTCAACGACCACGAGCCGGTGGACAGCTCCGCGGCGGCGATCGCGGCCCAGGGGCTCCTGCGGCTCGGCCGCTGGCTGGAGCGCCATGGGGATCCCGCTGCGGGGCAGCGCTACCTCGCGGCCGGCCTGACCGTCGCCCGCACGATCTTCGCCGATCCGTACCTGAGCACCGACCCGGACCACGAGGGCCTGCTGCTGCACACCGTCTACCACAGGCCCAACGGCTGGGACCACGTGCCTCCCGGCCGCACGGTGCCCTGCGGCGAGGCGGCGATGTGGGGCGACTACCACGCCCGCGAACTCGCGCTCTATCTTCTCCGGCTCGCCGGCGGCGGACCGTACCTGACCTTCTTCGCCTGACCGCCGCCGCGCCGAGGAGCCGGACCATGAGCCTCCACGTTCCCCGCATCGCCCGCTTCCGCACCGTCGCCGACCTGCGGGCGCATTGCGCCGGCATCGGCGCCCCGATTCCCCTCGATGACGAGCCGCTCTCCGCGGCCCAGGGCTCGCCGCTGGCGGCGCCGATCACGATCCACGGCCGAACCGTCGGCAACCGCTGGTGCATCCATCCGATGGAGGGCTGGGACGCGACGGCCGACGGCCGGCCGACCGAGATCCTCCTCCGCCGTTGGCGGCACTTCGGCACCAGCGGCGCGAAGTTCGTCTGGGGCGGCGAGGCGGTGGCCGTGGTGGCCGAGGGCCGTGCCAACCCGAACCAGCTCTGCGCCCCGGCCTGCGGCCGCGCAGGCATGGCTGCGCTCGTGGAGACGACGCGGGCCGCCCATCGGGAGATGCACGGCACGTCCGACGACCTGCTCGTGGCGTTGCAGCTCACCCACTCCGGGCGGTTCTCGAAGCCCACCGCCGCCGGCTTCCGCCCCCGGATCGCCTACCACCACCCGGTGCTCGACGCCAAGCACAAGGTGGACCCGCACGACACGGCCTGCGTGCTCACCGACGACGACGTCGAGCGGCTGATCGACGCCTACCTGGCGGCGGCGCACGACGCCGCGGCGGCCGGCTTCGACATGGTGGACATCAAGGCCTGCCACGGGTATCTGCTGCACGAGTTTCTCTCGGCCCGACGGCGGCCCGGAAAATATGGCGGCGACTTCGAGGGCCGCACGCGGCTCTTGCGGACGATCATCGGCCGCGTCCGCAGCGAGCTGCCCGGCCTGCGGGTCTGCGTGCGGCTCTCGCTCTTCGACGTCGTGCCCTGGCACAAGGTGGGCGACCACGGCGCGCCGTTTCCCCACGCGGACGCGCTCCCCTACGACTGCGGCTTCGGGGTGGACGAGGCCGATCCGACACGAATGGACCTCGCCGAGCCGATCCGGCTCTTGAAGACGCTCCACGCCGAGGGCGTCGAGACCGTCAACCTCTCCGCCGGGTCGCCCTACACGGTGCCGCACATCCAGCGGCCCGCCGCGTTTCCGCCCTCCGACGGCTATCCGCCGCCGGAGGATCCGCTCATCGGCGTGTGGCGGCAGATCGAGGCGGTAGGCCGCGCCAAGGCGGCGGTGCCGGAGCTCGTCATCGTGGGGTCGGGCTACACCTACCTCCAGGACTACATCGTGCACGCCGCCCAGGCGGCCGTGCGCCACGGGCTCGTGGACATCGTAGGGCTGGGGCGGATGGTGCTCTCGTACCCCGAGCTGCCGGCCGACGCGCTGGCCGGCAAGACGCTGGCCCGGGGGCGGATCTGCCGCACGTTCAGCGACTGCACGACCGCCCCGCGCAACGGCCTCCGCAGCGGCTGCTATCCGCTCGACGACTACTACAAGCGGATGGAGCCCGAGGCCGGGCGGATGAAGGCCATCAAGACCGCGGCCGAAACCGGGTAGCGGCGCACGAGCGGCGATCTCCGACCGTCGTGCCCGGGTTATGCTTGCGACATGGAGACGTTCCTGGCCGATGCGTGGCGGTGGTGGATCACGCTCTGGCCGCACGTACTGACGGCGTCGGTGCTCGCCATCAACGTCGCGGCCTCCGCGCATGCGATCCTCGTCAAGCGCGACACGCGGAGCACGATCGGGTGGGTCGGCCTGATCTGGCTCTCGCCGGTGTTCGGCGCGATCGCCTACGCCGTGCTGGGCGTGAATCGGATCCGCTCCCGGGCAACGCAGCTCCGGTCGGGGCAGGCCCGCGTGCTCCACGAATTGCACGGCGCCGTGCCGGACAAGGTCCGCCTGGAGGCAGCGATCGGCCATGAGAACGCGCCGCTGCGGTCGCTGGCCACGCTCGTCGGCGCGGTCACCGACCGGCCGCTGGTGGACGGCAACGCGATCGAGCCGCTGACCGGCGGCGACGAGGCCTACCCGCGGATGCTGGAGGCGATCGACCGCGCGCGGCGGAGCATCGGCCTCGCCTCGTACATCTTCGACAACGACCCCACGGGCCGGATCTTCGCCGACGCGCTGGCCCGGGCCATGGCCCGGGGTGTGGAGGTGCGGGTGCTCATCGACGGCATCGGCTCGTCGTACACCTTTCCGTCGATCGTCGGCGTGCTGGCCCGCAAGGGCGTGCGGGTGGAGCGGTTCCTGCCGACCACCGTGCCCTTCTATTTTCCGTATGCCAACCTGCGGAACCATCGCAAGATCATGGTCGTGGACGGCGCCGTCGGCTTCACCGGTGGCCTCAACTTCCGCGACGGCTGCTGGCTGGCCCACCAGCCGCGGCATCCGGTCCGTGACACGCACTTCGAGCTCCGCGGACCGATCGTGGCCCAGCTGCTCGAGGTGTTCACGGAGGACTGGGCGTTCGCGGCCGAGGAAGCGCTCTCCGGACCGGCCTGGGAGCCCGACCTGACGAAGGCCGGCACGGCGCTCGCCCGCGGCATCCGCTTCGGTCCCGACGATCCCGACATCGGCCGCATCAAACTCGTGCTCGTGGGGGCGCTGGCGGCCGCACAGCAGTCGGTGCGGATCATGACGCCGTATTTCCTGCCCGACGACGCCATCTGCCAGGCTCTCGACGTGGCCGCGATGCGCGGCGTGCGGGTGGACATCGTGCTCCCCGAGGAGAACAACCTGGCCCTGGTCGGCTGGGCCTCGACGGCATTGCTCTGGCAGGTGCTCGGCAAGGGCTGCAACGTGTGGATGTCGCCGCCGCCGTTCGAGCACTCCAAACTGATGACCGTCGACGCCTCGTGGGCCCTGTTCGGCAGCGGCAACTGGGACGATCGGAGCATGAGGCTAAACTTCGAGTTCAACGTCGAGACCTACGACCGCGACCTGGCGGCCAGGCTCGATCGCCGGATCGCCGACGTCATCGCCCGATCGCGGCCCAAGACGCTGGCCGAGGTGGACGGCCGCAGCCTGCCGGTACGGCTCCGCGACGGCATCGCCCGGCTCTTCAGCCCGTACCTGTGAACCCCCCGGCAACGCCGGCCGAACGGTCATGCCCGCTTGCCGGGAAGCCCGAAGCGCGAGCTGAGGGAATACGCGTCGTCTCTCTTGAAGCCCGGCCGCATTCCCTCGGCTCACGCCTCGGGCTTCAAGGGCAACGCGCGACGACCCGTAAGGCCGGCCACGGGTGCGTGCCCCGCCCCGGGCGAAACCGGCGTCGTTGCCAAGGCGGAGCCGGTTGGCATACAGTCTGGATCATATGAATACCGGCAGCGCATCTCCCGAACCGAACATCGACTCCATCGACCGCCTGCGGGCGATCGGCCGCGAGTTCCACGGCCGCGGCTGGTCGCTGGGCACGAGCAGCAACTACAGCGTGGTCGTGTCGCGCGACCCGCTCGAACTGCTGATCACCGTCAGTGGGAAGGACAAGTCGGCACTCGGCCGCGACGACTTCGTACGGGTCGACGCCGCGGGCCGACCGGTCGATGGCAGCGGCCGCAAATCGTCCGCCGAAACGCTGCTCCATTGCACGATCGCCGACCTGATTCCGTCGGTGGGGGCCGTGCTGCACACGCACTCCGTGTGGGGCACGCTCCTCTCGGGTGCGGACCTGCCGCGCGGGGCCGCCCGCGGCCGGCTGCGGGTCGAGGGCTTCGAGATGCTCAAGGGCCTGGAGGGCATCGCGACGCACGACACGTTCGAAGACGTGCCGATCTTCGCCAACACCCAAGACATGACGGAACTGGCGGCCCGCATCCGCGCCGACTTCGGCCCGCTCGACTGGTCGGCTCCGGGCCGGCCGCCGGCGCACGGGTTTTTGCTGTCGCGGCACGGCCTCTACACCTGGGGCCGCGACCTCGCGGAGGCGCGGCGGCACATCGAGATTTTCGAGTTTCTCTTCGAGTGCGTGGCCCGCGGCCGGACGATCCCCGGCGTCGGCGGCCACCCGCAGCAGCAGCAGCAGCAGCAGCAGCAACAACAACAGTAATAGGAACAGCCCGAGGAGGCGCACCAGACATGGCGATCGTCACCGTGCCCGCGGAGAACCGCCGCATCACCGACCCGGCCGAGATCAAGGCCTTTCTCAATGCCCACGGCCTGCACTACGAGATCTGGCCGCTCGAGGACCGCGTCGACCCGGCGGCCCCGGCCGAGCGGATCCTCGCCGCCTACGCGCCGGAGATCGACGAACTCAAACGCCGCGGGGGCTTCGTCACGGCCGACGTGATCGACGTCTATCCCGACACGCCGAACCTCGACGTGATGCTCGCCAAGTTCTCCAAGGAGCACACGCATACCGAGGACGAGGTGCGGTTCATCCTCCAGGGCAGGGGGGTGTTCCACATCAACCCCGTGGACCGGCCGGTGTACGCCATCGAAGTCTGGGCCGGCGACCTGATCAGCGTGCCGCTGGGCACGCGGCACTGGTTCGACCTGTGCACGGACCGCCGGATTCGCGCCATCCGCCTCTTTCAAGACACGAGCGGGTGGACGCCCCACTATCTCGACGCCGGCGTGCACGGCGGCTACGAGCCGCTCTGCCTCGGCCCGGCATGGGTGGCCGGCAGCGGAAAGGCCGCGTCGTGATCGTCTTCGACGGCCGGGGCATCCTTCTCGACGTCGAGGGCACGACGTCTTCGATCTCGTTCGTCTACGACGTGCTCTTCGCCCACGCGAAGACGCACCTTGGTGAGTTTCTCGCAGCCCACGCGGACGACCCGCTCGTCCGTGCGGCCGCCCTGGGAATCGCCGCGGCCGCGGGCCTGCCCCCCGTAGACGTGGCCACGGCCGAAGGCCGCGGGCGGGTGGCCCTGGCAGCGGTGGACCTCATGAACCGCGACCTCAAGGACACGTCGCTCAAGGCGCTCCAGGGCATGATCTGGCGGAGCGGCTTCGAGTCGGGCACGCTCGTGGCCCACGTCTTCGACGACGTGCCTTTGGCCCTCGCCCAGTGGGCCGATGCCGGGCTCGACGTGCGGATCTATTCGTCCGGGTCGATCGAGGCCCAGAAGCTGTTCTTCGGCCACACCGCGGCCGGCGACCTGACCGCGCACCTCCGCGGCCACTACGACACCACGACCGGCCCGAAGCGGGAGGCGGCCAGCTACACGGCGATCGCCGCCGACATGGGCCTGGAGCCGCGGCAAATCCTGTTCGTGAGCGACGTCGGAGCCGAACTCGACGCCGCGCGGCAGGCGGGCATGGCCACCGCCTTGGCCGTGCGGCCCGGGAACCGCGACCCGGGGGGCCTGCTGGAGCACGAGCCGATCGCCTCGTTCGCCGAGATCGTGACATGACCCCGGGAACCGGGGCTGCCGCGACCGGGCCGCGCTGCGGCGCCGGCTGCTCGACGCAGCGGGAAATCGGCGCCGCCCTCCGCGAGGCCGTGGCCGCCGCGAGAGCCGCGCTCGGGCCGGGCGGGCAGGCCGACCTCGCGGTGGCGTTCGTGTCGTCGGCCTACGGCACGGCGGTGCGGCCGGCGCTCGACGGGCTCGCCGACCTCGTGCCCGCGCGGGTCGTCCTCGGCACGACGGCCGAGGGCGTGCTCGCCGGCGACACCGAGCACGAAGGCGGCCCCGCCGTCGCGCTCTGGCTGGCCCGGCTGCCGGGCGCGGTGGTCACGCCGCTGGCGCTGGAGTATGCACAGACGCCCGACGGCGGGATGTTCGTCGGCTGGCCGCCCGAACTCGAGGACGCGTGGCCGGAGAATGCCGCGCTGGTCCTGCTCGCCGATCCGTTTTCGTGTCCCGTCGACGCCCTCATCCAGCGGCTTGCCGCGGATCATCCCGGCGTGCCGATCGTGGGCGGCATGGCCAGCGGCGGCATGACCCCGGGCAGCAACACGCTGGTCTGCAACCAGGGCACCTATGATTCCGGCGCGGTCGGTGTCGTCGTGGGCGGCTGCGTGCGGGTGCGGCCCGTCGTCTCGCAGGGCTGCCGACCGATTGGCACGCCGCTGGTGATCACGCGGGCCCAGGCCAACGTGATCCACGAACTCGGCGGCCGCCCCGCGCTCGAGCGGCTGCGCGAAATCTACAGCACCCTCGATGCCACGGACCGCGAGCTCGTGCGGTCATCGTTGCACGTCGGCCGGGTGGCGAGCGAGTATCAGGCGGCGTTTCAGGCCGGCGACTTCCTGGTGCGAAACGTCGTCGGCGCCGATCCGGAGTCGGGCGTGATCGCGATCGGCGACCTCGTCCGCACGGGGCAGACGGTGCAGTTCCACGTCCGCGACGCGGCCAGCGCCCACGACGACCTGGAACGGTTGCTCCACGCCGCGCAGGCCGCCGGCAGCCTGCCCGCCGGCGCCCTGGTCTTCACCTGCAACGGCCGCGGCAGCCGGCTCTTCGCCGCTCCGCATCACGACGCCCGCTGCGTGCAGAACGTCCTCGGGCCGCTGCCGGCCGCGGGATTCTTCGCCCAGGGCGAGATTGGCCCCATCGGCCGGCTCAACTGCCTGCACGGCTTCACCGCCAGCGTCGCCCTCTTCGAGCCGGCCTGAGCCGGGGGAAGCGGGCTTGCCTGCCTGATTTTCCCGGCCTACCCTCCCGCCGCTTTCCCAGCCTTCGGGAGGACGCGAATGCGTGCCTTGTTGGTACTGTTGGTCATGGGCCTGTGCCTCGCGGCCGTCGGCTGCGCTCATCATCAGAATCAATATGCGTACGCGCCGCCGCTCGCTCCGCCGGTCTATCCGCAGCCTCAGCAGGTGGCCGCGCCGGCGGCGCCGCATCCCACGCAGCCCGGCGTCATGCCCGCGCCAGCGGTGCCCGGTACCGTGCCACCGATGCCTTCGGCGGCGGTCGAGTGCTGCCCACCACTCGGCCCGGGAGAGGTGATGGCGACGCCGGTCGTCTACCAAGAAGGGCAGATGCCGCCTTGCCCGCCGGGCCCGTGAATCACGCCCCGCAGGCATTTGCTGCGTCGACACTATCGGCGAACGGGAGTCGTTACGATCGCGGAGGGTCGCGTTTTTCCGTGGTGATTCCTACACTTCCGACGTTCGCGATCGTGACGAACGTCGCCCCGCGTCGGAGCCCCACGTGCCGGACAAACATACCGAGTTTCCCGCCGCCTGGCGGCGACGCTGCGCGATCGACCGCGTCAGCCCCGAGGTGGACGGCGGCCGGTTCGCCGTCAAGCGAGTTCGCGGCGACGAGGTGCTCGTCGAGGCGGACATCGTCTGCGACGGCCACGAGGAGCTGGACTGCCGGCTGCACGTCCGGCACGGCGGCACGGGGCAATGGACCGCGTTCCCCATGGCCTGCGACGGCAACGACCGGTGGCGGGCCTCGTTCATCGTCGATCGCATCGGCCTCTGGCACTACGTCGTCTCCGCCCGCGTCGATGCCTTCGCCACCTGGCTGCGCGACCTCGGCCGCCGCCAGGCCGCGGGTGAAGACCTGCGGCCGGAACTGGCCGTCGGCGCCACCCTCGTCGCCGCCGCCGCCCACGCCGCGCCGCCTGCGGAGGCGGCCGAGATCGAGGCGCTGGCCGTGCGGCTCAAGGGCCCCGACGGGCTGGAGACGGCCCGCAGTCCGCGGCTCCGCGAGCTGATGGACCTCTACGCTGAACGCCGCGACGAAGCACGGCTCGATCCGCGGCCGGTGTGGGTCGACCGCGCGAAGGCCCGCCGCAGCGCGTGGTACGAGGTTTTTCCCCGCTCGTGGGGCCGCGAGCCCGGGAGCCACGGCACGCTCGGCGACCTCGCCGACCGGCTCGAATACGTCCGCGGCATGGGCTTCGACGTGCTCTACCTGACGCCGATCCATCCGATCGGACAGGCCTTCCGCAAGGGCCGCAACAACGCGCTGGTCGCCGGCGAGACTGACGTCGGCAGCCCGTGGGGAATCGGCGCGGCCGAGGGCGGGCACACGGCCATCCACCCGCGGCTGGGCACGTTCGCCGACTTCGAACGGCTCCGGCAGCGGGCCGAGGAGCTCGGCATGGAGCTGGCGCTCGACATCGCCGTCCAGTGCTCGCCCGACCATCCCTGGGTGACGGAACACCCGGAGTGGTTCCGCCACCGCCCCGACGGAAGCATCCAGTACGCGGAGAACCCGCCCAAGAAGTACCAGGACATCGTGCCCTTCGACTTCCAGTCGGATCACTGGCGGGAGCTGTGGCAGGCGCTGGCGGGCGTGTTTCGCTTCTGGGTCGAGAAGGGCGTGCGGATCTTTCGCGTCGACAACCCGCACACCAAGCCGTTCGCGTTCTGGGAGTGGCTGATCGACGACATCCACCGCAACGCCCCCGACGTTCTCTTTCTCTCCGAGGCGTTCACGCGGCCGAAGGTCATGTATCGGCTGGCGAAGCTCGGCTTCACGCAGTCTTACACCTACTTCACCTGGCGGACGGAAAAGGACGAGATGGCGGCCTACCTGCGGGAGGTGACGACACCGCCGGTGGCCGATTTTTTCCGGCCGAACTTCTGGCCCAACACGCCCGACATCCTCCACGCGACGCTCCAGACCGGCGGCCGGCCGATGTTTCTCGTGCGGCTGGCGCTGGCCGCGCTGTCGGTCGGCAACTGGGGCATCTACGGGCCGGCCATGGAGCTCCTCGAGGCGGCGGCCCGCGAGCCGGGCAGCGAGGAATATCTCGACTCCGAGAAGTACGAGATCAGGCGCTGGCACCTCGACGCCCCCGAGAGCCTGGCTCCCTTCATTCGCCGACTCAACGAGATCCGCCGCACGGAGCCCGCCCTGCAGCGGGACCATCCGCCGCTGGTGCAGGAGATCGACGACCCGCACCTGCTGGCCTGGTGCCGGTACGACCAAGTCACCGCGAATCGCGTGCTGGTGGTCGTGAACATGCGGCCCGGCGAGACGCGCTCCGGACCGCTGCGGCTCGACCCCGCCGCCCTCGGACTCGAAGGCCGCGAGACGCTGCTGGCCCACGACCTCCTCGGCGAAGCCGTGCATGCCTGGCACCTCGACGCCATCACGGTCGAGTGCACGCCGGAGCGGCCGGTCCATGTCTATCGGCTCGTGGCTCCGCTCGGGCCGGAGAACCCACCCGCATGACCCCGGGCGACGCGAAGGACGGCGCCGACCTGTTGCCGGCGATCGCGTCGTGGCTGCCGCAGGCCCGCTGGTGTGGCGGCGCGCCGGCAGCCGAGCTGGCCCTCGCCGACGTCTGCCCCGCGGACGGCGTTGCACTCGCGCTGGTCGATGCGGTGCCTCCCGCGGGCGGTGCGGCCGTGCGCTACGTCGTTCCGGTCACGAGCCACACCGGCGCCGATGCCGCCTGCTCGACGGCCTTCGCCCGTTGGCTCTGCGAGGTCGTGACGGCCGGCCGCACCGTTCCCGGCAGGCAGGGCACGTTCGTGGGCCATCCCGCGGGCGGCCCGGCCCCGCGGCCGACCGCGCCGGACGCCGTCGTCCCGCTCGGCGCAGACGCCTCCAACACGTCGTGCCTCGTGCGGGCCGGTGCCGAAGCCTGCGTGATCAAGCTGCTGCGTCGCTGCCGCGCCGGCATCCAGCCCGAAGTGGAGATCGGCACGTTCTTCGCCGAACAGTCGCCGTTCGCCGCCACGCCCCGGCTGCGCGGCTGGCTCGAATACCGGCCTGCCGATGGCGGCCCGACGACCGCGCTGGCGACGGTCCACGACCATCTGCCGGGATGCGAGTCGGCGTGGGACGTCCTCGGCCGGCTGCTCGCCGAGCGCGGGCTTGACGGCCCGCACCGCGATCGCATCGCGGCGATCGTCGCCGCGATCGGCCGCGCCACGGCCGCGATGCACAAGGCACTCGCCGCCAGGCCCGACCTGCCCGCCTTCGCCCCGCGACACACAACGACCGCTGACGGCGCGGCCGCCGCCACGGCGCTCCTGGCTCACGCCACCGAAGTCCTGGCGCTCGCGGCCGCCACGCCGCTGCCCGGGGGAGTCGCCGCTCGCGTCCGCCGGGTGGTCGCCGCCCGGGAGGCGATCAACACCCAGCTCCGCGGGATCGCGGACGTCCTGCCCCCGCAACTGATCCGCGTGCACGGCGACTTCCACCTCGGGCAGGTGCTGGTCGCCGCGGCCGACGACCGCGTGTTCGTCATCGACTTCGAAGGCGAGCCGGGACGGACATTGGAGGAGCGGCGGGCGTTCGCGCCGGCCGCCAAGGACGTCGCCGGCATGTGCCGCTCGTTCGACTACCTCGCGCGGCACGCCGGTGTGCCGAATCCCGCCGCGACCGCCGCCGCGCTCGCCCGTCACTACCGCGTCGCCTACGCGGCCGTGGCCGGCGGCCATGCCTGGTGGCCCGCCGACGTCGCGACTGCCGACCGACTGCTCGCGATCCTCGCCCTCGACAAGGCGGTCTACGAGCTCGCGTACGAACTGCGGCATCGCCCCGACTGGGTCGAAATTCCGCTGGCCGGCATCGAGGCGGCGATCGGCTGACCGGCCGGCCTCACCCGCCCAGCGAGCGGGCGTCGAGCGAGCGCAGCGGCCGCCCGGCGTAACGGGCCACGATCCGGCCGGCGATCGTGGAGATCCGGTCACGGACATCGGTCGGCTCCAGCACCTCGGCCGCGTCGCCGAGCCCGAGGAGCTGGGGAATCAGTTCCTCGTCCCAGCCGCGTTCGATTTCCAGAACCACGCCACCGTCGGCCTGGCGGCGGACCTTCTGCCGCGGATGGAACGGCTTCTCGCAGGCCCAGCGGGCCCGGTCGGCGTCGATGCGGATCCGGTAGCGGCGCGGCGGCTGCGACGAGCGATAGATGGTGATGCTGTCGGCCAGCAGCGTTTCGATGGCCTGATCCCGGCGGGCGAACGTCCGCGACGTGGGCCTGGCCTCGGCGACGCGGTCGAGCTTGTAGAAGCGAATCGCCCCGTCGGCCGCCGACCGCCGCGGGCTGCCCGCCTTGGCCGGCGGCCGATGGGCCGCGATATAGATGCTGCCGTCGTACAGCACCAGCGCCTCGGGCCGGATCACCGACCGCCGGGGACGCTGGTCGGCCAGGCTCGTGTAGCGGATCTCCAATTCGACCGCGTTGCGGATCGCGCGGTTCACGGCGTTGAGCATCCGCGAGCCGTACTTCACGGCCGACGGCTTGGGATGGACGACGAGCCCGTCCTTCTGCGCCTCTGCGTAGGCGAGCAGCTGCGGGGTGGCGATCTTCTCGACCTTCGCGATCAGCTGCGCGATGCCGCGCCAGTAGAACGTGCCCGCGAGCGGCGTGAGGAACTCCCGGGCCGCCGCCAGGGAGAGCAGCTCCGGCAGCGAGACGGCCGGCGCCGCCAGTTCGTCGGCCCCCTTCCCGGGCTGGATCTCCCAGGCCTGGCAGGTCGTGCCCCGGGCGGTGCGCTTGCGCGACGCCTTGACGGCGTAGCCGAACTTGCCGAGGAACTCGACGTCGCGGCGGAGATTGCGGTCCGACATGTCGTCGATGACGCCGCGGCTCCGCAGCCGGTCCTTGAGCTCGGCGGCCGTGAGCGGCTGGCGGGCGCCGAAGAGGATGTCGATCAGATGGAACACCCGCAGCAGCTGCTCGTGCCGGCTGATCGAATCCATGGTGCATCTCCGCAGAGGTGGTAAGTGATCAGCCCGAGGGGCAATCGGCTCTTGGTGTAGCACCGGCTCGGGGGCCGGAACAGTGGCCGCTACGCGGTCTGGCAGATTCCAGCCGTGGCCGCAGCGGCCGCACAGGCGACGGATTCGATCATGTTAGGGGCCAGGCCGCCCGCCCTCCACTCGGGGGGAAAGCGTGGACCAACGTTGTCCGCATCGGCAGCTACCCTCTCGCCGCTCCATGTATGCAGAGGTGCTCCCATGCGACCCATCCATCCCGCGCGGGCGATCGTGCGGCTCGTACCCGACACCGACATTCCGGCACCGCCCCGGCCGCGGTGCTATCGGCCGCTTCTGGTCGGCCCCGCGATCCTCCACCGGCCCGTCGCCGGCATGGAGCCGTGGACGGTGGACGTGTCGGACGACGGCCGCCTGCTGCCGCTGGCCCCCCGTTCGCGACAGGCGTTGCGGCTCGAGGTCGCCGGGCTCCGGAGCCGGGGTCGACACTGCCGGGTCGCCACGGCGTTGGTCTGTCCGGGCGACGTTCCCAGCATCACCGCGACGGCGGCCCCCGAGCCGCCGGGCATGCCCGAACTGCGGTCGGAGTTTTATGGCTGGTCGCTGATGGTTCAGCCGCCCGGCGTCCGGGGCCACGCCTTCGTGGATCGGGACTGCGAGAACCCCGACCTGCCGGCGTGTTTTGAACTGCCGCTGGAGCTCATCGACCGGATTTCCTTTCTCGAGGCGCGAGGCTGCCGCACGCGACCGATCGCCCTGATCACGCGGCCCGAGGACTTCGAACCGGTCGCGGGCGGATGGCGGAATCGCTTCCGTCCCGCCGCCGCCTTCGGGAGGGCCTGCCGCGTGGACCGCCTCTTGTAGCGGTGGTCGGAGACCGCCACTACAGCTCGGTGAGCTGCTCGGTGACCTGGAGCCAGCGCTCCTCGGCCGCCGAGAGGTCGGCGGCGACCCGCGTGACCGCCTCGTGAAGCCGCAGGGCCTCGGCCGGGTCGGTCGTCGCGAGCAGCGCCTCTTGATGCCGCCTGCGTTCCGTCTCGAGTCGCGCCACTTGCTTTTCAAGCGCAGCCAGCTCCTTCCGCAAGGCGCGGTCGTCGCGGCTGGCGGCCCGCGGCCGGGGCCCGCCATCACGGGCCCGTTCTGCGGTGTCGATCTCCGCGTGCATCGCCGCGAGATACCGATCGTACCCGCCGTTGAGATCGACGACCCGCCCGTCACGGGCCTCGATGACGTTCGTCGCCACCGTCTGCACGAAGCCACGATCGTGGCTCGTGAACAGAACCGTGCCGCGGTAGTCCAGGAGCGCGGAGGCCAGGGCGTCGACGGTTTCCACGTCGAGATGGTTGCCGGGCTCGTCGAGCACGAGCACGTTGCACGAGCCGAGCAGCAGGCCGGCCAGGCAGAGCCGCGCCCGCTCGCCCCCGGAGAGGACGGCGATCCGCTTCTCCACGGCACGGCCGCGAAACAGCATCGCCCCGGCGAGGTCGAGGATCCGCTGCCCAGGCGTGCCGATCGCGGCGGCCCGCTCGAGGAAGCCGAGCACCGTCTCCTCCACCGGCAGGCTCGTGTAGACGTGCTGGGCATAGATGCCGAGCTCGCAGCCGTGGCCCCACTTCACCTCGCCGGCCAGCGGCGGGAGCGAGCCGACGACCGTCCGCAGAAAGGTCGTCTTCCCCTGGCCGTTGTCGCCGACGATCGCGGTGCGGCTGCCGTGCACGATCTCCAGGTCGATGTCGCCGGCCACGATGCGTTCGCCGTGGCCGATCGACAGTCCGCGGCACCGGACGGCCGGCCCCCGCCGGGGTGAAACCTCGGGGCAGCGGATGGCGGCGGTCGGTGCGTCGGCGGCCACCTCCTCGAACTCGAGCCGTTCGAGCTCGCGGCTCTTCGAGCGGGCTCGCGACGCGGTCGAGGCCCGGGCCTTGTTGCGGGCGATGAAGTCCTCCAGCTCTCGCTTCCGCGCCAGCACCGCCGCATTGGTCCGCTCGGTATGCGTGCGCTGCTCGAGCTGATGGGCGAGGAAGGCGTCGACCTTCCCCGGATACACGGTCAGCCGGCCGTGCGACAGGTCCAGGGTGCGGTCGCAGGTCGCCCGGAGGAAGGCCCGGTCGTGCGACACGATCAGGCACGCCTCGCGAAAGTTCTTCAGGAAGTGTTCGAGGAGGATCTGCGTCCGCAGGTCGAGGAAGTTGGTCGGCTCGTCGAGGAGCAGGAGGTTCGGCTCGTGGAGCAGGAGGGCGGCAAGCTTGACGCGGGTTTGCCAGCCGCCGGAGAGGGCCGCGACGGGGCCGGCGAGGGCCGCCGCCTTGAGCTCGAACTGTCCCGCCACCGCGCCGCACTGCCAGGCCGGGCGGCCGCTGTCGCGGACGAGGAAATCCTGCACCGTCTCGCCCGGCAGGAACGGGTCGTGCTGCCTCAGGTATCCCAGCCGGAGCTTGGGATGACGAACGATCTCGCCGGAGTCGAGCTCCTCCTCGCCGAGGATCACCTTGAGGAGCGTGCTCTTGCCCGCACCGTTGCGGCCGATGAACCCGATCTTGCCGTCGTCGGTGAGCGTGGCCGAGGCGTCGTCGAGGAGCACCTGGTCGCCGTACCGCTTACAGGCCCGCTTGATGTCGAGAAGGACAGCCATGGAGCGTGCGAATCGTCGGCGGAGAGGCGGTTCAGGCCGTCGTGGATTACGCTGCGGCGTACCCGCGGGCCAGGTCCGTGCGAATCGCGCTCCAGGCGTGCGGGCGGCCCGCCCGGATGGCGGGATCGACCGTCCAGCCTGCACCGGCCAGGACGGCGGTGCAGGCGTGAAGCGGAGGGCATGGGACTCGAACCCACAACCGGTTTCCCGGCACGACATTTCCAGTGTCGCCGCTAGCCATTCGCTTACCCTCCAAAACGCTGTTTTTTTCGCTATCCCCACCGCTATCCCCACCGTTTTCCGTTTCCGGCGGTGAGTCGGCGGGGCAAAAACCCGCGTTCGTGGCCCGCAATTCTACCCCGCCTTTCGGGCGCTGAAAACGGCACCGCTGGAGGCCGCGGCAAGCGGCCACCTGGCCGGCCAGCCGCGACCAGGGCGCCCCCGGTGGGGATAGGGTGGGGATAGGACCGGAGTCGGCGCCCCCTAGCCGGCGGCCCCCAACTCCCTCGGCGAGACCATCGGCACGTGCTGGGCGATGATCGCGGGGCTCAGGTAGTTGATCTCGGCCACCTTGCTGCCGGGGGCGTGGCCGAGGTGCCGGGCCGCCATCCCCTTGCCGGGCTCCTGGATCTCGACGTCGGTCGCGGACCCCCGCCGGAGCCACTTCCACGTGCCGGGGCGGATGCCGGCCTTCACGACCAGCCGCCTCACCTGGGCGTTGAACGTCTCGTGCGACCACTTCCACGGCGTCACGCGATCCCGTGGCCACCGGCGGAGGCTGTCCGCCAGGACGGCCATCGTCGACCGCGAGAGCCGCCCGCAGGCTGGCCGGCGGGTCTTGCGCTGGGCCACGACCACGACGTCGTTGTAGATGGCGTCGGTGCGGAGGGCGATTTGGTCGCCCCACCGCAGGCCCGTGTCCCACGCGACCCGGATCGCCAGGTCGAACCACTCCGCCCGCGGCATCCCGCCGCCAGGGCTATTCCGCAGCCAACTGGCGGCCCGGAGGAGCTGGTTCACCTCGTCCAGCGTCCAGCAGTCGCGAGGCTCCCACGGCACCCGTGCGGACCGGACCCGGCGGGTGGGCGGCTCGCATAGGTATTCGTCCGCCGCCGCCCGCCACAGCGCCAGCAGTTGCGTCCGCTTCGACCTCACGGTCGAAGGCTTCCATCCCTCGGCCGCATACGCCCGGAGCCAGCCCGACACGAGGAGCTCGTTCAGGTCGGTGAGCATGATGGGGCACCCGGCCCATGCCTCCATCCGCTCAGCCGTGATCCGGTACTGCCGGGCCGTCTCGACCTCGATCTCGTGGGTGGTCGCGTAGACCGCCACGTACTCGACCAGCCGCATCGGCTGCGCCGCCCGTTGCCGGGCCTGCACCAGTTGCCGGTAGTGGTCGACCGGGCTGGCGACGACCTGACCAGTGATCGCCGGAACCGACAGAGCATCCCTGCCCATGGCGTGAACTCCCTTCCCGTGGTGGTTTTCGTCCCTTCGTCTCTCTACAGCGGCTTGCGCTTGGAGGCCGCGACGATCAGCGCCTTCGACGCGTTCAGCACGTTCGGCACGTTGACCCAGAACTCTGCATCCCACGAATCCCGGTCAGTTCCGACCGTCACGTACCGCGGCGTCCGGAACCGCAGTTTTCCGCCACCGTAGGTTTTGGGCCAGAGCTTCGCGAGCGTGTCCATCATCGGCACGTGATCGAGCGCGTCGGTACTGTCCGCCACGGTGTCGATGTAGTCCATCGCGTACATGCGTGGCATGCCCGTGGTATGCCGCCGTGCGAACTCGAGACCGGCGTTCAGGCCGGCGACGACCATGACCAGGTGCGCATCTTCGTGATCGCGGCATCGCCGATCGAGCGCCGACCGCCACGCCGCGTAGGCCGTGCCGCCGATGACGAGCGTGGCCTGCGCCGCCGTCCCCGGGAACTTGACGCCATCCTCGATCAGCCGATGGACCAGTTCCCACGCCTCGCGTAGGAGCCGATCGGCGATGGCGGCCTTCTCCGGAATCACCCGGCACTCAAACCCGCGTTCCATGCTCCACGCCGCGATCTCGCGGTCGGAGACTTTCTTGCGGCCCAGTTCCTTGGCGACGATCCGGCGGGAGGTCGGGCAGACAGGGGCGAGCTTCGACAGATTGGCCTTCATCGGTGGCACTTCCTTCCTTGGTGGATCCGGCCGAATCCCTCGGCCGGCGGGCACGATATTACCGTACCTCCAAATGTCCGACAACCAGGAGGAGGGGGCACGATCGGGGGAGGGCGATTACCGCAGTTTTCTGCGGGCCTTTTTGGTGGCCCGCTTCGGGCGGCCCATGTTCGGGATCCGCACGAAGCGCTCGGCGTCGGCCTTCAGCACCAGCCAAACACCGGCCTTCTTCTCGCCGCCCATCTGCCCGGAGGCTACGAGTTGGCGGATGCGCTCCGGCGACACGCCCGCGATTTCTGCGGCATCGGCGACGGATACGTAGAGCGCGAGGTTCATGCCCCCAACTCTACAAGTTGTCGCTCTCGCCCGACAAAGGGAACTGCCCAGTGGCGGCCGCTCGCCGGCCGAAATCGGGCGACTCCTGGCGGATTTCAGCGAGCCGGTCGATGACCTTCCGGGACAGCCGCATGTGCCCTCGGCCGCTCCGGTCGGCTCGGCCGCGGGCCGGGGCAGGGGCGGTCTGTCCGGAGGCCACGGGGCCGTTGCCATGGGTTTGCAACTTCATTCCATTGGCATGATGTTCCATGTCCGTTGGTCGTGGCGCACCTCCCACACCGCGATGACGGTAGCGAAAGTTCACCGCGGCGATCCACCGGCCCTCGGTTCTCATCTGCCGCCCCTCCGCCGGAAACACGAGCTGGCCGTCGGCGTCGATCAGGATGGACTGGGTGACGATGTGCCCCTTCATCGCTTCGGCCGCGTCGCACGCCGCCTTCCAGGTCGTGAACACGCGGTTTTCGCCGGGGATCGGTCGCATCTCGTGGCGGCCAGGCCCGAGGCGGTGGTACTCGCGGAGGCGGTACGCCTCGCGCGGCCATTCATTCAGCCGGCCACGGCTTTTCGGCGACGGCGGGTCGCAGGCGGTGGCGGAGGGCTTCGACGGCGATCCCGAGCCCGCCACGCCTCCAGGGCGGCGGCAGTGATCGCCCACGCTTCTTCCGGGGTTCGAGCGGCGTGTTCTGCGGCGCGCTTCCTGCATAGATTCGCGAGCTCCTCGTCGGATAGACAACGGGCCGAAGTCTGGTAGTCTGCCGCCATGATTCCGGCCCCCACGCCGGGATTCGAGGAGCCGGCCGGGTTGCAGCCCGAGCCGGCTCCAGTCTTTTCTCACCCGAACGTCAGCCCCGCGTTCGCAGTGTTCGTCGCGATCTTCGACAAGAGCGGGGGCAACAGTTCCGTGACCTTGGTGTTCCTCTCGATCGCGGACACGACGGCCTTGAAGCCGTCGCCCATCGCCTCGCTCACGCCGGACCAACTCGCAACCGCCGCGCCGGCTTGAACCCTGGCGGCCACCGGCCCGGCCTGCGGGGCGGCGACCTGGGCGGCCACGCCACCAGCCGCAGCCGCTGGCTCCAAACGATTGGCGGCGACCATCTGCTCCAGGGCCGCCGCAGCCCTGGAGGTGTTCGCGGCCGTCTGGATGGCTGGCTGCTCGAGCTTGTTCAGTTCCGGCCCGATGCCGAGACCTTCGGCACTGGACGCGAACGTGCCGATCGTCTGGCCGATGCTCGTGGCCGCGGCCCCAGCTGCCGCGGTGCCAGAACCGCCGGGCGTGAACTCGCCAGGCTGCCGGAACTGGTCCATGAAGTTTTTCGCGACCGACTCGGCGGAATCGCCCTTGGCTTCGGCCGGCTTGTTGAGGCTGTCTTTTGCCCTTGCAAGATCCTTCCGCAGTTCTTCGACAGTCGCCCCCCAGCCCTCGGCGTCCTTGTCCATGGCCGTCTGCCGGCCATCGGCAGCCCGCTGGCGGGCGGCGGCCCGATCGGCGGCCCTGGCATCCGCGGTCGGCGTCCTGGCTCGCGCCTTCTCCGCGGCAGCGTCCGCGGCCTTGAGGGCCGCACTCATTCCGGTCAGGGCGAACTTCCAATCGAACGCCGCCCGGAAGTAGATGCCCAGCCGCTCGAACCCGTTCTGGAGCGTGATGATGTCGGCACCAAACAGGCCCATGAACCGGTCGAGCCCTTGGGTGAGCGTGTCGCCGATGAAAGATCCTGCCGACGCGAACGTTCCCTGGATCGTGCCCCAAAACTTGCTCGCCGCCGCTCCCATCTGGGCCAAGGCGATCGAGAAATTGAGGTTCATGATCTCCCACGCCGTCCCGAAGTCGAGTTGCGTGATTGCCTGCCAGATGGCGTCGGTCTCTTCCTTGAACGCCGGCGAGAGCGATCGGGCCGCCATCACGCCGCCCACTCCGATGCCGACGATCGCAGTGGTGATGAGCCCCATCGGCGTCAAGAGGGACGGAAGCATCTTCAGCAGTGAGAACGCCTGCGCAACGCCGGACAACGCGAACCCGGCCACCTTTGCGGCCAACCCGAACGCGAGCAGGAATCCCGCCGCACCGGCCACCGCCTGCGTCACGACCGGGAATCGGTCCGCCAGCCACGAGACGGCGTTCACGAACGCGACCAGCCCCTTTTCGACCGACCCGATCGCGGTCCCAAGCCCTCCGGACACGGCGACCGACAATCGCTCCATGGCGGAGTTGAGCCGCCGGACCGCACCGCTGATTCCCGACATGCGTTCGTTGAAGGCATCCGCGTTGCTCATCGACTTGGCCATCTGGTCGCCCATGGCCTTGAACCCGGCCGAGCCGGCCGTCGTCAGGATCTGCGCGGCGCGGATGGCGTCCGTCCCGAAGATGCGGGCCATGACGTTGTCCCGCGACGCCTTGTCGAGCGTGCCGAGCTTCGCGTTCAGGATGTCCATGACCTGCGCGAGCGGCAGCACGCCGCCGCGAGCGTCGCGGAAGCTCGCCACCCCGAGCCCGATCTCGGCCATCGCCTCCGCCGCCGTATCGGCTCCGGTCGTGAGCCGCTGGATCATCGTCTTGAGGCTTGTGCCGGCGT
The DNA here is from genome assembly GCA_044344765.1 of Pirellulales bacterium. Taxonomy (GTDB): domain Bacteria; phylum Planctomycetota; class Planctomycetia; order Pirellulales; family UBA1268; genus QWPN01. The sequence continues at coordinate 4,434 of JBIJCJ010000001.1, read as the reverse complement.
CCGAACCCTTGACCCCCTGCGACGCCATGATCGCCAGCGCCGCGGAGAGCGTGGACATGGACTGACCGGCCTGACCGGCCACGGCCGACGATTGGCTGAACGCCTGCGTCATCTGGTTGATGTCGGTGCTCGAACTGTCGGCGGCTGCCTTCAGGATGTCGGTCGCGCTGGTCGTCGATTCTCCGAACACGTTCATGGCGTCGCTGGCGATCTCGGCCGCGCGCTGGGTGTCGATGCCGGCGTTGCTGGCGAACTTCACGACCGCCTCGGCGGCCCCGCCGAGGGCTTGCTCCAGCGGCATGCCGGCCTTGATGATGGCCGTGAACGCCTCCGCGATCTCGCCCGGGCCGCCCACGCCAGCCTGCGACAGCTCGAGCGCCTTCTGCCGGACGCGCTCCATCTCTGCGGCCGTGAGCCCGGCCGACGCCTTCGCGTCGAGCAAGGCATCCTCGAACCGACGGGCGCCGTTGACGGCCGCCAGGAGCGGGGCAGCCATCGCCGCCCCGCCGATCGCCATGTTGTTCCCGATCTGCCGCATCGAAGCCGATACGGCCTTCAGCCGATTCTGGACCCGCGTCATCGCCTGCTGGAACGCGACGTCCTTCGCGAAGATTTCGATGAAGGCACCGCCGGCCCGAACCGCACCTGCACTAGCTGCCATGATGGTTTCCTTCCCGCTTGAACAAGTCGCCTCGCGCCCGATGGGCTATGGCCTCACGCCTGAACTGATGTTCATTCCTTCATCTTACCAGGGGCGGTTGGTGAGCCGCATGAGCTCGGCGCGGCGCATCGCCATCTGCTCGCGCGTGATGACGGTGGCGGGCCGCTGCGGCGCGGCGGCTTGCGCGCCGACCGCGGACACTCCCATGAACGATGCCGCCACCGCGGAGCCGACGACACAGTCGAGAAAATGGTTGTCGCGGCCGGGGATCAGCCGCCACTCGTCGACCACGCGGCCGCGGGCCTCCACCCGGATCGGGTGCTCGCTCGCGAGCTGCTCCGCGAGCATGTCGTGATCCCCGGCGTGGAGCGTGAAGGCGAGCGGGTCCGCCGGGGGCAGTCGCAGTCGTGCGGCGATGAACGTCTTCCATGCGTTCGTGTCGAACAGCACGTGTCGCTGCCTCTGGATCGTGGACGTCCGCCAGTTGGCGCCCACTCGCTCCCCGCGGTCCGGGGATTTGTCGCTGATGTTGGAGCCGCTCGCCCCCACGAATCTGCCGTGCGTCGGGAGGACACGCGGCCCCCAAGATGATCGCCTCGCGAAGTCTCGCACGACCCCCTGCGACGCGGCCCAGTTGGCGTCGATGAACAGTTGTCCAACCCGGAGAACCGCGTCGTCGGTCTCCCGCTCGAACTCGCGGTCGAGGATCATCCCGGCGACCGCTTCGAGCCCGGCCTGGATCGCCGGCTCGATCGCGGCACCGCCGGCGGCGTCGGCGAGCGTGCGCTGAACGTCGCGGAGGGTGAAGTAGGCCCGCCCTTGGTCGGGGTAGGTGCCGTAGGCGACCAGGTGGCCGCGGAGTTGATGCCCCCACGCGACGACCGCCCAGTAGAGCGCCCGCTCCTGGACGTCGACGAACGCGGTCACGGTGTCCATGCCGCGCGGGACCGTCCATCGCGGCACGTTGATGGCGTGGGTGGCGATCTCCTTCGGGGACAGGTGTTCGGCGGCCTTGGACTCGACGACCGGCTCGTTTTGGAACTCGGCCGCGAACGCGGCCTCACCGCGGTCGATCTTCAGGTTCATGGCGTGCTGCATGGCGGAAACCTCCTCAGAATGCTTTCGGGCCGGCCAGGCGACGATGCCTCCGGCGTCCATCGCTTCGCGGTTGGCCAGGTAGAACTCGTCCGCGGCCTTGACGCCGGCGCCGCTGCGCTGGCCCTCGCGCCGCAGCTCCGTGTACCGCTCCCACAAGCTCGTGTTCGTCGGCCAGGCGTAGACCAGCTTCATCCGGCGCCCGTGCCATGCCGGATGCCGCTGGCGATCGAGGAGCCGGTCGGCCAGGTCGTCGGGGGCGATGACGGTGACGGTGGCCAGGCCCGCGATCTGGACCCCCGGTCCGGCCAGCCCGAGGATCGCCCCCTTCAGCACCCCCTCGCGGGCCGCGACTTGCGACGGGCTCCGGGCGACTTCGTCGGTCTGCGGGTCGTCGATCAGCACGAGCGTCGGCCGGACCTTCCGGCCGTCCGCGGCCCGTTTCGCGCTCATGCCGCGGATGCGGCCGGTGATGCCAGCCACCCGGATGATGCCGCCCGCCGCCTTGCTCCCTGCGATGGTCGGGAACTGGATCTCTTTTTGCTTCCAGACGATATGCGTGGGCTTGCCCTGGTGGATCTGCCCCTTGGCACGCTGGTGGATGCGCTCCAGGGCGGCCACCGGGAACAGCGCCTCCGGGTAGTCGGCCTGGAGGAGCCCGTTCGTCTCGCACTCGACCTTGATGCTTTCGAGCATCGTCATGGCGTGCCCTTCGTCGCTGCCGATGATGGCGACGAACTCGCGGTAGCCGTGGAGGAGCGCCCACAGCGCGGCCGCCTCCACGAGGCTGGTCTTGCCGGACCCGCGGGACATGGCGAACGCGAACAGCTCGCCATCCCGAACGGCTGCCTCGATCGCGGCGATCACTTCGAGGTGGTCGTCGGACCATGCCAGGCTGAAGGTGGCGGGCAGGTACAACTCGCAGAAGACCCGGAACGACGCCTCGGCCGCGGCTCGCCGGGCCGGGTCGGCCGGGGGCGGGATGTCGCCGATCTCACGTCCGGCGATGCTGGCCCGCCGGTCGAACTCGGTCGCGGCCTTTTTGCGGGACGCGTAGCGGTTGGACTGGGTTTTTTGGGGCGATGCCTTGGAGGGGGGCTTGTTCGTCAAGGTCTGTCCTCTGGGGTGGATTTCGCAGCGGGGGCGAACCGCGTGCCGGCCGGCCGACAGGACCCACGCGCGGGGGCAGCGGCGGACGGACGATCAATCACCACCCCACCCTCCGCGAGGCCGTGGCGGCCGTCCGCAGCTCGTCGACGGCGATCCCGACCACCCGCGCGACGTCGGCCGCATCTCCAAACCGTCTCGCAAGCTCGATCTCGTCGAGTCGGAACCGGAGCCTCTCAGCAGCGGCCGCCGGCCCTTCGTGCCCCATCACCCTGGGCAGGGCCACCATCCGCATCACCGGAGGCGGAGCGGCATGTGCAGGCGCCGCCACGAGCGAGGCCCTTAGGTTCGCCGCCAACGGATCGAGGGCACGGGCGGCGTGCGTCTCGGTCTGGGCCGTGGCCACGGCTCCGAAGAAGCTGGTAGCAATCGCGTTGCAGTCGATCATGGGTGTTCTCGCTGTTCATGGGTTGGGCCAGGTCGCGACGTGCGCCATGGCATTCGTGCTCGAACTCGGCGCCCGGCCGGGGGAAGGAGGTGCGCCCCCGGCCGGGCCACTCGCGGAGCACACGGCAAGCCGTGGCGGAAGCCCCGCGAGTGTTCCGAGAACTCAGTGGCCGTGGTCAGGACGCCCCCAGTTCACGCAAAATGGCAGCCCGCACGGCGTCGCGGCGTTGACGCGCTTCCTGCAACTCCGTCTCCAGCTTGGGAAGCCGGGCTTGGTGTTGTTCGTCGGCGGTGCGGGCCGCCTTCTCCGCCTTCCGCACCTGGTCGGGGTCGACCGGCTCGCCTCGATCAAATACCGGCGTTCCGGATTCGAGGGATCGGAGGCGGCGCGCCGCCTCGTTTGCCCTTCCGCGATACGTGGGCACCTCACGGAGCGCGTGAGCGTGGGCCTCGTTGGCGTCGCTCGCCTCCCGTTCGGCCTCCGACAGCCGCTCCCAAGCCGCCACCGGCAGTTTGCCTTGCGTCAGGATTTCGTCCCTGGCACGGTCGGCGGCGTCGATCTCGGCTCGAAGCCGCGCGCGGTCGCCGTCGTGCTTCTCCCGCACGGCGAGCAGCTTCTCACGAGCGGCGTCGAACTCCCGCTCCGCTGCGGCGATCTGCGATTCGATGGCGGCGAGCTTCTCGCCAGCCCCCTTCGAGGTTCGCACGATCGCGACCAGCCGCTTGACCTCCGACTTGCGATCGAGGATCGCCTGGAGGTCGGCGGGCGTTTTGCCGGATGCCACGAGCGTGTTGTCGATCAGCTCGGCGGGAATGTTCTCGCCGGCGACCAGCTTGTCGGCGAGCTCCTCCAGTTGGAAGACCTTTTTCGCGCGGACTGGCGCGAGCAGTTCAAGAACACTGACCATTGGAAACCTCATGGGGTTGGGCACCGTCGACCGCATTCGCCGGAACGCCCGGCGGTGCGATGTTTCGTATCTGGGCGATGGCGGCTGCCCGCTCGCTCGCCGGCGGAATGGCGTGCTCGATGCGCGCGAGGAAGATCGGGTCGCGGAGCAGCGGCCGCAGCGGCTCGTCCTCCGGCACGCGGGCCACCAGCTCGAGCACGGCGGCCATGTCGAAGC
>JBIJCJ010000084.1:0-15068 GCA_044344765.1 Pirellulales bacterium | reverse complement strand
ACCCGCCGCAGCCATTCCTCCCGGGTCGCCGCCGCCACGGGCGTGACGCCCTTCGCCTCGTGGGTCGCACGGACGAACCAGTCGAGTTCCCGCGCGGGCCAGGCGGCTTCCCGCACCGCCGGCCGGGGATGGGCCACCGGGGGGACGAATGACCAGAACTTCCGCCCCTGCTCGATGTCGATCGCGGCCGACGCCACGGCGTTCCCCTCGCGGGGGTCGACGGCGCCGTCCTTCACCCAGGTGACGAAGTCGGCGACCACGTCGTCGGGGAGCTTCTCGCCGGGAGGCATCTCGAGGCCTTCGTGCCTGAGGGCCTTGATGATCGTGCTCGCGGCCACGTCGCCCGGCATCACGCCCGGCCCGCTCTCGCCCCCCTGGCGAACACCGGCGCGAGAGTCGATCGCCAGCTTGCCTTCGAGCTTGCCGGCCTTCGCCGCCTCGGCCGAGTGGCACTCGTAGCAGTGCTCGACCAACACCGGCCGGATCTTCTTCTCGAAAAACTCCACCTTGGCGGCGTCGGCCGAAGCCGCCAAAGCCGGGGCGGGTTCAGCCTCGGCCGCTACCGCGCCGGTCGGCACGGCCAGGGCGAGGACCGCGAAGAAGCGGGAAAAGCTTTGCGGACCGCTCATTGGGAATGGTATCCCGGACGTCAGTGCTCGATTTGACGCCTCTGAATGATATCGGCATCGCGACCGTGCGTCCAACAGTCGGCCTGGGGGCGGGAAACCCGGGTCTCGCCCCACGCCCCAAAAAAAAGGTGACAGCCACCATTTGCCGGTCGCCGAAGGCGACACGGCCCCGGCCGAAGGCCGGGGTCTGCGGACAAATGGTGACTGTCACCTTTTTTCCTGCGTAGCCTTGCCGTCATTTTTCCGGTGTAAATGACGGCATGGTGAAGCACGCCCCCTACGACCGCATCCTCCGCGCTCCGGCGGGCAGGAGTTTTTTCCTCCTCGGCATGCGTGGGGCGGGAAAAAGCACGTGGGCCAAGAGGGCGTTGCCCACGGCCCGACGGATCGATCTCTTGGACGAGGGGCTCTTTCAGTCGTACTTGCGGGAGCCGGCGCTCTTTGCGAACGAGCTGCGGACGATCCCCCGCGGCACGACGGTCGTGGTGGACGAGGATCCAGCGGCTGCCCGCGCTGCTCAACGAGGTGCACCGTTTCATCGAAGACCACGGCATGCGGTTCGTGCTGCTGGGGTCGAGCGCCCGCAAGCTGAAGCAGGCCGGCACGAATCTGCTGGCGGGCCGGGCCCTGCAGCGGCAGATGTTTCCGCTCCTGCCGCAGGAGCTGGGCCACGATTTCGACCTCGCCGATGTGCTGCGCTTCGGCAGCCTCCCGGTGATCTGGGAGGCCCCCGACAGCCGCGAGGCCCTCGAGTCATACGTGCAGATGTATCTCCAGGAGAAGATCCAGGCCGAGTCGCTCGTCCGTAATCTTCCCGGCTTCGCCCGCTTCCTGCCGGTGGCGGCGGTCTTCCATGGTCAGGTGCTCTCCGTCGCGGGGCTCGCGCGCGACTGCGGGAACTCCTCGCGGCCCTCGAGCAGCGCAAGCTCTGGTGACTCGCCACGCGTCATCCCGCTCGCTTCCGCGATGACCGGCAGGTCGGGCCCGCAGAGCAATGGCAAGCTCGAACGCTGGCACACAACGCTGAAGGGGGAGGAGTTCCGCAACAAAGCTCCGGCCAACGTCGAGGAGGCACGCCGCGTCGTCGGCAACTTCGTCACCCACTCCAACGAGGAGCGGCTCCACAGCGCACTCGGCTACGTCTCGCGGCACGACAAACTCGCGGGTCGTGATGCCGAGATCTTCGCCAGTCGCGACACAAAGCTCGAGGCGGCTCGCGCCAAGCGACTCGGTGCGAAGTCACGCGCTGCACAGCAGTCGCCCACTACCACGGTGCTCATGTGACGTGGACACGCGCGGTACAGTGCGACTTGACCTGGACGGAGGATAGGGCTCCGGTGAGGACCTCTCTCGAGCCGCTCCAGGGGCCGAGACCGAAGGACGGGCGGTAGCCGCGGCGAGTGTCGTCGCAGCCCGTCGCGGCACGCGGATTTAGCGTTGGTGTTGTTCGGCTTCGAGCCGGCGGACCAGATCCTCAGCGTTCCAATCGGGAAGAATCTGCCGGCGTTCAGTCGTGTAGTCGAGCGAGCTCTTTTCGTATTGCTGCAGAAACCGCACGGCGTTGACCCAGCCAAGCGCTTCAACGAGCGCCTCGAAGCCTCTCGCGCGGAGTTCAATCGGTTCGAGCAACACCCCACTCATGCCAGCACCTCCTCCGCAAGTTCAGCCACACCCATCAACCTTACCCTGACATGACCGCAGCGTTCTGCAGCCTTGCGAAGGCGGTCGTCGCAGGTCGCGAAGGCGTCCGCACCGGAAAGTTCGGCGCATGCAATATGCAGGGCGTCGAAGCTTGCGAATCCGTACCGCATCAGTTCGCCGGTTCGCAAGCGAAGCATGGCAGGGTCGACCGTGAGGCCTGGCTTTTGCTTCAGCCACAGATCCACGCGTGCCGCTCGTACAAGGATCGGGTTCTGCTTGTTCTCGAGGAGCAGCGCGGCGGAGCGTATGAACTCGAGTGTGGCGGACTCCGCAGCCAGAAGCGACAGCACGGCCTCCGCTTCCAGCCGAACCCTCGGTTGGGACTGGTCGTCAAACGGCCTCTTGAGGCAGCACATGTCGAGGTTCACCCGCATCGTCTCAGTATAGCCGGGGTATTCGAGCGGAAACGTCCTCCTCAGGTCGATCCGGTAGGGTCAACTCCGAGGAGTAGGCGGTGACGACCATGGACGACGGTTTCGTGTCCCGGCCCGGCTTCGTGGCCGGATGCGTGGGCCGGCCGCCGTGGTGCGGCAGGTCTCCTTCCAGCCGATGTTCGGCGACCTCCGTGAGGACGGCCTGATCGCCCACACGTTCGTGGAATACAAGTGCGTAACTCGCAAATCTCGCGCCCGAGTTTCGCCAGACTGCCCTCTACGCCCGGCAATTGGTTTCCGGTTTGTCTGGTTTGGCGGTCCCGTTCCTGGAAGCCCGAGGCGCGAGCCGAGGGAATGTGGAGCGGTTTCCGGTGAAGCGACGCGTATTCCCTCAGCTGGCGCTTCGGGCTTCCCGGCAGCGGCGATGGAGTGGCCGCATCGGCAACAGCGCCGCTTCTCTGGCGCCGAGAGCATCGGACACGACCTCACAGCATGCTGGCTGGGCCGGTGACGTTGGCAAGGCGGGGCATCGCGACAGCCTTGTTGACGGCGTTTCGCGAGATGTGCGAGTTGCGGCCTCTTCTTTTTCCGGTGTCAGGCCATGATGCCTTTGACGACGTTGCCGGCGACGCCGGTGAGCCGCACGTCGAGCCCCTGGAACTTCGTCGTCAGCCGGTGGTGGTCGATGCCCAGCAGGGCGAGCAGCGTGGCGTGGAGGTCATGGACGTTGACCACGTCGTCGACGGCCCGGTAGCCGAGCTCGTCGGTCGCGCCCCAGGTGGTGCCGGGCCGAATGCCGCCGCCGGCGAGGAACAGGCTGAACGCGAGGATGTGGTGGTCGCGGCCCGTGCCCTGGCCCATCGGCGTGCGGCCGAACTCGCCTCCCCAGAGCACGAGCGTGTCGTCGAGCAGGCCACGGCGGGCGAGATCCTCGATCAGCCCGGCGGAGGCCTTGTCGACCGTCGCCGCGGCTTCCTTCATGCCGGGCTCGATGTCGCCGTGATGGTCCCAGTTGCGGTGGTAGAGCTGGATCATCCGCACGCCCCGTTCGGCGAGCCGGCGGGCGAGCAGGCAGTTGGAGGCGAAGGACCCGTCGCCCGGCTGCTTCACGCCGTAGAGGTCGAGCGTCTCCTGCGTCTCGCCGCTGAAGTCGGTGAGCTCCGGCACGCTCGCCTGCATCCGGAAGGCCATCTCGTACTGGGCGATCCGCGTCGCGATCTCGGGGTCGTTCTGCTCCTCGGCCAGATAGCCGTTGAGCCGCGTGATCTCCTCGACCACCTGCCGCTGCGTGCTCTGGCAAACGCCCTCCGGATTGCCGATGTAGTGGACGGCGTCGCCCTTCGACTGGAAGAGGATGCCCTGAAACCGGCTGGGCAGGACGCCGCTCGACCACTGGCGGGCCGAGATCGGCTGCTGCCCGGACTTGCCCGCCGACGTGAGCACGATGAAGCCGGGCAGTTCCTCCGTGGCCGATCCGAGGCCGTAGAGCAGCCACGCGCCCATGCTCGGCCGCCCCTTGATGATCGAACCCGTGTTCATGAAGGCGTGGGCCGTGTCGTGGTTGATCTGCTCGGTCTGCATCGAGCGGATCACGCACAGCCGGTCGGCCTGCGTGGCGATGTGCGGAAACAGGTCGCTGACCTCGATGCCCGACTCGCCATGCCGCCGGAAGCCGACGAACGGGCCGCGGGCCGTGAGCACCGTGTTCTGCAGCTGGGCCAGCTGCTGCCCCTGCGTGAACGATTCCGGAAACGGCTTGCCGTCGAGCTCCCGGAGCGTCGGCTTCCAGTCGAACGTCTCGAACTGCGACGGGCCGCCGGCCATGCAGAGAAAGATCACCCGCTTCGCCCTGACGGGGAAGTGCGGCTGCTGCAGCGCGCCGCGCCAGTCGTCCGGCTTCGGCAGCCCCGCGGGCTTTCCCACCGCCACCGTCGGTTCCTGGCCGAGCATCGCCAGCGCGATGCCGCCCAGGCCGTAGCCGCTCTGACGAAGAAAACTGCGGCGGGCGATCGCCATCGGGTCGAGCGGGTTGATCACGAGTACCTCTTCTCTGGGGCTCCGGCTCGCGGGCGGCAAAAGTCTCGTCGCGGGGGCCGCGGCGGCCCCATGCTCCTCGAGCGTTCGCCGACCCCCTCGCCTACCTCTATTGCTTGGTTAGCTGACTTGCAATTGATAAACGGTCAATACCTCGTGATCACTTCCTGCGTGTTGAGCAGCACGCGGGCGACCTGGGTCCAGGCGGCGTGTTCGATCGGATCGAGTTTGGCCCGCGGGGCGAGGCCGACCGCGAGCGACTTCGCTGCGTCACTCGGGGCGGCCCGGAATGCGGCCCGCTGCGCCGCGAGGAAGCCTGTCAGCGAGGCCAGCTCCTTCTCCCGCGGCTCGCGATTCACGGCCAGCCGATAGGCGAGGCGGATGCGGGCCGCGTCGTCCCGGGCCGCGTCGTCCTGCAGGAGCCGCTGGGCGAAGACCCGCGCCGCCTCGACGAACGCCGGATCGTTGAGGAGCGTGAGCGCCTGCTGCGGCGTATTACTGCCGTTGCGGGTGGCGGCGCACTCGTCGCGGGCCGGGGCGTCGAAGTTGGCCAGCATGGGGTGCAGGAACGTCCGCTGCCAGTGCGTGTACAGGCCGCGCCGCCACTGGCGGTCGTCGGTGTCGGCCTCGTAGTCGCGATTCGGGAACTGCAGCGCCGCGTAATAGCCCGCCGGCTGATACGGCTTCACGCTCGGCCCCCCGATCGCGTCGAGATTGAGCAGGCCGGCGATCGCCAGGGCATTGTCGCGGACGAACTCGGCCTCGAGCCGCCGCGGGTTTTGCGCGGCGAGCAGCCGGTTGGCCGGATCGACGGCCAGGGCCGCCGGCTGGAGCGAGCTCGACCGGCGATAGGTGCGGCTGGTGACGATCAGCCGGATCATGTGCTTGAAATCCCAGCCCGACTCGCGGAACTCGCAGGCCAGCCAGTCGAGCAATTCCGGATGCGTGGGGAGCTCGCCCTGCGAGCCGAGGTCGTCGACGGCGGCGCTCAGGCCCGTGCCGAAGAACATCGCCCACAGCCGGTTCATCACCGCCCGGGACGTGATCGAGTTGGCGTCCGAGACCAGCCAGTTTGCGAGATCGAGCCGTGTGAGCCGCCTGTCGGCGGTGCTCTCGATCCGCGCCGGCAGGAAGGACGGTGTGGCGGGCAGCACGACGGGGCCGGTCTCGTCCTGCCAGTTGCCCCGCGCGAGCACCCGGACGGTGAGCGGCTGGGCGGCGGTCTGCGTGACCATCGTCCACGTGCGGCCACCGAACAGGCCGCGGACGCGGTCGGCCAGCCGCCAGGTCTCCGCAGCGGCCGCGGGGTCGTACTCCGTAGACAGCAGGAAGGCCGTCGTCGCACGGGCGGCCTGGGCGGGCGTGCGCGACTGCCGCGGTGCGGAGATCGCGGCGCGGTCGTCGGGCGACGCAACGTCGAGGGGCTGCTGCGCCGCCAGCGGACAGAACGACAGCGTGACTGGGATCTGCCCCGGGATGCCGACGCTGGCCTGAAGCCGCTCGCCGGGAGCCGGGGTGAACGGTTTGTCGAGCAGCCAGACCGCCTCCAGCGGCTCGTCGGCGGCGACCTTTTTCGGCAGCCTCCATTCGCCCTGGATGCCCGGCACCTCCGCACCGCCCCGGTGGATCGGCCGCTTGGCCGTCGCCGCGCCGATCCGCAGCGGCAACCGGCGCGGCTGTTCATCGGCACCGGTCACTTCGAGCGCAAGCGTGACCGCAGGGCCACCGTCCTTCGCGGCCGTGTCGGGCTGCAGGGCCGCGGCATCGACGGCCAGCCTCACGGCGGCGACGGCGGGCAGCCCGGCCGGATCGAAGGTGAGTCGGATGGCCTCGCCCTTGGCAAGCGGCTCGTCCGCAGTCACCGACTGCGCGGGCGACACCACCGGCGCGCGGTCGGGCAGCGGCTTTCCCGCCTTGAGGATCGCCGTCTCGACGGGAGCCGCCGCCAGCCAGCCCGACGGGTGCGAGGCCAGGAAGGCTCCGACCTTGCCCTCCCACTCGGCCGCCGCGGCGGCGGCTTTGGGATCGGCGGCCAGCCGGCGGACCGCATCGGCCAGATGCTGATCGAGGGCGGTTCGGGCCCGGGCGAGCTCCCGCTGCAGCCACGGCGATTCGACCTCGATCTCCGGCGGAAACGGCGAGTCGTTGTTGATCCCGTCGAGCTCCGGCTCCGGCGTGTAGCCGTAGTTGGCGTACACGCCCCACTGCTTCATGTCGGCGAAGAAGGCCTGCAGCTCGTAGAAGTCGCGGGCGGTGATCGGGTCGAACTTGTGGTCGTGGCATTCCGCACAGCCGAACGTGCTGCCGAACCAGGCGGCCGCGACCGACCGCACCCGCTCGGCGCCGTACTTCGCCAGATACTCCTTCGGCTGCGCGCCCCCTTCGCGGGTCATCATGTTGAGCCGGTTGTAGCCCGTGGCGACGAGCTGAGCGGTGGTCGGATTCGGCAGGAGGTCGCCGGCGAGCTGCTCGCGGGTGAACTGATCGAAGGGCTTGTTGGCGTTGAACGCGGCGATCACGTAGTCGCGATATGGAAAGATCCGCTGGTTCTGGTCGCCATGGAAGCCGACGGTGTCGGCGTAGCGGGCGATGTCGAGCCACCACACGGCCATCCGCTCGCCGAAGTGAGGCGAGGCAAGGAGGGCATCGACGAAAGCGTCGCCCGTCGGCCGCGGAGCGGCCTTGCCGAGGGCAGCCTCGGGCGGCAGACCGGTGAGATCGAGGGCGAGTCGCCGCTCGAGGACGTGCTCCGGCGCCGCGGCCGCGGGCGTGAGCCCCTTGGCGGCGAGCTTGGCCTCGATGAAGGCGTCGATCGGATGCTTGCCGGCGGCAGCGGCCGGCAAGGGGGGACGCTTCAGGGGTGCATACGCCCAATGCGGCTCGTACACGGCCCCTTCGGCCACCCAGCGGCGAAACAGCTCCTTCTGCGCGGCGGAGAGCGGCTTGTGGGCCGACTCCGGGGGCATCGGGTTCTCGACGTCGAAGATCCGCCTGACGATCTCGCTCGCGTCGGGGTCGCCGGGCACGATCGGCACCGCACCGCCGTCGGTCGGCCTGACCGCGGCGTCGCGGACGTCGAGCCGCATCCCCGCCTCGCGGGTCTTGGCGTCGTTGCCATGACAGTGGAAGCAGACGTCCGACAGGATCGGCCGGATGTCGCGGTTGAACGACACCGGTTCGGCCGCGTGGACCGCCACCGCCGCCACACAGAGCACCGCCGCCGCAACACGTGCCAGACGCGGCCTCGCGGCAAGACGGCCCGAACCGTTCACCATTGGGTCACTCCGGTGCAAAAACGCCCGCTACGCCGCGAGCCCGATGCGGGGCTCGACGCGGACCCGTGAGGATCGATCGGCGGACAAACTTCGACGGCCATTTTAGCCCGCCGGCGTTGCCGCGGCGAGGACCGCGAAGCAGGGCATCGCCTTCGCTACCGTGAATATCGAACGTGGTGGCCCTTGGTCTTGGCGTGATCTCGAGCACCAGCTTGTCCTTGTCAATCCGATACACGGCGCGATTTTCCAGCTCCCGCGTGCTCAGGAGTTCCAGCTTCGTATCGGGCGACACGATTGTGTCGCCCGTCGGCCTGCCCGGTTCCGCCCCATCGGCAACGCCGTTCGCCGGCCATTCGGCAGGCCGGCTCGGACGAGCCAACGGCGGCCGCGGATTGCAGGTCGAGCGATCGGGGCGATACTCGACCGGCCATGGATGCCATCCTGTCCGTCACCGCTCCGTTTTTCGCGCTGGTGCTGTGTGGCTATCTGGCCGGCCGACAACGGGTGCTGCCCGAAAGTGCCATCGCGGGGCTGAACACCTTCGTCCTGTACTTCGCACTGCCGTGCATGCTCTTCCGCTTCGGGGCGAACACGCCCGTGTTGGAATTGCTGCACCCGGGGATGTTTGGCGTGTGGCTGCTGTGCGCGGTGCTGCTGGTGTTCTTCACCGTGGCCCTGACCTGGAGCCGGCGGGTGCATCTCAAGGACGCCGCCTTCGGTGCGCTGGTGGCGGCGTTCCCCAACACCGGCTTCATGGGCGTGCCGCTGCTGGTGGCCCTGCTGGGCCCCGCCGCCGCAGGGCCGGCGATCTGCACCATCCTGGTGGACATCTTCATCACCAGCTCGCTGTGCATCGGCCTGGCCCAGGCACACGAAGCCTCCGGCCAGGGCGCACGGGCCGCCATCGTCAAGGCGGCTCAGGGCACCCTGTCCAACCCCTTGCCCTGGGCGATCGCGCTGGGCGCGGCCAGCCAGGCCAGCGGCCTGCGGCTGCTGGGGCCCGTGGACACGGTGGTCCGCATGCTGGCCGATGCCGCCTCGCCTGTGGCGCTGTTCACCATCGGGGCGGTGCTGTGGCGCGCGGGCCGGCACGCCCACGGCCGCACCCCGCCGGCGCTGTTCCTGCCCGTGGCCGCCATCAAGCTGCTGCTGCACCCGCTGCTGGTGTTCAGCGTGGCAGCCGCCGCCCGCGGCCTGCGCGTGCCGCTCACGGGGTTCCAGATCATGGTGCTGACCCTGGTGGCCGCCCTGCCCAGCGCCAGCAACGTCTCGCTGCTGGCCGAGCGTTACGGCGCCGACAACGGGCGGGTGGCCCGCATCATCCTGGCCAGCACCGCGGCGGCCTTCGTCACGCTGTCGGCCCTGGTGTGGTGGTTCGACGTGCGTCCACCGGCCTGAGCGATCCGAACAGGAACGGCACGTGATGCGTGCGGCTGCCGATCTTCACGCCACCGTGACTCTCGGCTCTGGCGATCCCCGGAGGCTATCGTCCGCCATCCGCGGTTCGATCTGTCGACGGTGCGGAAGGCGGGGGCTTCGTCCGCACGGTTGAGATCCGTCGATCGATCGTTTTACACTACGGCTTTTCATCGTCATCCCGCCCGGGAATCCGACATGGCCCGCTTCACCCGACTCGACGTCTACCAGCGACTCCTCGACGAAGCGTGCCATTGGCCGGGCTACGCTTCAACTGACTCTCTCAACCAGCATCATCTCCGCGAAAGGAAATCCCATGACGCCGCAGTTACGGACGACCAAGACAACGTCAGTAGCAGTGCTCGTCGCACTGGGCTTCACGCTGGCAACTCGGGCGGCCGCGCAGCCGAAAACGGAACCGGCGTCTGACCTGGTCGCATTGGCCGGCCAGCCGGTGGACTTGTCTCCCTGGGCCTACGCATGGCGGGCCGACCGCGAGGTGCAGGAGAAGCCGGAGGCCTCTTTCATCCCGCGTCGGCTGAAGCGGCTGGATACGGTCTATCGCACGGTCGCGATTCAAGCTGAATCGCAAATGACGGAGCAGGAGCGGAGCAAGCCGGACAACAGGCACTTGTTGGGCTTTCTTCCTGCGCCCAAGGGTGGCCTGCAGTCGGCTTTGCTCTGGCTGGCACCGGTGCCGACCGAGCGGATCGAACTGCGCTGGTCCGAAGGCAACGCCGTTCCGCCCGCCGAAGCGATTGAGGTCCGCGTCTATCCATCCGGTAACATGGGCTGGTTCGGGTGGGTCCGCGACGAAGTCCTGCGCGCGCCGACCGTTTCGGCCGACGGGCGCACGCTGACCTACTCCAACCAACAGGCAGAGGGCAACAGCAAGGGGAAACCGATCTTCGCCGCCACGGACATGGTGGCCGTGTTTCTTGACCCGGCCAAGGCGTCGGCGGGCGCGAAGTATGGCTGCCCGACGATCCACCTGTTCCCGCCGAACAGGAAATGGACGGCGCTCGACGTGGAGATCGAGTGGGGCTTCAAGGAGGGCGCCGAGCAGGCGGTCTTCGATGGCCGGATCGAGGCCTACGATTGCTACGTGACGTCTGTCAAACCGTTGCCGGAGGACAAGGGCACGACGATGACGGCCGCGGATGCGTGGAAGTCGGCGCCCGCGGCCGGCGGCGGCCGGCGGGGCATCGTCGTCTCGCTGCTCCATCCCGGCCTGTTTGGCACCGGACCGCGCTCCGAGAAGCCGAGTATCTCCCCTCTGGACGCCAGGATCACGCTCTGGACCAAGGGGGGCAACCTGACCTTCGTGCCCGACCATGTGAGCGCCGGGCCGATTCTCGTGCCCGAGCACGGCGTGTTCATCGCCAAGGCAGGCAGCGAAAAGACGGGGCGGGCGTTCGCGGCCGAACTGGCGGCCAAGCATCCAAAGAGCATTCTGGAGGTCGTCCGCCGACACAAGGAGACAGCCTCGTGCGAAGAGGTCCTCCGGCAGATCAAACTGCCGTCCTGCAAGGAGGGCACGGAGATCGGGCCGGTCGAATCCTTCGAAGAGCCGCCCGAAACGGCGATGCGGGTGCAGACACCCGACGAGCGCTGGAACGACGTCTGGCGGCGAGCGTCGTGGCAGCTTCGCATGCAGAAGGGGGGCTGGCAGGGGATCTCGTTCGAGAACGCCCCGATGATCCACGCCGCCGACCTGATCGGGTCGCATGATGCGTCAGCCAAGCGTTTCGAGTATTGGCTCAAGTGCCCCGGCACCACCAAGCCCGATGGCGACTTCGTCGATGGCGACGGCAGTTTCGAGTACGCCACCTCCATGAAGAACGACATCGGCTACAGCCACGACGGAACGCATACCGGCACCTTCCTGCTCCTGTCCGCCATGGCCGATCGCTACCTGCTGACCGGCGACAAAGTGTGGTTCGAGCAGAACCGCGCGCGGATCCAACGGGCGGCCGACTGGCTCATCCGCCAGCGGCGGGACTACCTCAAGGAGGTCCCCAACCGCGATCGACTCTGGACCGCCGGACTGCTCCCGCCCATGGTCCTGAGCGACCTGGGCCTGGGGAGATCTCGTTGGTTGTGGTACATCTGCCTAGATGCGATGTCGGTCAAGGCGCTGGACCGCTGGGCGCAGGCGCTGGAGGACTTCGATCCGGCCGCGGCGAAGCGCTACCGCGAGGAGGCCGAGGCGTATCGGCAGGACCTGGTCCGCGTGGTGGAACGGGAAATGGCCCTGTCCCCCGTGCGACTGACGCGTGACGGCACGTATCGCACCTACATCCCGCAAACCCCTTACCGCCGCGGCTCGATGCAGCGGGAGGGCCTTGCCGCATATGGGGTGGCCGATGACGGCCTGGGATCGCTGCCGGTGTTCCAGGGGATCGGCGTGCTACCCGCCGACGACCCCCGCCTGAGCGGACACCTGGAGATCGTCGAGGAGGCGCTGCTGACCTACTCTCCATCCAGAGGCTTGGCAAAGGCCCGGAAGCAGAAGGGCCTGGCCGAGGAGGACGACGTCTATTTCAACGGCATCGTGAGTCTGCCCAAGGCCTCCTTTGTCGCCCAGACCCATTTCCGCCGGGACGACCTCGGGCCGTTCCTGCGGTACTGGATGAACAACTACGCCGCCTTCGTACAGCCCCACGGCGGGATGACAGAAGGCGCCAGTCTCGGTACCTACCAGGGCAACCCGAACGACAAGCCCGTCGGCGACCTGGGCACGACGGCGTGGTTCATGACGAACTTCCGCAACCTGCTGGTCTGGGAAGACGGCGATGTGTTGTGGCTCGCCCGCGCCACGCCGCGCGCCTGGCTGGAACAGGGCAAGAAGATCAGCGTCAAGAATGCCCCGACCTTCTTCGGCCCGACGGCCTACGAGATCGTCTCGGACGTGGACAACGGCAAGATCAACGCGACCGTCGAGCTGCCCTCTCGGAAAGCACCCAAGGAAGTGGTCCTGCGGTTCCGCCATCCCAAGTCCGCGCCAATCCAGTCCGTGACCGTGAATGGCAAGCCGTGGACCGAGTTCAACAAGGACAAGGAGGCCATCACCCTCGAGGGCCTGACCGGCCAGGTGGCCGTGACGGCCCAGTACTGAACGAGCAGGAACAGGCCGATGACCTGCTCCCTTCAACGAGGCCACCTTCGGAGCGAGGATCCGGGTGTGGGTCGCCACCAAGGGAGGGCGGTAGATGCCGCGCGGAACGAAGTTCACCGCGGAGAAGATCATCGATCGGAAAGCTCCGGGAGGCCAAGCTCGAGTCGGCCCGAGGCAAGATGACCTCCATCGGTCGATCCGCCGTGATCATTGGCGGTCGTCCGGCGGCTTGTTTCCCTGCTTCGCCGTCAGCGTCGCGTCGAGGAGCACGAGGGTCTCGTTCCCCTCCCTGGAGATCGTGGCGGGAAGACCGGCCGGAATCCCGAAGTGGTCGCGTGGCCCGACCGCCGCCTCCGCGCCGGCGAGCCTGACCACGCCGTGGCCGTTCACGACCGACACCGTTCGAAACCGATCGCTCGCGAGCACGAGCGGCTCGCCGCCGATCGCGGTCAGCGAGAGTTCGAGCCCGCCGGTGCCGTCGCGGTCGGTCCGGTGGGCGGGGATGAGCGTGCGGTGGAGCGGGCCGCCGGCCGCGACGGCCGTCGCGATCTCCCGTTCGAGCCACACCGTGCCGTTGAGCGCCGCCGCCGTCACCGGCACCGCGGGGATGTCGGTCGCCTCCGTCGGCCGGGCATCGACGTCGAGAAACACGCCCCAGCCCCCGAGCGTGAGCGATCCGAAGATGAACGGCACATGATGGGTGCGGCTGCCGATGTTCACGTAGCCGTGCCGGGTGCCGGGCGGGATCGGCATCGCGTAGCCCTCCGTGACCTCGGCCCGGGCGTCGCCGAGGATCGTATGGCCGTGGAGCGGTGAGTAGCCGAGGTGGATCTCGACGCCCGCGCGGTGCAGGTGGCAGGGGACGTCGGACCTCGGGCCGTCGAGCCAGGCGAGGTTCCACGAGTGGTGGTCGCCGTAGACGAGCGGCACGATCGTGATCCCGAGGTTTGGCACCTGGAAGCAGCCCTGCACCGGGGCGGAATCGTCGCGGGTGAGCACCAGACCGTCGCTCGTGGTGATCGCCTGCATGTGGTCGACGAACCGGTCACGAATCTGCGCCAGCGTCGCATCGCTCACGCGGCCGCAGGCGGCGGCGACCGACTCGACCACGCGGGCCACGTGGGTCGCGTAATGGTGAAACGTCGAGATCAACGCCCGAACGTCGCGCTCCACCGGATCCATGGCGCGGTTGGCGAGGTCGGTGAGCGACTCGGCCGCACGAGCGACCTGAATGGCCGCCTCGCGGTCGTGGATCTCGAGGGCGGAAAGCTCGCGGCGCGTGGCGTGAAAGGCGCCGATCACGTGCCGCCGAAATGCATGGCAGTAGAGGCGGGCGCGGGCGATGTCGCCCGGCGTGGCGGCGAACGGCTCGCGGCCGCGGGCGTGGCTCTCGGCGGCGAGCGCGACCAGCCGGGCGTAGTCGGCGTGCATCCGCAGGGCGGCCGGAGCCGGTGAGAAGGGCCGCGTGTCGCTCATGGCCGGTCCTCCGCCGCGGCCGAGAGCGCCGCCAGAAAATCGTCCGCCATCCGCTCGAGATCCCACTCTGGCTTCCACCGCCAATCGCGGCGGGCCGTGGCATCGTCGATCGCCCCGGGCCAGCCGGCGAGGACGCGATCGACCTCGTCGTCGGGCGCGAAATCGAGCACGGCGTCGGGAAGCCGGCGTTGGATCGCCGCCGCGATCTCCCCCGGCGTGACCGTCATGCCGGCGATGTTGTAGACGCGGCACGACAGCCCCGCCGCCGGCGCGGCCAGCAGCCCGACGAACGCACGGAGCACGTCGCGCACGTAGATCACGGCGAGGGGTGTGTCGGGCCGGGCGGTGAACGTGAATCGACCGCGGCGGCCCGCCTCGATGAAGGCGTGCGAGGCGAGGGCGCTCGCCGCCCCCGCGGGCGCGTGGCGGGAGACGGTGATCGGCAGCCGGAGGCAGCGGAAATCGAGGCCGTGCTTCTCGTGGTAATAGCAGCCGAGCCGCTCGGCGGCCATTTTCGTCACGCCGTACAGGGTGACCGGCCACTGCGGCGTGTCGTCGGCGAGGACGGCGGGAAGCGGGCCGCCGAACGCGGCCACGCTGCTCGCGAAGAGCACGCTCGGCCGGCCGTGCCGCAGGGCGGTCTCGAAGAGCCCGAACGTGCCGTCCATGTTCACCTGCCAGGCCCGGCTGCGATCCCGTTCACAACTGGCCGACAGGAACGACGCGAGATGAATCACCGCGGTGGGCGTGTGCCGCGCGAAGAGGGCGTCGAGCCCCGGTGAGTCGAGCAGGTCGAGGCGTTCGTAGCGGGCGGCAGGCGCCGTGGGGCCGACCGGTTCCTGGGCCACGTCGAGGAGCACGAGACGGTCGAACCGGTCGGCGAGGGCCCAGCTGAGCTGGCAGGCGAGGTTGCCGGCACCGCCGGTGATCAGACATGTTGCCATGAACGATGTCGTGCCTCTCGGCTCGGATGATGCGCGGAAGATATCATCCGCGGTTCGATCTGTCGACGGTGCGGAAGGCGGGGGCATCGCCCGCACGGTTG
>JBIJCJ010000083.1:0-15096 GCA_044344765.1 Pirellulales bacterium | reverse complement strand
GCGGGCACGGGCGACGCGGTCACGGGCTCCGGGATCTGGGGGTTCGACGTCGATGCGGCTGCCGGCTGATCGATGGGTGCCGGCTGATCGATGGGTGCCGGCTGATCGATGGGTGCCGGCTGATCGAGGCGTGCCGGCTGATCGAGGCGTGCCGGCTGATCGATGGGTGCCGGCTGATCGATGGGTGCCGGCTGATCGATGGGTGCCGGCTGATCGATGGGTGCCGGCTGATCGATGGGTGCCGGCTGATCGATGGGTGCCGGCTGATCGAGGCGTGCCGGCTGATCGAGGCGTGCCGGCTGCGTCGCGGCAGGGGTGGAGGCGGCGGGAATCTCTGCGGCACGTGCTGCGGGCAACGGCAGCGCCGTGCTCGGTGCGGCAGCGGGGTGTGGCACGAGGAAGGCCGCGGCGCACAGCGGGCAGCAGGCCGCCGCGCCGATCTGTGCGACAGTGGCGGCGGACCAGCCCCCGCAGGCCGGGCAGGCCACGACGAACAGCGACGGCGGAGTGGCGATGCCGGTCATGGCTGGGGCAGGGGCGGGTCGATCGGGCGACGATCCTCGATCCGCAAGTGTCGGGCTGTGATCGCGTCGATCAAGCCGGGCAGGAATCGAGCCGCGAACGCGAAGCCTTTCGCCCGCCATCCTGGGGTGATCTCAGACCGCCGCCGGACCAGGCCATTGACCGTCGCCCGGGCCGCTCGCTCCACGGGCATCGGCCGGCCTCGGGACCACGACGGGCGTCGGCCGACCAGCAGATTCTCCCAGAACTCCGATTCGATCGGGCCGAGGCTCACGTGCAGGACGTCGATCCCGTCCCGCGCAAGTTCCAGCCGCAGCGTGCCGGCCAGCGACCGCAGCGCCGCCTTCGCTGCGCAGTAGCCGCCATGGAGCGGCAATGGATGCAGCCCGAGGATGGAACCGACGAGCACGATGCCCGGATCGGCCGACCGGCGGAGCAAGGGGAGGCTGGCCCGCACCAACCCCGCCGGGGCGAGGAAGTCGATGTCGAGGATGCGGGCGCAATCGTCCGCAGCGCCGGCGCCGAACTCGCCGATGGCGCCGCTGCCGGCCGCGGCGACGACGACATCCAGCCCGCCCAGCCGGTCGGCCGCGATGTCCGGAAGCCGATCGCGGAACGCCGGGTCGGTGAGGTCGCCGACCACGACCTGGATGCCGGGCGCCGCGCGGGCGAGTTTCGCGAGGCGGTCGGGCCTTCGGGCCGTCGCCAGCACCTGGCCGCCGCGACGGGCGAGTTCCAACGCGATCGCCCGGCCCAGGCCCGAGGAGCCGCCCGTCACCAGGGCCCGGCAGCCGGCGAGGGTGCGGATGCGCGGGCAGTCGGAAGTTGGCTGCGGCATCGGTTCACCGTGCCGGGGCGTCGTCGTGGGTGGCGAGCGGCCGTTCCCCGGCGCTGACGTGCGGAGTGACGGTCGCCTCCTGCGGGGCGATCAGGCCGAGCAACGCCGCGGGGATGCGGCAGTGGACCGTCACCTGATCGTCGGTGAAGTGCCGCGACAGCACCTCGCCGTGCCGACCCAGCCAGGCGAGCAGCCGGCCGTTGCCGGGGTCGGTCCGCACGTCGACGTCGCGAAAGCCGCGGCCCAGGCAATCGCTGGCGGCCCGGGCGAGTGCGGGGACGCCGGCGCCGGTCCGCGCCGAGATGGCGATCGCGTGGGGGTAGCGGGCGAGGAGCCGTTCGCGGTCTGTGCGATCGGGCACGGCGTCGACCTTGTTGAGCACCAGGAGCGTGTCCTTGTCTTCGACGCCGAGCTCCTCGAGCACCGCCCGCACGGCCGCGATCTGGGCATCCACGATCGGGCTCGACGCGTCGGCGACGTGCAGCAGCAGGTCGGCCTGCCGCGTCTCCTCGAGCGTGGCCTTGAAACTCGCGATCAGCCGGTGCGGCAGGTCGCGGATGAAGCCCACGGTGTCGCTGAGCAGCACCGGCCCCCAGCCGGGCAGCCGCCAGCGCCGCGTGCGGGTGTCGAGCGTGGCGAAGAGCTTGTCGGCGGCGAGCTCGTCGGCGCCGGTCAGGGCGTTGAGCAGCGTGCTCTTGCCGGCGTTGGTGTAGCCGACGAGCGAGACGGTCATGTGCTCGTGGCGGGCGGCGACCTGCCGCTCCCGCCGCGCGTGGATCTCACCGAGCTCCTGCGTGAGGTCGTGGATCCGCTTCTCGACGAGGCGGCGATCGACCTCGAGCTGCTTCTCGCCGGGGCCGCGCATGCCGATCCCCATCTTGAGCCGGGAGAGGTGGGTCCACATCCGCTTCAGCCGCGGCAGCGAGTATTCGAGCTGCGCGAGCTCCACCGCCAGTCGGGCCTCGTAGGTCCGCGCCCGGGCGGCGAAGATGTCGAGGATCACCTCCGAGCGGTCCAGGACCTTGAGCTTCAGCTCCCGCTCGAGGTTGCGGGTCTGGGCCGGCGAAAGATCGTTGTCGAAGATGACGACGTCGGCGTCGTGGTGGGCGGCGAGCGCCGCGAGCTCGGCCACCTTGCCCTTGCCGAGATAGGTGGTTTGGTCGGGGGTCTCGCGGCGCTGCGTGAGCTCGCCGACGACTCGCGCCCCGGCGGTCTCGGCGAGACCGGCGAGCTCGGCGAGCGGATGCTCCGGATCGACGGGTGGGCGGAGCAGGACGCCGACCAGCACGGCCTTCTCGCTCTGCACGCTCGTGCCACGGTCCTTCACTCCTCGTCCTCCGCGGCGCCGTCGGTAGCCCCGGCCAGCTGGCAGCAGCTCTGCCACCGCCGCGTGTCGAGCAGTCCGTCGGCTACGGCGTGCTTCACCGCGCACTCCGACTCGTGGGTGTGGGTGCAGTTCGGAAACCGGCACAGATTCGCCACCGGTCGCAGATCGCGGAACGCGGCCGGAGCCTCCGCCGGCACCAGCTCCCAGAGCTGGAACTGCCGCACGCCTGGCGTGTCGGCGAACCAGCCCCCGAACCGGTTGGGCAGCAGCCGGGCCGTCGTGGTCGTGTGCCGACCCTTCTCGTTTTCGCGGCTCACCTCGGCGACGGGCAGCGCGAGCGTCGGGTCGAGCGCGTTGAGCAGCGACGACTTGCCGACCCCGCTCTGGCCCACGACGGCCGTCACGCGGCCCGCGAGTTCGCCGGCGAGGCGGTCGAGGCCGACGCCCGTGGCGGCGGAGCAGAGGATCACCGGGTAGCCCATGCGGGCGAACACGCCCGCCACGGGCACGAGCGCGGCAGCCGGCACGAGGTCGAGCTTGTTGATGCAGATCAGCGGGCGGATGCCGGCCGATTCGGCGGCGACCAGAAGCCGGTCGACGAGGCCCGGCTTGAGGCCCGGCAGTGCCGCGCTGCCGACGATCAGCACCTGATCGACGTTGGCCACGATCACGTGCCGCCGGCCCCGGCTGTCGCGGCACAGCGCCGTGCGGCGCGGCTCGATCGCCTGGATCACGCCCGCGGCCGCCTCGCCCCGGACCCGTACCCAGTCGCCCGCCGCCACGGGATGGCGGTGATCGGTGGCGACCGTGCGCAGGATACGCCGCATGGTGCAGCGGACGAGGCCGCCGTCGGGGTGACGGACGAAACTCTCCAGCCCGTGCACGTGCATCACCTGCCCGCGCCACGTGCCCGCCGCCGACTCGGTGGCCAGGGCCTCGACGCCGTCACCGGCCGGGTCGGTGCCCACGATGGTCCGTCGGCGGGTCAATGCACCCTTGCCGGAAATCCGCTCCGTCGCCGGCTGCGCGTCGGCATGGTCGGGATCGCGGCCCATGCTCCGCGTCAGGTCGCCGTCGCGCCGCCGCGCGGACCGGTTCTTGCGGAAGTCGATGCGAATCTTGCGCTGCCTCGCCATGCGAAGATTGTAGCAACGCCCGGACTTCAGGAACCGCTCGCTTTCCGTGGACAAAGGCCAGGGATGGCTTTGTCCACGGGAAGCCAGCGCAGGACGCGCTGGTCATCGACCCAGGCAACCCTCGGCGTTGCCTGCGGTCGATCAAGTGGACAAAGGCCAGGGATGGCTTTGTCCACGTGAAAAGAACGTCACCGTCGCTCGCGGCCGCCGGTCGCCTGCTGGTTGGGAGGCCGCCGCGCCTCCAGGCCCGCCGACTCCAGCAGGGAGCGGCTGAAGATGCTTTCCTGCACGGAAGGCTCGGCCTGGAACTGGCTCGCCCCGAGCGCGGCCGGCTCGTAGGCGACCTCGTATTCATGCTTCGCCACCGACAGCTTGTCGCCCGGGGCGATCCGCTGCTCCGTCACCCGGACGCCGTTGACCTTCGTGCCGTTGCTGCTGCCCAGATCCTTGACGTGCCAATAGCCGTCCACGAGCGTGAGCTCGCAGTGATGCCCGGACACGTTGGGAAACCGGAGCACGATGTCGGCACTCTCGCGCCGGCCGACCAGCAGCGTCGTTTTGAGAAGGGGAATCGGATCGCCGCCCCCGATCGGCTGCAGTTCGCCATACATGATGATGATCCTGTTGCGATGGCCGCGGAATGGAATGCCGGAGGCGGACGAAGCCGGCGATGCACCGATCCCAGCCCCCGACCTCCTGGAGGGTAGGCGGGAATTGCCAATGGGTCAATCGGTCGAACGGGCGGCGTGCGGTGCGGTAGAATCGGAGTGATGAAGCACGAGGAGAGGAGCGGGCCGGGTGACCGCCGGCCGCCGCGAGGCGGCGGGAGGAAAGTCCGGGCTCCGCAGGGTGCGATGGTGGGTAACGCCCACCGGCCGCGAGGCCAGGGAAAGTGCCACAGAAAGCAAACCGCCTGCCGGGCTTCGGCCCGGCAGGTAAGGGTGAAACGGTGAGGTAAGAGCTCACCAGCAGGCCGGGTGACCGGTCTGGCTCGGAAAACCCCATCGGGAGCAAGGCCAAGCAGGAAGAAGTCGTCAGGTCCGCAAAGGCCAAAACGACGCGCGACGACCCGCCGCGCACCAGCTTCCGGGTCGGCTGCTGGAGGCCTCGGGCAACCGGGGCCCTAGAGAAATGGTCGCCACCGCGGGCCCGCAAGGGACCGCGGAACAGAACCCGGCTTACAGGCCCGCTCCGCTCCTCGGCTTCATCGTGCCCGGGCCATGCGGCTGCCGCCCGCGGCCGGCTCGGCCGCGGTCTCGAAGCCGCCGCGGAGGCCGGCGAGGTCCCTCCGCTCCTGCTCGTCGAGCAGTTTCATGAGCTTCGAGATGCAGAGGGTGTTGATGCTCACCCGCATCTGATCCGCCTCCGCCTTCAGCGTCTCGTGGAGCGACCGCGGCATCCGCACGGTCACCACCCGCTGGGTCTCGCGTTCCGCCGGCCGCTCCTGCTGGCGGACGCGGAGGGCGTCGAGCATCTCCCGGATGCGGGCATATTGGGGCGAGCATTCGAAGCGGAGGAGCGCCTCCGGGTCGCTGAACGTCCGGCGGACGATGCCGTCCACTCCGAGCACCTCCCGAAAGAACACCACCCACTCCGGGCTCATGGAATACAGCCGCTCCGCGACATGAAGGACGGCGGTCGCCGCGTGGGAGTCGGGGGACGTGGCGGAGGATTCCCGGGTCTTGGTGGCCATGGGCGGTGGGTCTCAGGCTGTTGATGGATGGCAGAAACGTTTTCCGCGACGCCCGGCGTCCGGGATCGCATGCAAAACTGTTTCCGCACGGTCAAGCGACAGCGTGAAGTGCTTGCTGCGAAAGCACTTCCGACACGAACAGAAGGCCCGCCTTGTTTTCGGGCAGTGATGCTCGCCGGGAAGGCAGCCGGCGGCGTGCCTAGTTCTTGGGCAGCCCGAAGGTTTCTTATTTGCCAACTGTCCGGTCTGTGGGGCCGCGGACGATTTGGCTCAAGTTCGGCTTTTGGCCGCGGTTTGGGCGATGTATTCGGCTACGGCACCGGTCACGTCGTAGCCGGTGGACGCTTCCAGGGCCCGCCAGCCCGGAACCCCGTTCACTTCCAGAACCAGAACTCGGCCGTCGACGGCGGGGAGGAGGTCGATCCCGGCGACCTCCGTTTCCAGGCAGCGGGCGGCGCGGATCGCCAGATCGACCCAGTCTGCCGGCGGGTCGAACGGCTGCGGCGTTCCCCCGAGCGCGACGTTCGTCCGCCAGTCGCCCGGGGCGGCCAGCCGCCGCATCGCGAAGACCCGCGGGCCGACCACGAGCACCCGCGCGTCCCAGCCGGGGTGCGGCACGAACTCCTGCAGCAGATAAAGCCGGTCGGCTCCGGGATCGGGGGCGGCCGCGACGAGGTCCGCGCGGCTGCTGACCCGCACGATCCCTCGGCCCTGGGAGCCGAAGATCGGTTTCAACGCACAGTCCCCCCCCAGTTCCCGGCGGGCCTGGTCGGCGGCCTCGAGCCCCTGGGCCACACGGCAGCGGGGCACGGGCAGCGCCGCGGCGGCGAGACGGGCCGCCGACAGATACTTGTCGATGGCGGCCTCGAGCGCCCGCGGGGAATTGATCACCGCCGTGCCTCTGGCCGCCAGCCGCGCCAGGGCGTCCATTCGAAACACGACACTCTCCAGCCGGTCGTCGGTGGCGGCCGCCCCGGGCATGCCGCGCACGACGATCGCGTCGGCCTCGTCGAGGGCCGCGGGGGAAAATCGCTCGGGGCAGTCGCCCGCCGTGGCACCGATGTCGCGCCAGCGGACCACGGTCGCTCGGTGCCCCAGCGCCGTGAGCCGCTGCGTGAGGCGGCCGACGTGCCACCCCGTGGGCTCACCGACGACGGCCACCCGCATGCGTCAGGTCTCCGCCGGGCTGGCGGCCGCCGGGCCGAACGACGCGGCGACGATCTCCGGCATGATCCGGCCGAAACGATGGCTGCGGCCGGTTTCGGTTTCGACGAGTTCGACCGCGGCGGGGGCGAACAGCGCCGCATCGAGGGCGTAAAAGTCGCGGCCGGCCCGCTCGAAGAGCGTCAGGAACGGTTCGCCGGCGGCGGGCGAGGCGCCGCTGACCATCCGCGGCCCGATGGCGGCGAGGTCGGCGGCGTCGCCGTCCACGTCGAGCGCGACCGTTCCGCCGTAGAGGATCGCGTCGTTGGTGCGGCCGATGGCCACGAGGTCGTCGGCGGGGACCGGCGCCAGGGGCGCCATGCCGCGGCCGGCGCGGATGCGGCCGAGGTCGAACCCGAGGTCGTGGAGCTTGTGGAGCGCGGTCTCCAGCGAACGGGCGATCACCTGGAGCGTGCCGGCCGGGCTCGCCGTGCGGGCCACGAGCAGGACGACCGCCTCCGGCGGCAGGCCCGCGTCGGTCGCGAGTTTGCGACATACCTCCCCGGTCGGCAGGGCGGCCGTTTCGAGCAGCCCCACGACCATCTCCGGCCGTTCGCGGCGGCCGATGGTGTCGAACAGCTCCTCGCGACCGATCGCGGCGCGGATCGGGCCGCTGGCCATCGCGAAGTAGCCCGGTGTTTTGACCCGCCAGCCGGCGTATTGCGCGGCCAGGCAGGCGGCGATCGGCTCACGGCTCGACACGGCGACGGTCGGCCACGGGCATCCCGGCCACGCGGCGGTCGTGGCGCCGGCCGGATGGAGGGCCACGTCGCCCAGGCCGGCGAGCGCCGCCCGGGCCATCACGAGCCCCGCCTCCGCGCCCCCGGCCGCGTGCACTCCGCAATCGATGACCCGCGTACCGCCGACCCGGTGGACGGCCACGGCGTACCGCTCGGGGGTCTGCAGAAGCGGCTCGACGATCTCCCACGCCCGCTGATTGAGATGCATTCGATCCGCTCCCGTTGGGCGTCATAATGCTGTGGCCGGTGCCGTCCGGCAACTGGCCGCCCGAATCCCCGCTTCCCCAACCGGTTCGCGAGTCCTGCCGTGCCCAGCCTGACCGTCGAGAACTACGTGAAGACGATCTACCAGATCACGGCCGCGCAGGCGGGCGGGCCGGCGACCACGGGGCAGATCGCCGCGGCGCTCGGCGTGGCGCCCGGCACCGTCACGAGCATGCTCAAGACGCTCGACGCGGCCCGGCTGGCCACGCACCGGCCCTACGAAGGC
Source organism: Pirellulales bacterium (assembly GCA_044344765.1). Classification (GTDB taxonomy): domain Bacteria; phylum Planctomycetota; class Planctomycetia; order Pirellulales; family UBA1268; genus QWPN01. The sequence goes on along the minus strand of JBIJCJ010000083.1, from coordinate 7,147 downwards.
GTGGCCCTGACGCGGGCGGGGAACGTGCTGGCGTTGCGGATGATCCGTCGTCATCGGCTGATCGAACTGTTCCTGCTCCGCACGCTCGACATGACCTGGGACGAGGTGCACGACGAGGCCGAGCATATGGAGCACGCCGTCAGCGACCTGCTCGTGGACCGCATCGACGCGTTCCTGGGGCGGCCCGAGGTCGATCCGCACGGCGATCCGATCCCGCGGGCCGACGCCCGGTCGCTGGCCCCGGCCGACGACGGCCAGACGCGGTCCCTGGCCGAGTGCGGGGCGGGCACGACGTTTCGGCTGGCTCGGGTGCTCGACCAGTCGTCCGAGTTCCTGCGCTATCTCACGCAGTGCGGCCTGGCGCTGGGCACGGCGGGCGTGGTGGAGCGCAACCCCGACGGCGCCGGACTGATGCGGATTCGCCTCGGCGATCGCAGCCTCGCGCTGGCGATCGACGCCGCAGACAAGCTCGTCGTCGCCGAGGCCTGACGCGTACGATCGCGATGGACGTGGTTGATTCAATGCCCGCTTGGTGCTGGCCACGCGTCACCCCCTCGCTTCCGCGAGGGGCTTTTGGTTTTTAGATCGCGGTCGCACGGTTCTCCGGAAGCCCCCGGCGGGAGCCGGGGGGTGACGCGTACGATCGCGATGGACGCGGTTGATTCAATGTCCGCTTGGTGCCGGCCACGCGTCACCCCCTCGCTTCCGCGAGGGGCTTTTGGTTTTTGGATCGCGGTCGCACGGTTCTCCGGAAGCCGGGGGGTGACGCGTGGCCCCGCGGATTTGGCGAGGCACACGCGAGGATCAACGGTGAGACGTATTAGGCCGTGCGTTCCCAGACGGCCGCCTGGCCGAGGCACTCGTCCACCGACACCCGGAGCGTTTCGGGCGGCGGTTGGCCGGAGGCGGCCAGCGCGGCGATCAGCTCGTGGCCGATCCAGCGGGCGAGCCACTCGGCCGTCGTGTTGCCCACCGGCAGGACCACGCACTCCGCGGCAGGAAACACCCAGCGCCGGTCCTGGAACCGCACCGTCGTTTCCAGGACGCCCGTGGGGCCGGGCTCCGTCGTCACCGCCAGGAGCGGGTTTTCCGCGGGCAGAATCATGCGGTGATCGAGCCGGGCGACGATGCCGCCGAGCAGGTCCCGCAGGGCGATGAAGTCCACCACCATGCCGTGGGCGTCGGGAGCGCCCGCGACGTCCGCGCCGACCGTCCAGTTGTGCCCGTGCACCGGCTCGCAGAGATCGTCGGTGAGCGTGATGAAATGCCCGGCGCAGAAGACGTGCACCGCCTTGCGCAGCCGGACCTCGAATCGCTCGTGCATGCCAGGGGCCTCCGACGCGGGCGAATCACTCGATGCGGATCCGGCGCGTCCGAAGAAGAATGTACAGCGCCGCGGCGAGCAGGTCGGCGGTGGTGCCCGGATTGACGCGTTTCGGGAACCGCAGCGCCTGGTCGAAGGCGGCCGCTGCCGGCCGCCAGTCGGCGCCGGCGGCGAGCACCGCGCGGGCGCGGCGTGAGACGTCGGCGGCGACGTCGGCGCCGTGGCGGCGGACGATCAGCGTGTCGGGCTCGCGGGCGAGCTGCCGCAGGTGGGCTCGCACGATGGCGTCATCGAGGTCGCTCCCAGCGGCGACCTCGGCGGCCAGGTCGGCGACGGGGCCCGCGAGTAGGTCGGCGTAGTCCGTTGCCCAGAGCCGGGCGACCTGATCGCGGTGTGCCGCGGCCCGCATCGCGTCGAGCAGGTCGGCGGGCGGCGGGGCGCGGAGGTCGTGGCGGTCGCTCGTGCCCATGCCGCCGGGCCGCGCCAGTGCGATCGCCTGCCACACGTCGGCGGCGTCGGCGGGGCCGAGGTGGGAGAGCCGGTGCGCGACGCGGTCGGGCGAATCCGCGGCGGCCAGCGGCGCGATCGCCAGCACGATCCCGAGATTCGCGTTCGACCTGGTCACACGGCCGGCGGCCTCCACCGCCTCGAGGATCGTGCGGCCCAGGGACGCGGCCTGTGCCCGGTCCATGATCGGTGCGATCGCGATGGCCGCCGCCACCAGATCCTCGTGGGCAAGGTCGGGAAAGTCGGCGCCGGGATGCACGTTGCCCGGCTTCGGTGCCGAGGCCTCGAGGATGCAGGCTGCGCCTACACACCAGCCGCGGCTCCCCGGCTCACATACCGCTGCCAGCCGCTCGAGCCCGGTGGCGACGGCCCGCTGCAAGACGGTATGGCCGGGACGCTCCTGGGAATCACGTGCTGAAGGAACGGACATCGTAGGGCTACCGGTTCGAAGGGTACACTGAGAGTACCGGAGCACGATGAAATTGAGTTTTTGACAGCGGAATCCGTGAGGGGTTGCCCATGCCCAGGGAGCCGGCGTAGGTGGCCAGCGAAGCCCGGAGGGCGGGAGCGCAGGCACCTCCGAGTGAGCGCAGGGCATGGAAGCCCGGAGCGAACGGCCGGCGAGCGGGCGTGGGTGACCCCGAACCGTGCCCAAGCAAGAGTCAACTATTCGGTGTTCGGAGTAGTACGTTCGCAGTTTCGGTCCGTGAGCGAGGGATTGTGGCATGGCAACGGTCGTCGACGAGCCCGGCACGAGCACGCTCGGCCCGGAATGCTTCCTGAACCGTGAATTGAGCTGGCTGGAGTTCAACCTCCGCGTCTTGGAGGAGGCGGAGAACCCGGAAAACCCGCTCATGGAGCGGCTCAAGTTCCTGGCGATCTTCAGCTCGAACCTCGACGAGTTTTTCATGGTGCGCGTCTCGGGCCTCCGCGAGCAGGCCTTCGGCGAGAGCGCTCCGCAGGACTACGCGCCCGACGGCATGACCGCGATGGAGCAGCTGCGGGCGATCGCCGCCCGGACGCAGGAGCTGGTCGCCCGCCAGTACCGTTGCCTGCGCGACAGCCTCGCCCCGGCCCTGCAGGCGGAGGGGTTCCGACTGCTGCGCTACGGCGAGCTGGCCGGCGGCCAGCGGGAGCAGGTCGATCGCTTCTTCCGCGAACGCGCCCTCCCGATCCTCACGCCGATGGCGGTCGATCCCGCCCATCCCTCGCCCCGCTACCACAATCGCGGCCTCTACCTCGGCGTCATGCTGCACCGCACGGAAGGGCTGGGGCCCCGCCGGCTGTTCGCCGTCGTGCAGGTGCCGCAGGTGCTGCCGCGGATCGTGCCGGTGGACGGAGGCGAGTCGGGCACCCGGTCGTTCCTGCTGCTCGAAGACGTCGTCTCCGCGCGGCTGCCGGAGCTGTTCGGCGGATTCGAGGTGGAGTCGTGGAGCACGTTTCGGATCACGCGGGACAGCGACGTCGAACTCCTCGAGCAGGAGTCGGACGACATGCTCAAGCTCATCGAGGACCGGCTCAAGGCCCGTCAGCGGGGCCAGGCGGTGCGGATCGAGATCGCCGCCAAGGCCGACGACGCCATCACCCGGATGATCATCGACGAGGAAGGTCTGTACGGCGGCGATGACGCCCGCGACGGCGCCTACAGCGAGATCTATCGGATCGACGGTCCGCTCGACCTGACGGCGATCTGGGAGCTCTACCGCCTGGCCGGGTATGACCGGCTGCATGACAAGCCGTTCACGCCCCGGGTGCCCCGCGGGCTCGACCGCCGGGGCGGCGACATCTTTTCCGCCATCGCCCAGCGCGACATCCTCCTCCACCATCCCTACGAGTCGTTCGACCCGGTGGTCGAGTTCGTGACCAGTGCCGCCGCCGACCCGCGGGTGCTGGCCATCAAGCAGACGCTCTACCGGACGAGCGGCGATTCGCCGATCTCACGGGCCCTGATCGCGGCCGCTGAATCGGGCAAACACGTCACGGCGCTGGTGGAGCTCAAGGCCCGGTTCGACGAGGCCAACAACGTCAGCTGGGCCCGGCAGATGGAGCGGGCCGGCGTGCACGTGGTCTTCGGGTTCCTCGACCTGAAGACCCACTGCAAGGTGTCGCTCGTCGTTCGGCAGGAAGGGGGCGGCCTGAAGCGGTACGTGCATCTCGGCACCGGCAACTACAACCCGACGACGGCCCTCGTCTACACGGACCTGGGGCTGTTCACGGCCGACGAGGCCGTGGCCGAGGACGCCTCGGCGTTGTTCAACCTGCTGACGGGCTATTCGCAGGGGCATCCCTGGCGCCGGCTGATCGTGGCGCCGAACGACCTCCATCGCCGGACGCTGGAGCTGATCCATGAGCAGACCCGCCGCGCTCGGGAGGGGCGGCCGGCGCGAATCTTCGCCAAGCTCAACGCGCTCGTCGACCACCGGATCATCGAGGCCTTGTACACGGCCAGCCGGGCGGGCGTACCGATCGACATCCTCGCCCGCGGTATCTGCTGCCTGCGGCCCGGCGTGCCGGGCATGAGCGAGACGATTCGGGTGCGCAGCATCGTCGATCGCTTCCTGGAGCACAGCCGGATCTTCGTCTTCGGTCCCGACGAGGAGGCCGAGGTGTTCCTGGCGAGCGCCGACTGGATGCCGCGGAACTTTCACCGCCGCGTCGAGGTGATGTTTCCACTGCTGGCGGCCGACATCAAACAGCGGGTGCTACGCGAGATCCTGCCGGTCTATCTGGCCGACAACGTACGGGCCCGGCGGCTCGGCCCCGACGGCGTGTTTCAGTTGCTGCAGCCCGGCCCGGACGAGCCGCCGCGGCGGAGCCAGCTCGAGTTTCTGGAGCAACGGCCGCTGGCCGCGGCCGCCGACGTGCCCGAGCAGCCGGCAGGATGAAGGCCGGGATGCGGCGGTCCTTGATCGCCGCGGCGGGCTGTTAAAATCGAGTCGTGCGGCGGCCCGAGGATCCCAGGACCCAATCGATGGCGGAGGACCACTACCAGACGCTCGGCGTGCCGCGCACCGCGTCCGCGGAGGACATCCGCAAGGCTTACCGGGAACTCGCCCGCAAGTATCACCCCGACCTGCATCCCGACGACGAGTCGGCCAAGGAGAAGTTCAAGAAGGTGCAGTCTGCCTTCGACGTGCTCAACGACCCGAGCAAGCGGGAGATGTACGACCGCTACGGCAGTTCCTTCGAGGGCGTGGGTGCCGGCGGCCCCGGCGGCGGCTGGGGTGGCGGCCCGTTCCCCGGCGGCGGGGGCGGATTTCCCGGGGGCGCGGAGATCGACCTGGAGAGCCTGTTCGGCGGGGCCGGCGGGTTTGGCGACCTGTTCGGGGCGGGCCGTGGCCGCAGTGCGGGCCGCGGCCGCAAGCGGGCGGCACGGATGCCCGGCGAGGACCTGTCGGCGCAGATCGCGGTGCCCTTCCGGCTGGCTATCGACGGCGGCAAGACCGACGTCCGCGTGGATCGCGACGGCAAGACGGAGACGATCACGGTCACGATCCCGCAGGGTCTTCCCGACGGCGCGCGGATGCGGCTCCGGGGCCAGGGCATGCCGGGAACCGGCGGCGGCCCGGCGGGCGACCTGCTCCTGGAAGTCCGCGTCGAGCCGCACCCGATGTTTCGCCGCGACGGCGATACGCTCGAACTCACGCTGCCCGTGACGCTCGCCGAGGCGATCGAGGGCGCGAAGGTGGACGTGCCCACCCCCTGGGGCACGATCGCCCTGCGGATTCCTCCCGGCACCTCGGGCGGGCGAAAGCTCCGGGCCGCGGGCATGGGCGTGCGGCATGCCAACGGCGCCAAGGGCGACCTGATCGCCGAGGTGCAGATCATGCTGCCCGCGGGAGGCGATCCGGCGGCGGCGGCCCGCCTGCTCGAAGCCGCCAAGGCCGCCGCGGCGGGCGCGACGGATCCGCGGGCGCAGCTGCGGTGGTGACGCCCGCGGAGTCGGGATTCCCCCGGGCATGCCGGCTCGTGCGGCCCGCCGACTTCTCCCGCGTTTACGAGCTGCGGCGGTCGGCCGCAGCCGGGCCGCTCGTGGTCTATGCCGCGGCCCAGGAGTCGCCGGGCGTCGCCCGGATCGGCTTCTCCGTTTCGCGGCGGATCGGGAACGCGGTCGTCCGCAACCGTTGGAAGCGTCGGCTCCGCGAGGCGTCTCGGCGCGTCCGCGGTTCGTTTCCCGCGGGTTGCGACTTCGTCGTCGTGGTGCGGTCGGGCTTGCCGCAGCCGGGGGCCGCGGGGCTTGAGCGAACGGCCGGATCGCTCGCGGCGCTCGCCGCCCGGGCCGTCGGCAGGTCGGGCTCGGAGCCGTCGCGCACCCCGCGGAGGCCCTGACCGTGGCCGCGATCCCCGGGCTGCTGCGGAGGGCGGGGCGGGCGTGCGATCGGGCTGCCGTGGCCGCGCTCGTGAGCCTGGTCGTGGTCTACAAGTTCGCGATCAGCCCGCTGCTCGGCCGGCACTGCCGGTTCCAGCCAACCTGCAGCGCGTACTTCCGCCAGGCGGTCGAGAAGTACGGCGCCGTGCGCGGCACGATCAAGGGTGTGTCACGCATCTGCCGCTGCCATCCCTGGCATCCGGGCGGCTACGACCCGCCGTGAGCCGTCAGGCTGCCGCCGCTCACTCCTGCTTGGGCACGAGGTCCAGCAGCCGGCCGGGCGAGCCCATGATGTTGTAACCCGCATCGACGTGCAGGATCTCGCCCGTGATGCCCAGCGACTCCCGCGAGAGCAGCCACGCCCCGGCCTTGCCGACCTCGTCGTGGGTGATGTTGCGGCCCATCGGCGACATGTGCTGGTAGAGCCCGAGCATGTCCTCGACGCCGGCACCGCGGCCGGCGAGCGTGCGCAGCGGGCCGGCGCTCACGGCGTTGACGCGGATCCCGGCCGGGCCGAGATCGAAGGCCATGTACTTCACGCAGGCGTCGAGGGTCGCCTTGCAGACGCCCATGATGTTGTAGCCGGGCACCACCTTCTCGCCGCCGAAGTAGGTGAGCGTGAGGATCGAGGCGTCTTTGGAGAGGATGCCCCGGGCGAGCCGGCCCACGGCGAGCAGGCTGTAAGCGCTGGTCTCCATGGCGACGCGGAAACCCTCGCGGCTGCAGTTGGTGGTTTCGCCCTTGAGGTCTTCCATGGGAGCGTAGGCGATCGAATGGACCAGGAAATCGATCGTGCCGAACTCCTGCTTGGCCCGGTCCATCACGGCGGCGATCTGGTCGTCGCTCGACACGTCCATCGGGACCAGGAACTTGGCGCCCGGCTCGGGGTCGGTCAGCTGGGCGACGCGGCGCCGGTTCCGCTGCCGCTCGTCGTCGGGGCGGTCGGG
>JBIJCJ010000253.1:0-4234 GCA_044344765.1 Pirellulales bacterium | reverse complement strand
TCTGTCCAGGCAGGAGGGCGACGACATGGCCATGTTGAGATCCACCGCCGACCGATCTCGCACCAACCGCACCTCGAGTCCGGGAACCAAAGGCAGGGGGTTCCAGGACCTTCTTCCTTCTCAGTCTGCTGCTGAGAGGCTCGACACCTCAATATTAATCGAAACCTGGGGAAAAGGTACTGAAACAGTCAGTCAGTCGCTGCCCTGAGCGGCACGCGGAGGTCTCCTGCAGACGGAACGAGGCCGTGTCGCAAGCCTTTGCTGCGAATGGACTTCCGTAACGCATGCCATGATTTCCGGGCGGCCATACGGTGGGATCGAGGCCTCCGGGAGAAACGGGGCTCTGCCGCGCGCCATCCAAGGCCTCGATGACGAGCCGGCGGAGCCTGGCGGCGGACGGCCGGATCAAAGCATCGATGATCCCGCGGGCTGCCGGCCTGCCGCCCCGTCGGCGTGAACCTGCAGCCAGCCCGAACAGCCTGCCTGCAGGGCTGGTGCCAGTCTCATTCCAGCGTCACCGTGACGAGGAACTCGTCGAGGGCCTTCCGCGCCTCCTGCTCCTGCTTGACGAGGCCCGCGATCTCCTTGCGGAGCACCTCCACGCGGTCTTCCTGCTCGGCGAACTTCTTCACGTACTTCGCATACAGCTCGTTCGTGCGGTCGAGCTGGGCCATGTTCTGCCGGATGCGGTTCTGCTCCTGCTCCACGACCTGGATCTCCCGCTCCCTCTCCTGACGCTGCCGCACGATCTCCTCGATCGCCCGTTTCTTCGCGATCACCTGCTCGAGCGCCTCCTTGACCTTGGGGCTCGTCGCCTTGGCCCGGATGTAGAACAGGATCGTGCCGTCATCGACGTTCGTCAGGGCGACGTGCTGCACGCCCTGCTGTTCCTCGGCCACCTCCAGCTTCGCCGGCTTGCCCGGCTCGGCCGTGACGGCGAAGCGGTAGCGGTCGCGGGTCGTCTCGGCCGCCTCCTTCGGGGCCACGAGATTCCAGCCACCCTCCCGCGGATGCTCGACCAGGAGCTTCACCGGCTTGGAGCCCGAGTTCTTGATTTCGAAGGCCTTCGTGCGGGCGTACTTCCGCGTGGCGATGAGCGTGCCCTTGGCGATCTTCACCGCCACGATCTCCTCGGGCCGCTGCTCCATGCGGGGATTCACCTCGACGTCGAGGTCCACGGCGTAACTCACCAGCCGCTCGCTGCCGGGGGCCATGTCCTCGACCCGGGCATCGCCGGCGTAGGCCCCGGCCTCGAACACCGTCACCGGGCCCTGCATGAGGTCGAGCTTGGTCGTGTTCACCAGCCGCAGGCCGGAGAGCGGATGCTTGGCGAGCACGCGGTCGTCGTAAATAGCGACCTTCTCCACCTCGACCCGCTCGCCCACGATCGGCAGCATCGCCGACCGCTGCCGTTCGATCGTCACCGGCTTCGCGATCTCGTAGCGAAACAACTCACCCAGGTTCGCCCCCACGGCCAGGCTCTGGATGCTCGCGGCGCCTGCGAGCATTTTTTCCGCTCGGTCTTTCCCGCCAAAGGCGTCCGCGGGTGCATCCGCGGCCGCGATGGAGGCGACCGGGGCCGCTTCAGAAACTTCACGCCTACGCCCGCGATCGAGCATGTCGGCCTTCTTGCCGGATTCACCAGGGGCCGCACGTTCAAACTCCTCCTTGGCTCCCGCCAGGCCCTGCCCATAGAGCTGCGGCATGAGCGAGGCGTAGAGCTCCGGCATGACCTGCGGCCGGGGCACGTAGAGCGGCTGGTAGAGATCCATGCGGAACGAGATCGGCCGGCCGCTGACGAGCGTCATCGTCACGTCCTTCCAGTCCTGGTCGGTCGTGTTCTCCACGATCGCCCAGCCCTGCAGGAGCGCCTTCGCCTTCTGGTCCTTGCCCCCCGCCGCCGCCTCGTCGAGCACGAGCCGGTAGCTCGTCTTCCACAGCGGCGACTCCTGCACGTAGCCCACCCGCACGTCCCGCGGGCCCTGGCCGCGAAACTCGAGCTTCACAGCCTTCTTGTCGTTGTCGTGGCCGAGGGCAAGCACGGCGAGCGCCTTTTCCAGTTCGCCCTGGAGCCGCGGATCGACCAGTTTGATCCGCGTGATCGCGTCGAGGGCGATCGTCCGCAGCCCGTCCGCCGTGAGCAGCGTGACGAACTCCTTTTCGACCGTCTTGTTCTCGCCGGCCGGCACGGTCCGCTTCTCCACGCCGACGATCGTGCCCGCCGCGGGCGCGGCGGCGTCGATCTCGATCTTCTCCCCGCGCAGCCGCGCCAGGATCTGACCCATCGAGGGATTGTCGGTGAGGTTCACCGCGAACGTGCCCAGCGTCTTCGTGATCGGGTCGCGGGAGGCGTAGCTGACGGTCGAGACCGTACCGCCACCGAGGTCCTCGAGCACCATGCTTTTCAGCAGGTCATTGACGTCGTCGGCCGCGAACTTCATCTCCACTGAAGCGTCATCGGTCACTTTGCCGGCGTGCTGGAAGAACCCGACGCCGGAGGTGAAGAGGACGACCTTTTTCAGCGGCAGGGCGTCGGCGGCCGCCTGCGGCTCGGCCGCCGAGGTCTTCGAGAAGGCGGCCACGGACAGGCCGAGGCACAGGGCCGGGGCGAAGAGGCGGGCGGGCGACATGGCTGGGCTCCGGGGATGGCGGTGAACCTTCAACTGTACCGTTGGATGCGCGGGCCGCCGAAAAGGTTCCCAGTCCCAGCGGCGGTGGCCTCTAACCCTCGAATACGTCCCCAAAACGACGGTCGGAGCCCGCTAGTCCCCTACGGAGGCCGATGCCCGATGCCGGGAAGCCCGAGGCGCGAGCCGAGGGAATGCGGATCCGTCTCCGCTGGAGCGACGCGTATTCCCTCACCTTACGGTTCGGGCTTCCCAGCAAAGGAATACGACAGTCGGAGCCCGCTAGTCCTCTACGGAGGCCGATGCCCGCTGCCGGAGCCCGAGGCGCGAGCCGAGGGAATGCGGATCCGTCTCCGGTGGAGCGCCGCGTATTCCCTCACCTTACGGTTCGGGCTTCCCAGCAACGGAACACGACGGTCGGAGCCCGCTAGTCCCCTACGGAGGCCGACGCCCGATGCCGTGAAGCCCGAGGCGCGAGCCGAGGGAATGCGGATCCGTTTCCGGTGGAGCGACGCGTATTCCCTCACCTTACGGTTCGGGCTTCCAGCAACGGAACACGACGGTCGCCCCCCGCCGCTCCAGAGGGCATCAGGCCCGGAGGGCCGGGTCGTGCCCAGCCGGCGGAGCCGGCCAAGCGTCGGTCGGCACGATGCCGAGCCGACGCGTGAAGCAGCCCCCGCCGCTCCAGCGGGGCACGACGGGCCGCAACCCTTGGGCCTCACCCGGTGAACGGCTCGAGGGTGGCGACGCCCCCCTCCATCGTCAACGCGGAGAGCGGCGTTCCTTCCGGCACCGGCGTGACTCCGTCGCGGCGGGTGAGATGCAGCTTCGTCTGGCCGCTCATGTGGGCCGCGAGCTCCTTCTGGAGATCCTTCTGCCGGGCTTCGGGCAGCTTCGTGAAGGCCTCGCGGCCGCGGCACTTGGGGAACGCGCGGCAGCCGAGCCACGGGCCGCGCTTGCCGTCGCGGAGGTTCAGCATGTCGCCGCACTTCGGGCAGGCGATGTCGGTGACCAGCGGCGGTGGCGCCGGAAACTTGACGTTCCCCTTGCGATCGAGGTTGAGAATGAACGGCGGCGGCTCGGCCGGGGCCTCGGCGGCCTTCTTGCCCCGCGGCTTCGGCGGCCGGGGCTTGTCCTCCACGAGGAAGTCGCCGAAGCGGCCGGTCCGCTTCACCATCGGCACGCCCGCGGGCGAGAGCAGGTCGATCTGCTCCGGCAGCAGCGGCCGCCGCTGGCGGTCCACCGGCATCGCGAACGTGCATGCCGGCTTCTCCTTGGGCTTCGCCTGTTTGGCCTTCTTCGCCTTGCCCTTGGCGGGCTTCGCGGCCGCGACCGGCTCCTCGATGATCTTTTCGTTGTAGCCCGAGCAGGAGAGAAACTCCCCCTTGCCGCCGAGCCGGAACTCCAGCCGCCGGCCGCACTGCGGGCACTTCCACGGGGACGGATCCGACTTGGCCTTCTCGTGCGGCTCGTTGGCGGCGTCGCCGAGCTTCGGCGTGAGCTCGTCGTAGAACTCGTGCAGCATCTCGGTCCAGCGCTTCGTGCCCTGGGCCACCTGGTCGAGTTCCCGCTCGATCTCCCGCGTGTAGCCGATCTCGATGAACTGG
>JBIJCJ010000252.1:0-4244 GCA_044344765.1 Pirellulales bacterium | reverse complement strand
CGAGGGGGAGGGGGGCGAGTCGATGCCGGACGCGGAGGCGAGCCCCCTTCCCCCGGATGAGCCCCCCGCAGAGACCAGCATCGAGGGCTAGCCGCTGCTCAGATCAGCGGGAGGGCAGGATGCCCGACCTCCGCTTGGTTGTCTTTGAGGCACGACGGAAGCCGCCCGCAACGAGCTGGAGTCGTGCCGCCCCGGCCGGAGGCCACAGCGGCCGATACGGCGCGGATCGTCTTACTCCCAGACGCTCGATTTGAAGCCGAGGGTGTCGGCGTTGGCGGTCACTGCCCTTTTGATCGTGTCGCTCGCGCCATCGGCGAACTCGGCGGTGATCTCGATCGAGACGCGGACGGTGGCCGTAGGCTCCCTGGCGAGGAGTTCGATGACCTCCTGGGCGATCGTGTCGAGTTCGGCTCTCGCCAACATCGGGGTGACGGTCGCGCTGCCGTGGTAGACGCGGGCCTTCGCGGGCGGCGGGGGCGCGATTCCGCCGCCGGGCTTCACGGCGCCGTCGAAGCGGCGCTTGCGGTCTTCCATCTCCCGGCGGAGGTTCGCATGGGTGTCGAACCAGTAGCGGACGTTCTCCGCGCTGCGGTCGCCGTTGGAGTTGAGGTAGTGCAGCCGATCGGCGATGCCCGCAAGGGCGTCGGTGCAGACGGCCGGCGACTGCCCCGGCTGGAGGCAGCCGAGGACGATCCGGCCGGGATCGATGCCGCGACTGCCCGGCTTTACAGCAACACTCGACGGAGCCGACCCGAGGAAGATCGTGCGGGCGACGCGGCGGGCGGCATTCACCTGTCCGAACCGCGGCTGCTTGGCCTCCAGAGCCGTCGTCTCGGCCTTCGCGCCGTCGATGTCGCCGTCGATCACGGGCTGCCAGCCCGGCGGCAGGAGGTACGTCATCTCGTTCCGCACGTCGGACTCGAAGAGCGGCAGGCTGCCGGGCATGATCAAGAGGTCAGCATTGTCCCCCTGCCAGAGCCGGTAGATGACCTTTGCCATGAGCTTGAGGGCGCCACGGGTCCGCTGAAAACCGTCGATGTTCGTCCAGTCCTCGTAGAGCCGCTCAAAGAACTCGGGATGGATCGGATACGCCTGGAGGAGTCGGTCGTAGTAGCGGCCTTCCTGCGTCTCACTCGGCACGGCGGCCGCATGTTCGACGTACGCCTTGGCGAACTCGCGGCAGACGGCGGCGCGGACCTTCTCGTCCTTGATCGGCTCGAAGAGGCGGCGTCGCACGATCTCGAAGGCCTCCTCGGGGGCGACCGGCTTCCAGAGGGCTTGGACGCGGCCGAACCGCTTTTCGAGGGCGGCAAGCGCCTTCTTGCCGCGGTCGGTGCCGACTTCCAATTCCGACTCGGGGAGGCTGGCCAGCACGATGCAGTTGGGGACAAGTTTCGCGGCCTCGGTGAGCGTCTGCATGAAGACGGTATTGCTCTCGAACGTGCCGCCGCTCAGAGCCTTGCCGTCCTCGAACTGGCCGACGTAGGCGACGAGTTCGTCCATGAGGATCACGCACGGCGCATACTTTTCGAGGAGTTCTTGGAGCACCTTCTTGCTCGGGGCCGTGCCGTTGGCGTCGTTCTCCTTGACGAGTTCGAAGCCGTCGGCCTTGCCGAGTTGCCACGCGAGTTCGCCCCAGAGCGTTTTGATCGTCGTGTGGCGAGGTGCCAGACGGCGAGCAGCGTGTGTGTCTTGCCGCCGCCGAATGCCGTCTGCAGTTGGATGACGGGCTTTCCGCCCTGACCGGCCAGCCGCTGGGCCACCAGCGCGAGCAGGTTGGCCATGCCCTCGGTGATGTAGGTGCGATCGAAGAAGAGCGCGGCGTCCTTGTAGATGTCTGGCGCCTTGCCGGAGCGGACGGCGGAGATGTCGGCGGCGAACTCCGCCTGCTGAAACGTGCCTTTGAGCACGTCCGAATGGGGAATCGCGACTTCACGCCTGGGGCGGAGAGCGGTCATGCGAAGTGTCCTTTGCGAAAGTGATTTGGTCGTCGGCCCGGCACACCGGTTCCGCGGCCGGCAGCCGCTACAATCCGGCGGCAAACCCGCTCAAACGGTGCGTTCATGCCGCTGGAAAACCCGCCTGATTGGTGGGATTTTGAACTGGAGTTGAGTCCCCACATCCTGGACCGGATGATTGATCGGGACTTTTCGGAGGCTGAGCTGCGGCTGATGATGGAGGTCGCGGACGGCCTCCGCCCCGGCAGTTCGCTCAGACGATGGAACGTGGAGACGATCCACCATGGCGATGCATGGGAAGTGGTGGTCGAACCGGATGAAGTCGAACGGGTGATCGTGGTGATCACCGCATACAAGGTGACGGCATGGTGAAGCGGATCTCGCTGAAGGTGACGTATCGCCGAGGCCGGCCGATCGCGGCCTACGTCTATCTGCCGCGGCAGGCGGGCGATCGCGTGGCCACGACCGAGCGGCTCGACGCAGCGGTGCTGGTGGACCGAGCCGCCGACGGCCGCGCGATCGGAATCGAGATCGTGGACCCGTCGCAGTGCGGCCCGGACCGGCTGATGGACGTGCTGCGATCGCTCGGGCAGGGCGAGGTCGATCGCGACGAGTTCCGTCCGCTGGCCGCGGCCTGACACGCGGCTCTTTTGGATAGCGACGGCCTGGCTGGGGCTGGTCATGAAAACAGCCCCTTCTGTTCTTCGCCGCCGGTGCCGGCGGCCTTTTCGATGCCCGGCCAGCCGGTGACTACCTCGTTGTAGGCGCGGGCATCCTCGGCCCAGCCTTTGCGTTCGCAGAGCGTGTAGAGCCGGTAGGCGAGTTGCCGCGCGGTCTCGGCCTTGCCCGAGCAGGCCTTGAGTACCTTTCCGGCGCCGGCGTCGCCCTTGCTCGAATAGGCCCGGATCAACTGGTGGACGGCTTCCCAAACGGGAATCCGCGTGTCGAGCGACGCATTCCAGTCGGCCGGGTATTCCTTCCACTTGAGCAGCCGCACGTTGCCGCCGCCGGCCCCGATCACGCCGGCCGCTTTCACGCCGTCAACGCTCGTTCCCTTCGCGCGGGTGAGCGTATCGGCCTCGCCGAACTTGCCGGCGTCCCACCCGTGCTGCTCGAACCAGTGGAGGCAGAACTGTGTGTCGCCGTCGAAGTCGTCTTCCGCAAGAAAACGGTTGATGAGTTGGAGGGCAGTCTTCACGCTCATCGGCGTGCCGTCGGCTTCAAGGACGGCGTCGTACCGGCTGAAGATCGCCATGCCGGGGCCGATGATCGCCTGCGAGAGATCGACGGGGGCGACGGGAGAATGCTCGCCCTCGTCGGCGCCGGTCATCTTTGCGAGGGCGTCAGGAAGGACCTCGTCCAGGAGACGGACGAATTGACGACGGGAGATGGTGCCAGCGTCCACGCTCCTCGGGCGACTGGGATGGCGTCTTTGAGTGATGGCGTCGGCCCGACAGGGCTGGAGGCGACGGCTGAACGGTCGAAGAACCGATCCGCCGCAAACCGCGGCACGTGAGCGAGCGGATGATCTTGAACAACTACCGCACCATGCAGCGGATACGGGATCTCAAGGACTCAGCGCTGACGCCGGAGCTGGTGTTCGAAGTGCATCGCATGGTCACCGATGACACGCTCGACGATCCAACGGCGGCGGGCCGTTTTCGCCGCCCGGACGAGAAGGTAGTCGTGAGTGGGGAGGATGGCGAGATCGTGCATACGCCGCCAATCGCCACGGAACTGCCGCAGCGAATGGCCCTCATGTGCGACTTCGCCAACAACGTGACGCCAGACGCGTTTGTCCATCCGGTCGTACGCGGAATCATCCTGCATTTCTGGCTCGCGTTCGACCATCCCTTCGTCGACGGAAACGGGCGAACGGCACGAGCGCTGTTCTATTGGTCAATGCTGCGACAGGGTTACTGGCCTTTCGAGTTCATTTCCATCTCACACATTCTGCGGAAGGCCCCGATCAAGTACGTCCGGTCATTTCTCTACACCGAGACGGATGACAACGATCTCACGTACTTTGTCGTTGCCCAGGCCGACGTGATCATCCAGGCGTTCCAGGAACTGTCGGCCTACATCGACCGAAAGACAGCCGAGGTTCGGGAGGCTGAATCGACGATCCGAGCGCTTGATTTGTTCAACCACCGCCAGTCCGCACTGATCATCGAGGCTCTCAAAGCCCCTGGGCGGCGATACACGATCAAGGAGCATCAGAACGTGCACGGCGTGGTGTATCAGACGGCCCGAACCGACCTCCTTGACCTTGCAAACCGAGGAGTC
>JBIJCJ010000262.1:0-3984 GCA_044344765.1 Pirellulales bacterium | reverse complement strand
TCCGCGACTCCGGATTCCGCTGCGGGTCGTACGTGAACGTCTGCACGGTCTTGTCGGTGGGCTTGGCTGTGAGGTCATGAATCCGCGTGATGTCAGGATCCAAAATCCCCGCCGTCACCTGCTTGACGAGCCCCGAGAGCGTCGTCTTTCCGCTCGTGTCGGACGGCTGGTAGTAGTCGGTCACGACGTGCGACCCGCGCGGATCGGTGGCCGTGAGCACGAGGCCGCCCTGCAGGGCGGTGATCGCCGCGGGGGCGGGCGTGTACGAGAAGTGGGAGGTGCGGCCCTCGGGGGCCTGCAGCTCTTCGACGTTGCCGTAGTCGTCGAGCTTGAACGTCGTCGTGTTGCCGCGGCCGTCGGTGGCGGTTTTAAGCACGCTGAACAGCTGCGAATAGGTCCACGACTCAGTGATCGGCCCGCCGCCGGCAAGCTTGGCTTGAGGATAGACGGCCGACTTGCGGTTGCCGCGGCCGTCGTATGCGTACGTCGTCACGAGCGCGGGGAGCGGCCCGCCGAAGCCGCCGGCTCCGGCCGGCTCGGTCGCTTCGGTGATGAGGCCGTGGGTGTTGCGGGCCCACTTCCACACGTCCTGCTGTGGGTTGCTCTTGGTGACGGGCGCGGCTTCCGCCGTGGACAGGCCGAACCGGTCGGCCTGATAGATCCACTGGTGCTGCCGGGGATCGGTATAGACCGCCTTGGGCTCGGGGCGGGCGCCGGGCAGCGGTGCGGCTGCGCCGATCTTCCCCGTGGCGGGGGCCCGGAGCGTGCCGTCGAGGCCGTCGGTGAGGTATGGCGTGAGGGCGATCGAAACCCCGCCGGTGTACGAGCCACCGCTGACGCGGTCGCCGGTGCCGACCGACGCGTCCGTAACCCGTCCCGCAAAATCCTCGATCGACTCGAGCACCTTGCCGGCGTAGCGATAGGTCCAGACGAGCCCGCCCTGCGTGGTGATGGTCTCGACCTCGTCGGCGACGCCGCTGACCGGCCGGGCGCCGGAGACGGTGTAGGCAACGTTGCTCGCCTGTTCGGCGGAGGCGATTGAGTCATTCCCGCAGGAAACTCAGGAATGGCCGGCGCCCGGGAACCAAGCTTCCAGCCGATCCGCGAAACGTCTGCCGATCGACGACTGCTTCAGATCGGGAATCGAGAGCTTTTCGCCGAGCGCATGGAAGAGGCGCGGACCCCATCGAACGCTCGCGTTCCTTGCAACGTTCATCAATGACCCCTTGGGGTCAGTCACATCGAAGGCGACCGCGGGCTGGCCGGCTGGTCCAGGATTCGCGATGTGACGGGCGACATTCGCCCACACTGGGCCGAGGATCGTCTCGAACTCGGGCACCGCCGCGAGGGCCAGGATGTTGTCCGCGGGAATACCGGCCTTCGTGACGAGTGCCACGACGGATGCTTCGACAGTGGCCGGATCCTCCGTTTCGCGGCCCGATCCGTGATGGTCCCAAAGCACGACGATCCGCGGGTGCGGATCACGGGCGAACGCCCGCAGCGTGGCGTCCGCACGTCGGACGACCATGTTGTCTTTCATCGGGTCGATCACCACCTTCCAGCGGATCGGCGCGATGCATCCGCGCTCGATTCCCCTGCCGATGATCGCCTTGAGGAACCGGTCGGCATCCGCATCCGCATCCGCCACGAGGCAGACCAGATCGTAGATTTCATCCGGCACTACAACACTCCAGTCGTGAACACATCCGCGAGCGCGACCTGCTCCTGCCAGGAGCGGAGTTCCGCGACTTCGCGTCCCCGCTGCACACGGGCGGTTCCGCAGTCGGTTCTCGAAAATACGAGTGCCTGATCGAGCGACGTGTTGGCGAGAAAGACCGGCGAGTGCGTCGCGACGAAGACCTGCATGGTAGACATCGTCGAAAGCGCGGAATGGACCGACTGGATCGCAAGCGGGTGGAGGCCGTTCTCCGGTTCCTCGATCAGGTAGATGCCGGCCTGATCCTCACGTTCTGAAAAGGAAAGGAACGACAGCGCCATTAGGCGGAGGGTGCCGTCGGACAGGAGCCATGACGGTACCGGGGTGTCGTGTGATCCGGCGAAGATGGCTTGGAGTACGAGATTTCGGTCTTCGGGTCTCTCCCAGGTGGTAACCGTCACCAGCCCCTCGATTGCATCGCGGACGTGTTCGACCCACTGCCTGAAGGCATCCGGGTTGTTTGCCTGAAGCGCGGCAGCCGCCGCTGCCAGATTGCGGCCGTCTCGGACGAGATGATGCTCGCTCCGAGGCGGGGAGGGCATGCGCAGGGCATGGGAGTCGAGCTCGACGAGGATGACGCCCTCGCGCAGCAGGTTACGCACGGCGATCGCGCCGGGAAATCGTTCACTGTCTTCCGGCAGGCTGCCGAGGGCGGGACGATTGGGGCCAAAACGAAAGGTGTTGTTCCAGTCCGTCTTCTCGTCCTGAAAGTAGTCCTTTCCTTCCGCCGTCTTGCCGGCGACGCGACGCCAGCGTTGGTTCCGGGGCGCTTGGTTGTGAATCACCTCGTCGAAATCTTCATCGGCGAACAAGCTCGGTTGGAGTGTGCGGGCGAGTGTCGACTCCGGGAGTCGGAAGAGGTTCTCGCGGCTGACGACCGGCTCCCTGGAGGATCCGCTCGCCACTTCCAGTTCGTATCGGTAGAGGCCGTGAATCAACCGAATCTCGACCGCGAACTGAAGCGGTTCGTGGGCATGGAAGCATAGGTCTGCGAGTCCTGCGCCGGCGTTGTCAGTGGCAAGATCGACAGCCGCCTGAACCCCGAGGGAGAGGGAGTTGCTGATGAAGCGGATCGCCGCCATCAGCGTCGTCTTGCCGGTCGCGTTCCGGCCGACGAGGACTGCAAACGGCATCAAGTCGACCCTGTTGTGGGCCAACATCCTGTAGTTCTTGACCCAAATTCGTTCGATCATGTGCGATCTCGTAACCGCTCGACGAAGCGCGGATGGAGGCTCCAAAGAGGATCGATTCTACCCCATGCCGCGGCATCCGGGGGAACTCTTTAGCGGCCGGCTGTCGCGCGGGCGTCACGGCTCCCTCCTTACTCCTCGACGCAGCAGTCGCTTTCAGCTTTTTGACGACAAAGGCTGCGCCCGGGAGCAGCCGACATCGTGGAAGCATTCACCACAACGGACATTGAACGATAAACCGATCAACGACTCATCCGCGCCGGTCAAACGCTCGGGTCCGGAACTTCGGCACGAAACCCAATCGCGTTCAGAGCCCGGCCGCCGACAGTCCCGTCTTCTTGGTGCCGGCGAGCGGCAGTTGCGTCTCCAGGGCCACGATCGGCCGCCGGTTGTCGTGGCTGGGGTACCGCGGGCCGAAGTCACCGAGCACCAGCGGCAGCGAGACGGTCGCCTCGCCCTGCGCGAGGTTGATCGTTGCCGCGCCCAGACTGACGGTGGAGGCGGACGCAGATGATGCCGGTTTTTTTAGGCCGCTCCTGCGGGACTCAGCGAAACTGAACGCCCGTACGGTACGGCATTCGCGGCGGGCCGTCAAGGATTATGCCTGTCCTTTTTCGGTTTCCGCGCTCGACTTGCCGTCGGGAATCGTCACCGTGCCTTCGCCGCTTGCCGACAGGGAAATCGGAGCACCGCCGACGGAGAGCGTGTAGTCGGCGCCGAGCGAGGCGATCGACAACGGGGCCGGGACGGTCGCGGGCACGCGAATGGCGACCTGCAGGTCGCCCGTCACGTTGCCTTCGCCGCGGCTGATCACGAACTCGCCCCGGTCGGGGCCCAGGGACGGGTCCTCGGAGGCGATTGCTTCAAGGATTATGCCTGTCCGTTTTGGGCTTCTTTTGGGCTTTCTTGTGCAGGGCTCGGCGGGACTGGACGCCTGTACGGTACGGCACTCGCGGCCGGTCGTCAAGGATTATGCCTGTCCTTTTGCGTTCTTTCTCGCGGCCGGTCGTCAAGGATTATGCCTGTCCTTTTGCGTTCTTTTACTACCATGCAGGCCTCAAGGCCGCACGGCAGGCG
>JBIJCJ010000082.1:0-15204 GCA_044344765.1 Pirellulales bacterium | reverse complement strand
CCCGCGATCGTGGCGATCTGCATCAGCTCCTTCTTGTTCTTCTCGTTGATCGGCGTCGCGATCGCGAGCACAGCCTTCGACACCGCCTCGACCGCCTTGTGGATGCCGCGGGAGAGGGCCATCGGGTCGGCCCCGGCGGCGATCATCTTGATGCCCTCGCGAAAGATCGCTTCCGCGAGCACGGTGGCCGTGGTCGTGCCGTCACCGGCGACATCGTTGGTCTTGCTGGCGGCCTCCTTGACGAGCTGGGCACCCAGGTTCTCGTAGGGATCCTCGAGGTCGATGTCCTCGGCAACGGTGACGCCGTCCTTGGTGACCTTTGGCGATCCCCAGCCCTTGTCGAGGACGGCGTTGCGGCCGCGGGGGCCGAGGGTGCTCTTCACCGCTCGGGCGAGCTTGGACACGCCGGCGAGCAGCGGCTGACGGGCCTCGTCGTCGAACACCATTTGTTTTGCCACGAGAAACTCCTTCGCAAGTCGGTGTCAGGCCGCCGCTGGGCGACGGCTCGGTCAGATGATTGGCAGTCCGCTCCGCGGATGCCCCCGGAGGAAGCAAGCCGCGTGCCGCGAACGGCGACTCCGGGCGGGAACGCGTTTTCTGCGGGAGAAACTGGTGTCCGGACCGGATTTCGCCCGACCGGCCGATCGCCGACGTGCCGTTTTGGCAGGGGCGGTCACGGCGCCCAGTCGATCGGTCCTTCCAGGCCGCGGACGAACGCAGCCAGCAGGTCCGCCGCCCGATCCGCGTCGGCGAGCGCCACGGTCTCGACCGCGGAGTGCATGTAGCGGTTCGGCACGCTCACCAGCCCTGTGGCCACGCCGCTCCGCGTGGTCTGGAGCACGTTGGCGTCGGTCGGGGTCGCCCGGCCGCTGGCGGCCAGCTGGATCGGAATGTCGCGGGCCTTGCCGGCCGCGAGCAGCCGATCGACGACGTGCGGGTTCATGTTCGGCCCGCGAAACACGACCGGCCCCTTGCCGAGGCCCACGTCGCCCTCCGACTTCTTGTCGATCGTCGGACAATCGGTGGCGTGCGTGACGTCCACGGCGATGGCCACGTGCGGATCGACGCCGTGGCTGCTGGTCTGGGCGCCCCGGAGGCCGATTTCCTCCTGCACCGTCGAGGCCACGAACAGGCCGCAGGGCAGGGGACCGGCCGCGACCGCCCGTCGAAAGGCCTCCAGCACCACCCACAGCCCGATCTTGTCGTCCATGGCCACCGCGCAGGCCCGGCCGTTGCGGAGTTCACGGGCCTCCAGTTCGAACGTCACACAGTCGCCCACCCGCACCACCGACTCGCAATCGGCTTTGTCGGCCGCACCGATGTCGATCCACAGGTCCTTCATCTTGGGAACCTGCTTCCGCTCTTCCTCGGTGAGCAGGTGGATCGGCTTCCGCGACATCACCCCCGGCACCGGGCCGGCGGCGGTCCAGATCGTGACCCGGGCGCCGACCAGCTGGATCGGGTCCCAGCCGCCGATCGGCTGAACGGAGATGTATCCGTCGCCGTCGATGTACTGCACGATCAGGCCGATCTGGTCGCAGTGCCCGGCGAGGAGCATGCGGGTGGCGGCCGTGGCGTTCTTCGCCCCGATCACGTTGCCGTGGGAGTCGGTCGTGACCGAGTCGGCGATCGGGCCGAGATACTCCCGCACCAGCCGCTGGATCGGCTGCTCGTAGCCCGACGGGCTCGGAGTCGCGAGGAGGCGGAAGAGAAAGTCGCGGGCGAACGATTCCATGCGGGTCTCCAGTTGCGGGGGGGAGAATGCGGCTGTTGTACGGCATCGCGGCGGGCCGTGACAGCCGGTCGCACCGCACGACCGCGCCAGGCCGCACGACCGGACTCCGGTTTGGCGGCGAACGGAGTTTCCTTCGCGCGTCCCGCGAGGCACAGTAGGATCGATCTTCTTCCGCACCCCTGTTCCCAGCACTGGCACCATGAACGAACCCGTCCGCGTCGGCATCGTCGGCCTCGGTACCGTAGGCTCCGGCGTCGTCCGACTGCTCGTCGAGTCGGCCGACCACATCACCCGCCACGCCGGGCGGCCGATCGTCGTCGAGCGGGCCGTGTGCCGCGACGTGGGCCGCGACCGTGGCCTGCGGCTCGCCGCCGACCGCATCTCCACGGACGTGAGCACGATCTCGCGGGATCCCTCGATCAGCGTGGCGGTGCTGCTCGTCGGCGGCCTCGAGCCGGCGCGGTCGATGATGGTCGAACTGCTCGAGAGCGGGAAGGACGTGGTCACCGCCAACAAGGCGCTGCTCGCGGAGCACGGCCCCGAGCTGTTCGCGCTGGCGCGGCGTCTGGGCCGATCGATCGCCTTCGAGGCGGCCGTCGCCGGCGGGATCCCGATCGTGGCGGCCATCGGCGAGTGCCTGGCAGCCAACCGCATCGAGAGCATTCGCGGGATCCTCAACGGCACGAGCAACTTCATCCTCTCGAAGATGGAGGAGGACGGCGCCGACTACGCCGAGACGCTCGCCCTCGCCCAGCGCAAGGGCTACGCCGAGGCCGATCCCGCGATGGACGTGGACGGCACCGACGCCACGCAGAAACTCGCGATCCTGTCCCACCTGGCGTTCGGCGTGTGGGTGCCCTGGGCCGAGATCCCGCGGACGGGCATCGAGGGCGTGGATCAGGCCCTGATCGCCCACGCCGCCGAGCTCGGCTACCGCGTGCGGCTCGTCGCCCGGGCCACCCGCACCGCGGACGGCCTGGCGATGCGGGTCGCCCCGGCGCTCGTCAAGGCGGGCACGCCCCTGGCCGAGACCCGCGGCGCCTACAACGCCGTGAGCATCGTCGGCGACGCCGTGGGCCGGATGTTCTTTCACGGCCTCGGCGCCGGACAGATGCCCACGGCCTCGGCGGTGGTCGCCGACATCATCGACACGGTGGTCGGGCGGGCGGCGATCACGTTCCGCACGACCGGCGTGCTCGACACCGAAGGGCCGGTGGCCCGCCTCGACGGCGGCGACCTGCAGGAGCGGTTCTTCGTCCGCGTGGCCGCCAGCGATCGCCCCGGCGTGCTCTCGCGGATCACGGGGATCCTGGGCGAGCACCGGATCTCGATCGCCTCCATGATCCAGCACGAGCCCTCCGGCTCGTCGGGCGCGGCGGTGCCGCTGGTGATCATGACCCACGCCTGCAACGCGGCGGCCATCGCCAAGGCGGTGGCCCACATCGACGCCAGTGACGTCGTCGCCGGCACGAGCGTCTGCCTCTCCGTGCTGGATGAGTGACGAGTTCATGAAATACGTCGTGATCATTCCGGACGGTGCGGCCGACGCCCCGCAGGCGGCGCTCGGCGGCCGCACGCCGTTCCAGGCCGCGCGGACGCCGGCGCTCGACGCGCTCGCTGCCCGCGGCCGCGTAGGCCTCACCAACCACGTGCCCGACTCGCTGCCGCCGGGATCGGAGGTGGCGTGCATGAGCCTGCTGGGCTACGACCCGCTCGCCTTCTTCACCGGCCGGGCCCCGCTCGAGGCCGCGGCCCAGGGGATCGCGCTCGGCCCCCGCGACTGGGCCGTCCGCTGCAACCTCGTCACCGTCCGCGACGGCGTGATGGAAGACTTCACCGCCGGCCACGTGACGACCGCCGAGGCGACCGCGCTGCTCGCCGCCGCGCAGGACGGGCTGGCCCGCGAGTTCCCCGCCCTCTCCGCCGCCTGGCAGTTCGTGCCGGGGGTGAGCTACCGCAATCTGCTGCTCTATCGTGATATCGAGCGTGATATCGAGCGTCATGCCGATCGCGGTGGCGAAGGCCCCGCGCCGCTGGGCGGCGACCTGCAGGCCACGCCCCCGCACGACCTCATGGACAGGCCGGTGGCCGACGGCTTTCCGCGCGGCACCGGCAGCCGGCTGCTCGCCGAGATCATGGCCGCCAGCGCTGCCTGGCTCGCCGACCATCCTGTCAACGCGGCCCGCGTCGCCGCCGGCAAGCGGCCCGCCACGCACGTCTGGCTGTGGGGCGTCGGCCGGGCGCCGGCCTTCGAGCCGTTCGCGAAAAAGTATGGCCCGCAGGGGGCGATGATCACGGGAGTGGACCTGCTCCGCGGCCTGGCGGCGCTCGCCGGCTGGAAGCGGCTCGACGTGCCGGGCGCCACGGGATATCTCGACACCGACTACGCCGCCAAGGGACGGGCAGCGATCGCGGAGCTCGCCGTGAGCGACCTCGTGTGCGTGCACGTCGAGGCGCCCGACGAGGCCAGCCACCAGGGAGACGCCGGCGAGAAGGTGAAGGCCATCGAGGAGATCGACGCCAAGATCGTCGCTCCCATCGCCGCGCACCTCGCCGCCGCCGGCCGCGACCACCGGATCCTCGTCTGCCCCGACCATCCGACGTTTCTGTCCACGAAGACGCACTCGCGCGGCCCGGTGCCGTTCGTGATGGCCGGCACGGGGATCGCGGCGGGCGGTCGGGCGGCCTACGACGAGCCCACGGCAGCCGCCGCGGGCGACACGATCCTGCCCGGATGGACGTTGATGGGCGAGTTTTTGGGAACCAACGGCGCGTGACGCGCGGGAGAACAGCAGTCGATGGCCCTCGTTGTGCAGAAGTTCGGCGGCACGAGCGTGGCGGACGCCCAGAAGATCAAGGCGGCCGCCGCCAAGGCGATCGCGCGGCATGCGGCCGGCGACCAGGTTGTGGTCGTGGTCAGCGCGATGGGACACCAGACCGACATCCTCGTCGATCTGGCCCGGCAGATCTCCGAGCGGCCCAGCGCCCGTGAGATGGACATGCTGCTCTCCACGGGCGAGCAGGTGAGCGTGGCGCTGTTCGCGATGGCGATCCAGGCCGCGGGCCACAAGGCGGTGAGCCTGACGGGGGCCCAGATCGGCATCCGCACCGACTCCACCCACACCAAGGCCCGCATCAAGTCGATCTCCACCGACCACGTGCGGAAGCTGCTCGCCGACGGCGCGATCGTGATCGCGGCCGGCTTCCAGGGCATCGACCAGAACGGCAACATCACCACCCTCGGACGAGGCGGCTCCGACACCACGGCCGTGGCCCTGGCGGCGGTGCTCGAGGCCGACGTGTGCGAGATCTACACCGACGTCGACGGCGTCTACACCACCGACCCGCGGATGCTGCCGGAGGCCCGGCGGCTGGCCTCGATCAGCTACGACGAGATGCTCGAGCTGGCCAGCCTCGGCGCGGGCGTGATGCACTCCCGGTCGATCGAGTTCGCCAAGAAGTTCGGCGTCAAGGTGCTCGTGCGGTCGAGCTTCAAGGACGTGCCCGGCACGCTCATCCTGGCCGCCGACCAGGCCACGCCGCGGCCGGCCAGCGGCGTCGCCCTCGCCAAGGACGAGGCCCGGATCACGCTGGAGAACGTCCCCGACCAGCCGGGCTCGAGCCACACGCTGTTCTCGCGGCTCGCGGCCGCGGGCATCGCCGTCGACATGATCGTGCAGAACGTGGGGCAGGGGGGCCGGGCCGACATCTCGTTCACCGTGCCGGCCGACGACCTCGCCGACGCCCTCGACGTGTCGCGGGCCGTGGCCGCCGCGCTCGCCGCGACGGGCGTCTCGCACGACGGTGAGCTGGCGAAGGTCTCGGTGGTCGGGGTGGGCATGGCGAGCGCCGAGGGCGTCGCCGGGCGGATGTTCACGGCGCTGGCCAAGGAAGGGATCAACGTCCGCATGATCACCACCAGCGAGATCAAGATCTCCGCGCTCGTGGACCGGCGGGACGGCCCGGCCGCGGTGCAGGCGGTGCATCGGGCCTTCGGCCTGGAGGCCGAGACCGTGGACGGCGGGGCCGACGCCGGCGGAGTGAAGCCCGAGAAGTCGTCGCCGCTCGAGGTCGTGCGGCGGCTGGAGGGCATGGAAGACCTGGCGATCGAAGACTGCATCCTCGACGCCTCGCAGGCCCTGGTGACCTTCACGGAACTGCCCGACACCCCCGGCGTGGCGGCCGACGTGTTCGTGGAGCTGGGGCGGGCGGGACTGGTCGTGGACATGATCGTGCAGAGCCATCCCCGGGACGGGCGGGCGGAGCTGTCGTTCACGGTGCCGGCGGAGAGCCGCGACCAGGCCACCGACGCGGCCCGCAGGATCGCCGCAGCCCGCGGCGCGCAGGTGGCCGACGTGCCGCATGTGGCCAAGCTGTCGATCACGGGCGTCGGCATCCGCAGCCATGCGGGCGTGGCCGACCGGCTCTTCAAGCCGCTGGCCGACGAGGGGATCAACATCGACCTCGTGAGCACGAGCGAAGTCCGGCTCAACGTCGTCGTCGCCGCCGAGCACGGCGAGAAGTCGCTGGCGGTGCTGCGTCAGGCCTTCGGGGTCTGACCGGCGTGGGCCGGAGGCTGCACCCGGAAGGCGGGAGCAACCGGCTCACGAGCCGCTCATCCGTCGGGCAACGCTTGTGGAAGTGCCATGGACTAGGCTAACCTCCGTCTAAGGAGCGTTCGCATGCGAGTTCGTTTGTTGACGGCCTTGGCCGTGGGTTTCGCGGCTGCGGCGGCATTCGCACAGGGCGATGATGCCGGCAAGGCGAAAGGCCACCGATTCATCGGCGCCTCCTGGCAGGGAACCGGCACGATCTGGATCGTCGATGCCGCCGGCAATGTTGAATGGGAGAAAAAGGCGGGCGAGTGCCTCGACGTCAGTCTCCTGCCCAACGGGAACGTCTTGTATGCGGCCCGCTGGACGACCCCACCCAGAAAGAAAGAGCCCGCCGTCGCGGAAGCCGATCGCGACGGGAAGTCCACCGTGGCGGAGGTCGATCGCGACGGAAAGGTCGTCTGGCAGCACGAGGTGAACGGCGAGATTTACAGCGCTCAACGCCTCGCCAACGGCAACACGATGATCAACGAGAACACGCAGTTCCGCATCACCGAAGTCGACCCCCGCGGCAGGATCGTGCACGAAATTCCGATCGTTCCCAAGAGCCATCCTCACAATGGCCCGCGGCACGCTCGCAAGACCGACGCCGGCACGTATCTGGTCTGCCTGAAGGGGGAAGGCGCCGTGCGGGAGTATGACCCGCAGGGCAAGATCGTTCGTTCCTTCAAGGTGCCGAAGCCGATGGGGGTGTCCCGGCTCGCCAACGGCAACACCCTCGTCGCCACGGCGGATCGAACGATCGTCGAGTTCGACGAGGACTGCAAGGAGGTCTGGAAGATCACCAACGCGGATCTGCCCGCGGACCTGCGGCCCGATTCGGGCGCCTATCGCGGGATGTGTGCCGAACGGTTGAAAAACGGCAACACGGTCGCCTCTTTCGAAGGCGTGCTCGTCGAGTTCGCCCCGGACAAATCGATTGTCTGGCGAAGCCGCTCCTTCAGAGGTCTGATGGGGTTCCAGCTGATCGATTGAGTGCACGGCGGCGGCTGGAGGCCGGGCTGCGCTTACAAGGATGATGCCTGTCCTTTTGGTTTTCGAGGCAATATTCGCAGGCGGCGAGCCTGTGAAAGCTGACATCAACAGGCATCAGGATTCCGCCCGCAGGTCTGCCCAGCGGATTTCACCCTCTTGGTCGGTGAAGCGGCGATCGAGTTCCTCAATCAGGTCCGGCGAGTCGAGCGAAAGCCCAAAATCTCGCGCGGGCATCGTTTCGAGCAGCCTGCCAAACAATGCCACGCAGTCTTCCTCGGGCAGCCGCATCGCCACTTCGAATGCTTGATCGGCGGATGAGCTCATGGTGACACCTTGGGCAAGTGAGGGGTTTCATCCAGCCACAATTGTACCCGTCAGTTCGTTGCGACGAACGATGACGTGAGCCCAGCCCGACGATGGAGGCGGACGCAGATAATGCCGGTGATTTTTTAGGGGGCTCGTGCGGGGCCTAGCGGAACTGAACACCCGTACTGTACGGCATTCGCGGCCGGTCGTCAAGGATTGTGCCTGGGGCGTCAAGGATTATGCCTGTCCTTTGGGACCCTATCGGGAGCATCCAATAGTTGACGCCCATAAATCGTGGTCTTCGAAAAAGCCGCGGCGAATGCGATCGGCAATGTCAACTATTGGGTGCTCGGGGTAGTATGCCTGTCCTTTTGGGTTCTGCCGACATCGGCAACCCAGCGAGTTACCCAGATTTGGCGGCTGTCACATTTTTCTCTGCGGAAGTGCCATTGACCGAACTTTTCTTCATCCGACTACGTGCGTTTGGTGAGCGAAGGGGGTGATTCCCAGCATCCAGAAAGACCGTTGCCGACACGCCAAAATACTTTCCCAGAAGAACAGCGTTAGCCTTGCTGATGCCTCGACGACGGGCCAGGACGTTGCTGATCGTCGCGGGCGGAATCTTGGTCGCCTTGGCAACGGTAGCCGGCGAGACGCCTTTGGCATCGAGCAGATTCCTCAACATGTCGGCCGAATCACACGCAGGCGTCGGATAGTCACGCGACTCGTACCGCTCGACGAGCGTCGCCAGCATCTCGATGAACTGGCTTCGTGCCGCGGACGGCCGCGGCACCATGAGCCGCTCGAGCTGGGCCAACGAACGGCGATAATCGACATCAGAGCGGATCGGGTGCGGGAGGAATCGCACCAGCAATTCACGGTACTCGGTGGCTGTGCTCATGATTTTCCTTTTCGCGGCGCACAGTCTTTGCACCACTTGTTCTTGTCGTATTCGGCATGGGTCAGAAAATGCTTTACCAGTAGTGTGCCATCCGTCCATCGATTGGCGTACGTCATCCGGCAGATGAGACGAAAGTCGTTGCCGCGAACGTCGAACACCAGGCATTGCCCAACTTCATCGGTATCGCGGTAAGAACAACGCACATCGGTCAGGCTCGTCCACCTCGATTTGCTCGCAACCCGCCACCACGTATCGAGCCAGGAGCGAGCCGTCGGGTATCGCTGCCTGGCGGCGTCGATCGAGGGTCGGGAAAGGATATGCATCGGCATACTCTGAGGCCATGACCCATAATATTTGCACAATGCAAACACGTCAAGCCCGAGCTGCGCGAGCGGCACCCTGCAGGCAATTCTCACATTCGTTGGCAAATGGGCTCCAACAGGGCCGGCAAAGAACTGTACGCCCGTATTGCATTACTCTCCTGAAGGGTCTTCAAGGATCATGCCTGTCCTTTGGGGCGTCTTTTCCGCCTCGGCCTGCTCGCGGGCCTTACGCTCGGCGATCTCGGCGTCCATCTTTTGGTGAAACGTGGCGCCGGACCAAGAATCCCAACGAGCGATGTCCGCCTTCGCCTCAGCGTACGACTCGCTGTGATCTTCGAGCCATTTCACCAGTTCGTGAAACTTCGCACGTTGCTCGGGGGTGTACTCGTTCAGGCGGCGCTCCTGTTTGACGACGATATGAATGAGTCGCTGGGCTTCGCTTTCGCCATACTTCCTGAAGTTTGCCCCAGCCTCCAGCATCATCAGCGCGAGTTCATACTGCCCGAACCAGCTCACGGCCTGCATGACAGGAGTCCCGCCGTTCGAAAGCGCATTCATGTCGGCCCCCAAGTCAATAAGCCGGCGAATTTTTGCCGCCCTGTCGCCACTGCCGAAGGTGATCACCGCAAACAACGGCGTCTGAGAAAAGCCCAACGGTCCGGTATGCCGAATGTTTGGGTCCCCGCCATGGTCAAACACCGCCTCGAAGTAGCCAGGAGGCGATGTCTTGCAGGCCATGATTGTCACCGAGTCTCCTCGGCTGATGTTCTGTCTGGTGTTGAACTCCCCTTCGACGATCACGTTGGGGTTCGCGCCGTGTTCGAGCAGCCACTTGAACCGCGGAAGGTGGCTGTCCGGAAACGCCCACAAGAGTGGCGTCATCTTGTCCTTGCCCTGGGCGTTGATGTCGGCCCCCGCCTTGACGAGCCGCTCCATCTCGGCGAGATCGTTGGCCTCGATCGCCTTGCAGAGCGCGATTACCTGGGGATCCGTGAAATAATCCTCGGCCCTCCAGTCGCAGCGCTGATGGACGGTCGCTCCGGGAAGCATCGCCAACAGGCCCCTCCCCAAACTCCATCCTAAACGCAGGGAGCTTGAGCCCAGGAAGGCCGCAACCGCGATGACACACGCTGCCAATACCACTCGCATAGGTTCGCCTGCGACTTTAGTTTCCAAAGTATGTGTCGTAGCCCAGCATGTCGATCGTGATCCAGCCGAATCTGCTTTCTGTCACAAGCAATCCATACGGGCGTAACTCGCACATCTCGCCGGTTCCGGGCGGCGGAAGGGTCGTTTCGGCCTTGTTTTCCTGGGCGTGAGCGACTGCATGCATGCAGTGCTAGCAGGTGAAAAAGGTGTTGGGCCTCGGAGAATGGAAGGGTGTGTGAAAACCAACCCACTCTCACGGAGGCCCAACGCAATGATCGTCTGACAGGAACGCGCTTTTCTCAACGCCCGGGCACGGCTCGAAAAAATCCGCCGCTACGTGGAGGAGGCGGCGGATTCCGGGGAGCGGATCGACCGGGTGGAGCGGGAGTTGTTCTCGCAGCTTTTGGAGTTGGGGCTGACGCTCTTGCGGGCCTTCGTGGACGGACAGGGAGACGGCGACGCCGGTGCGAGCGTCGAGATCGATGGTGCTGAACTCCGCCGCTTCAGCGACCCCAGGGAACGGCGGTACCTTTCGGTCTTCGGTGAACTTGCGATCCTGCGGCGGGTGTACGGAACGCGGGAGGGGCAAAGAATCGAGCATGTCCCGCTGGACGCTCGGCTCGGTCTCCCGGCGGGAGAGTTTTCGTACGTGCTGATGGACTGGCTGCAGCGACTGTGCGTCAAGGAGTCGTTTCGCGAGGCCGTGACCGATCTGCGGGCGCTTCTGAACCTCGCGCCGAGCGAGCGGGCGACGGAGCAGATGAATCAGCACCTGGCTCAGGACGCTGAATGCTTCCAGGTCCACCAGACCCCGCCCACATCGGACACCGAAGGTGAGATCCTCGTGGCCACGGCCGATGGCAAGGGCGTGCCGATGCGGCGGCCGCTGGAAGAGCAGGTGCGTCGATCTCATCCCAGGCGGGGCAAGGGCGAGAAGGCGAACAAGAAGCAGATGGCCTATGTTGGGGCGGTTTACAGCATTGGTCGGTTCCCACGGAGTCCGTCGGACGTGGTCGACGAACTGTGCCGAAAGCAACGGGCCGAGGAGCGGCCGGAGCCGCAGAACAAGCATGTGTGGGCCGAGATGACGCGGTGCCTGGATGACAGCGGCGCGACCGGCCGCGAACGACTTTTCGTGGAACTGGCTATCGCCTGCAAAGATCGTGATCCCGAGCGACAGAAAACGCTTGTGTGCCTCCTCGATGGCGAGCGCGCCCTCTGGCAGATGGCAGGCGAGTGGCTGCCGCACGCGGTCGGCGTGCTCGATCTGTTTCATGTGCTCGAGCGACTGTGGACGGCGGCCCACTGCTTCCATGCGGAAGGCAGTCCTGAGGCGGCGGCCTTCGTTTCCCACCGGCTCACGATGCTCTTGGAGGGCAAGGTCGGGCATGTCATCGGCGGCCTGCGCCGACTCCGCGATGACCACGGCCTCAAAGGCGAGAAACTCAGGCGAATCAATGCGGCAATCACCTACTAGGAGAACAATCGGGAGCACATGATGTACGACGAGTACCTCGCGGCCGGCTACCCGATTGGCAGTGGGGTCGCCGAAGGCGCCTGCCGGCATCTTGTCAAAGACAGGATGGAACGAACGGGAATGCGGTGGACCGTGCCGGGGGCCCAGGCGATGCTCCACCTCCGCGCCGTCTACCTCAACGGCCGATGGAATGAGTTTATCGAATACCACGCCGAGACTGAGCAAAATCGGCTATGTGGTAAAGCTGCGGCATAGAGATGTGCGAGTTACGCCCAATCCATACCGGGAGATTGTGCCTGTCCTTTTGCTACTTTTGCTACTCTTTTGCTACTTGAACCGCGGCAGGCGATTGTCCGGGAACGCCCACAGCAGCGGCGTCATATTGCCTTTGCCTCGGGCATTGACGTCCGCGCCCGCCTGGACGAGGCGTTCCATCTCGGCCAGATCGTTGGCTTCGATCGCCTTGCAAAGCGCGATCGCCTTCGGGTCGGTGAAGTAGTCTTCCGCTTTCCAGCCGCACTTCTGATGGATCGTCCGGCCGGGCAGTAGGTTTCCTACCCCGCAGCCCGCGGCCGAGCACAGCACCAGGCCGGCGACGAGCAACGCAGGGGCGAACCGCATGGCGTCACTCCGCCTTGTTCACGGCAGCAGCCTTCTCCCGGGCCTTGCGCTCCGCGATCTCGGCGTCCATTTTCTCGTTGTACTCGTTCGTCGTCCGGGACCAGGAATACCAACGGGCGATGTCTTTCCTGGCGAGTTCGATCGACTCGCCGCGGTCTATCAGCCGCTTCAGCAGGGCCTGATAGTCGGCCTTCTGCTGCGGATCGTTTCCTCGAAACGCTTGCTCCTCCAGAACGACGAAGTGGATGAGCCGCCGCATGCCGTTTTCTTCGTACACCCGATGATCCGCCCCTAAGTCCAAGAGGAGATTGGCGAGGCCATACTGCCCTCCCCACGTCACGGCATCCATAGCCGGCGTAATCTGCCCTGAAAACATATTCGGGTCTGCCCCAATGGCGACGAGCTTCCGAATCTTGCCCTCGCGGTTGCCGCCTCCGCCGCCTTTGATAACAAGCGTCAGCGGCACGTCCTCGTACCGACGGGTGCGGAGGTTGGGATCACCCCCGTGCTCGAAGACGGCCTCGAAATAGCCAGGGAACGCCGTCTTGCACACGAAATGCGTAACGGCATCGCCGGGGACCATGAAGCCTCTGGTGTTGAACTCGCTCTCGATCTTGACATTCGGATCAGCCCCGTGTTCGAGAAGCCACTTGAACCGCGGCAACTGATCGTCCGGGAACGCCCACAGCAGCGGTGTCATGTTGCCCTTGCCCTGCGTGTTGACGTCCGCTCCCTCCTTCACGAGCCGCTCCATCTCGGCCAGATCGTTGGCTTCGATCGCCTTGCAGAGTGCGATCACCTTCGGGTCGGTGAAGTAGTCCTCGGCCTTCCAACCGCACCGCTGGTGGAACGTCTTCCTCATGCCGACCAATCGGCCGCATCCGGTGATCATCAGCAGGGCGAGGGCGAGGATTGCAATACGTCGCATCGTGATTGCCGCGGCGAATGGATTCAGCCGTCGCGAGGTGGCTAGAAATACTGGTTGTAGCCAAGCATGTCGATCTGAATACGGCCGAAGCTGCCCTCTGTCACGAGAAGGCCGTAGAGAATCGACGGGAAGGAGTGCAGTTCGACCATCGTGCTGAAGAATCGGAGTCCCGCCGCCGCGGCTCCCCACGGATTACGGTTTGCCACCGCCGCGGCAAAAGAGGTGACGGATAATGCCAAACTCAGGTCCTTCGGTCCGTCCATCTCCCTCTGGACCCCGATCGCCGTCCTGTCGATGAATCCCTGCACAAAATTCAGGATCTCGTGGTCCACGTAATGTGCATTGATAAAGTTCCCGGCAGCGGTGTAGCGCGCCGCCGTCCCGGGATACAGTTCGATATACCCGCCCAGCGGGTTACGTAGCGGGTCGTCGTTTCGATCCCGTTCATAAAGCGTGTATTCGTGCAATCCGGCTGCGTTGAAAGTGTCCGCCCGAACGCCAGCGACGAGAGCCGCGGCGCTGGCGAGCCCGCCGCCGAGTGAATGACCGGTGACGATGAGTCGAGTCTGACCGACGGCTCTACCGACGGCCCGGCCGATTTCCATCGCAGCCGTGTATTGGGGTGCGGACCAGCCCAGGCCTTGCTTGATGTTGTTCAGCCAGTCGTTGAACTCGAGTTCCCAAACATTGTCATCCGTCCCGCCGAAGGCCAGCACGTACTGGTTCTCACCCGTGATGTAGTCCTGATAGATCAGGGCCTTCAGGCCCGGGACGCGAGGATTCGGGCCCAAGTCCGGTGCCACCGCCGGATCGATGCGGAGATCGGCGGCGTTCTTCGGCTCAAGACCGAACTTCGGGAGGCCGGCGATCGCTGGCAGCGAGTACACGCCCCGCGAGGCCAGGGCGTTCCGCACTTCCTGTCGCGTGTGCAGCGCGTAATAGAAGGAATCCTCGTTGGCGACGATGTACTTGACTTCGTCAGATGCGGCGTCGTCGCCGTTGACGACCAACGTGCCACGGATCCGTTCGTCCACCCGCGGTGCCGCCTCCACGCCCGCGAGCGTTTTCAGGGTGGGGTTTTCCTTGATCCCTTCGGCATAGATGACGAAACGTCCAGTT
The DNA here is from genome assembly GCA_044344765.1 of Pirellulales bacterium. Lineage (GTDB taxonomy): Bacteria > Planctomycetota > Planctomycetia > Pirellulales > UBA1268 > QWPN01. The sequence goes on along the minus strand of JBIJCJ010000082.1, from coordinate 1,057 downwards.
TCTGCGTCGTAGCGCAGGTTCGACAACTTGTAGCTGTTGCCTGGGAGAATCCGGTTGCCGCCCTGGTTCACCGGGGCTGGGTTCCGCAAGGCATCGATGACATCCCAGTTCCAGAGCCGTACCGAGCCCGCGGGACCTTCGTCATTCCAGTCGATGCGAACCCTCACGTTCCCCGGCTGGGCGGGCAGGCCTGGCGGCAGTTGCAACCAAACCGGCGTCACCGTGCGCTGGGGATTGTCGAGCATGATGAGTTTGCCGATTCCGTACGGATGATCCTCGAGGGTGTCCTCCCACGCCGAGCGATCCGGAGGCCCGAAGGCGTCGTTGTTGTCGCTGTCGATATCGACGTCGATCGAGGCGGGATAGGGCTGAACGGTGAGGCTGACCGTGTCGGTGCCTTGCAGGGCGCCTACCTTCCATGTCACGGTAACGAGGCTCGTGCCGGCGATGCGGCCTTCGGCATAAAACACTCCGCCAGTCGCGATGGGCACTCCACTGGCAATTGGCCCGCTGCGGTCCGGCCGCGTGTAGAGCCTGACGGCCGTCTCGTCGTACGTGAAGATGATGCTGCCAACGCCCGGACCGATCGACGGCGTCAGGGCCAGCCGAAGCTCTCCAAGATCGTTTTCGCCTGCGACGCGACCGACATCGAGTACGTCAGCGTTGCCGTTCCGATCGTCGTCGTCGGAGTTCACGAAGATGATGTGACCGGTCAACGCCTCTTCGATCGAGTCGTCGGTACCTGTCGGAGCGTTATCGGGATCGATCGTGCCGTCGTTGTTGCTGTCGACATCCAAGTCCACGGCGACCGCCGTGGCGCGGACGATGTCCTGCGCCGGCGGGCCGTTCCCGTCGCCCGTAAGGGTGAGGACGATGTCTCCCGCAGAATCGCTCGGGGCGGTGGCTTCGACCCAGAGGGTCCATGTGGTGACCGCCCCGATGGTGACGCCGCCGGGCACATCCGCCAGGTCGATTGCGGGTTTTTTGTTCGGTCCGACCTTGTCGAACGAAAGCAGCGTGCCCTGGGTGGCCTGCGTATGAAGCTGCACCTTGCCTG
>JBIJCJ010000081.1:0-15209 GCA_044344765.1 Pirellulales bacterium | reverse complement strand
GCCGCGATGTCAATGGGGCAGCCGCGCCGGTCGAGCGGCGGAATCGCTCCCGGTCGCGTGTAGCGGGTCGCGAACGGGTTGCCGGGGCGGCCGTCACTGGCGAAGTTCGGTGGCAGCGACCCGCAGATCATGACAATTTCAACCCGTCCATCCGCGCGGGAGGCAGCCTGCCGACCTCGAACACGTGCTCGGACACGAAATCGCGGGCGGTGCGGAAGAAGATCCGCACCCGTGCGCACCAGCGAATCTTCACGATCACGCCCTCGTAGGAGAGCGGGCTCGCCGGGAGGCGGGCCCGGAACGTGACGGCGCCGTCAGCGGCGGTCGCCCCCCTCCCGGCCGCGACCCGCTCGAAGAAGTGGACTCCCATGTCCTCCTCCCCCTTGCCCTCGGTGTACCAGAGCACCGAGTGCTCGACCGCCTCGATCGGTTCGTCGCCCAGGCCGTCGATCCGATAGCGGGCGGCGATCCAATCGCCGGGTTCGTACCGCCGGTCGGCGCGGTCGAACTGCAGGCTGACGGCGGGGGTGGTCCGTCCCTCGATGCCACGGCTCATGACGACACCCCGGCGGCGTCGGTCGCGGGGGGGAAAACGACCAGCGGAAACACCCGCCGAAACGCGGGCCACCGCGCCGGTGTGCCATGGACGACGATCATCCAACGCACCGAGTTGTGCTCGGAGGTGAACGAGTGCATCGCCGTGTCCGGCACGCGGATGGTCGCCTGGGACTCGAAGCGGGTGCCGGGAGAGAGCTGCACGGCGTTCCAGGCGTGAATCGGCTGCCGACAGACGACGACACGCTCGCTGCGGGTGTCGGTGCCCTGCCGAAAGGTCGCCTGCTCCTCGAGTTCCAGGGTCAGCGACAGCTCGCGAAACTCGCCGGATCCGGCCTGTGCGAGGAGCACGCCGTACGTGCCGCCCGGCCGCAGGGGATGGTCCGCGATCTCGACCTGAGTCGTGCCCACCGCCGAGGCGAGCACGATCCCACGGATGAACACCGCGATCCCGGCGATGCCGACGATCGCGAAGGGCAGGAGGAGGGCGAAGAGCAGCCAGTCCCGCCGGCCGCCCATCAGGTCGATGCCCGCCTGCACCGCCAGCACCGTGAGCACGGCGTTCCACAGCAGCGCGAACAGGCCGAACCCGAGCAGTGTCCAGTTCTCCGGGCTCTCAATCGGCAGACGGTAGCGGAGGATCGTGCCCGGGGAGTTGACCAGGTCTTCACAGCACGGCACCGTCGGATGCCCCTGCGCCGCGCGGGGCTGGTGGGCGAGGGGATCGAGGAGTTCGGGGAGCCCCAGTGAGGCGGCGTGGTGCTCCTCCGACTTGCCCCAGCGCCGCGCCGCCCGCAGCAGCCCCGATCCACCGAAGGCGATCAGGGCGCCCGGCAGGAGGAGGGCCAGGAGCCACATCCACCAGTTGTAGCCCCGTTGAAGCACGACCGTTTCCGGCGCCGCGGGGTCGTACCAGCCCGGCACTTCTTGCCCCAGCGTCCAGACCGCCAGTCGGCGCACGGCCTGGTCGTGGTCCCCGGCGGCGGCCGCCGGCCACGCCCAGGCCTCACGGCGCGTGCCTTCAGCCTCGTACCGCAGCAGCAGCGCCGGATACCAAACGCCGGGCGGGCGGTCGGCGACACGGCGTTCGATCCGCTTGCCGACCACCGTGCAGCGGGCCGGGACGAAGTCGTGATTGATCCGCCACTCCGGCACGGCCACGCCGGAAACCAGCAGACCGCCGAAGACGACGCCGGTCAGCAGGAGCGCCGCGTGGAAGGCGGCATCGCCGACCGTCGCCCAGACCTGCGAGCCGGTTCTCCGATGGCCGCGCTTTTTGCCGAAAATCCGCGGCAGCCTCACGGACGTCCCCCCGGCTTCGATCAGCCTGCCTGCGCGACCGCCTCGGCTCGCTTGGCGACGGAGTCGTCGCCCGTGCTCGTGGAGCGGAAGAAACCGATCTTCTCGAGCGACTTGTAGACCTCTTCCAGGGTTTTTTCCCCGAAATTGGAGATCGAGAGCAGATCTGCCCGGGTGCAGTTGAGCAGGTCGTGCACCGTGAAGATGCCCCGCTCTTCGAGGCAGTTCGTCGTGCGGACGGAGAGGCCGATCTCGGCGGTGCTCATCTCCAGCTTCTCAGCCATTTCGTCCGACTGCGTGAGGTTCTTGTATGGAATGCGTGGCATGGGGTCCCTCCCGTGCGTGATGAAGAATGTCCTGGCCGCGCCAGTGCGGCGGTCGCACCGCCTCCTGACGAATCCCGAATATACTGCAAACGCCAGAAAACCGCCTACACGCCCTTCCGGCAGGGTGCTGGAGTTTGCCCCGATCGCCGGTCCCTCCCGCTTTGACGGGTCTCGGAGCCAGCGTGCCCTTTTCGATCGCCAGCCTCAACGAACCGCAGCAGCGGGCCGCGACGCACGTCGAGGGCCCGCTGCTCGTGCTGGCCGGCCCGGGCAGCGGCAAGACCCGCGTGGTCACGCACCGCGTGGCCCATCTGATCGCCGCCGGCGTTCCGGCCCACCAGATCGTCGCCCTCTCGTTCACGAACAAGGCGGCCGACGAGATGCGGCGGCGGGTCGCCGATCTGGTCGGACCGCAGCCGGTGGAGATGGGCACCTTCCATCGGTTCGCGGCCCGGCTGCTGCGGCGGCATGCCCGCCAGGTGGGGCTGACGAGCGACTATTCGATTCTCGATCCAGATGACGCCGGCGCCGTGCTCAAACGGGTCGCGAAGCAGGCCGGGCTCACGCTCACCCACACGCCGATCGACCGGATCGCGGGCATCATCAGCCGGGCCAAGAACGACCTGCTCACGCCCGAGACCTTCGAGCCGCGCTGGGGGCGGCCCGCCGACGAGATCGCCCGCAAGCTCTGGCCGCGCTACCAGGAGTCTCTCCTCCGGGCCAACTCGGTGGACTTCGACGACCTGCTGGTCCACGTGGCCCGGCTGCTCACCGACGATCCCGGGCTGCGGGCCGAGCTCGACGCCCGCCACCGCTTCATCCTCGTGGACGAGTACCAGGACACCAACGCCGTCCAATACTGCATCCTCCGCGGCCTCTCCATCGACCATCCGCACCTCGCGGTCACCGGCGACCCCGATCAGGCGATCTACGGCTGGCGCGGGGCCAGCATTCGCAACATCCTCGAGTTCGAGCGCGACTATCCCACGGCCACGGTGGTCAAGCTGGAGCACAACTACCGCAGCACGGCGAACATCCTCGGCACCGCCGACCGGCTCATCGCCCACAACTCGCGGCGGAAGCCGAAGCGGCTGGTCACCGACGCGGCGCCGGGGGCCCCGGTGCGGATCGTGCTCGACGGCTCCGGGCACGAGGAGGCCGACCGGATCGCGGCGGAGATCGCCGCCGCGGTGCGGGACGGCCGGCGATCGCCCCGCGACTTCGCGATCCTGTTTCGCACCAACGCGCTGTCGCGGTCTCTCGAACTGGCGCTCCGCACCCGCGGCATTCCCTATCAACTCGTCCGCGGCCTGGAGTTCTTCAAGCGCCGCGAGATCCGTGACGTGGTCGCCTGGCTGCGGTTGCTGCGCAACCCGCGGGACGACGAGGCGATGCTGCGGGTGGTGAACGTGCCGCCCCGCGGCATCGGCCGGCAGTCACTGGACCGCCTGGCCGCCTGGGCGGAGGATCGGCGGATCAGCCGCCTGGAGGCCGCGGCCGCGGCGGGCACGATACCCGGCATGCCGGCGCGGGCAGCGACGGCGCTGGCGGCCTTCGCCCGGCTCCACGATCGGCTCACAGCGACGGCCGGCCGCGAGCCGGCGGTGGCCACCCTCCTGGAGGCGGTGCTCGAGGAAACGGGCTACCGGCGGATGCTCGCGGAGGAGCAGGAGGACGACGAGGAGGGCCAGGACCGGCTGGCCAACGTCGAGGAATTGGTGACCGCCGCGCGGCAGTTCGACGAGGATTTTGCAGCCGCGGCCGACACGTCCGCGGCCGCCGGCTCCGAAGCCGTCGATCCGCTCGGTGGCTTCCTCGAGACCACCGCCCTCGTGGCCGACACCGACGTCTGGGACCCGGGCAGCGATCGCGTGGCGATGATGACCTACCACGCCGCCAAGGGGCTGGAGTTTCCGGTCGTCTATCTGGTGGCGATGGAGGACGGCATCCTGCCGCACGAACGGAGCCTCGATCATCCGGACCAGCTGGAGGAGGAGCGGCGGCTCGTGTTCGTGGGCATCACCCGCGGCCGCGAGGAGGTGCATGCCAGCAGCGCCCGGATGCGCGACTACCGCGGCACCCGCCGCGTGTCGGCGCCCAGCCTGTTCCTCGCCGAGATGACCGGCAGCGAGACGGTGGTCTGCGGCTCGGAGGCCCCGACCGATGACGACGGCCCGCGGTTCGACCCGTTCGGCGACGCCGCGCGGCGGGCCGCGGCCGACATCGACGAGTATTCACAACTGGACGACGAGCGGCCGCGGCGGAGTCCGGCCGCGCGGCCACGGGCCGATGGCCTGATGCTCGAGCTCGACGACGCGCCGCCGGCCGAGCCGGCCGCCCGGCCGCGGCGCCGCTCTCCCGAGGCAGCGATCCAGCGGGCGACGGATCTGGCCGAGCGGATGGCGGGCCGGCCGCCGGCAGGCCGCACGTATGAGGTCGGGCAACGGGTCCGCCACGACGAGTATGGTGAAGGCACGCTCGCCGGGATCAGCGGCACGGGGCCGCGGGCGGTGGGCACCGTGATCTTCGATGGTCCCGCCGGCACACGGAAGTTCATCCTCGGCCACGGATCGCTCGCTCCGGTCGCGGATCTCTGACCGCCGTTTCACGGTCGCGGCCTGACTTCACTCCACCTATCAGCATGACGACCGACAACCCCTACGAGCCGCCCCACAGCGACGACCTTCAGGCGGCACGCGGGTGTTCATGGATCACCTGGCTGGCCGTCGCAGGCGTCGGTGGGCTGATCCTCCTGGGGCTCCTGCTCCCCATGTCGCGGCGTGGCGTGCCCGAAGCGGCCCGCCGCAGCGCCTGCTCGAACAACCTCCGCCAGATCGCCCAGGCGATGGTCTTCTACGAGCAGGAGCACGGCACGCTGCCGCCGGCCTGCACCCGCGACGCCGATGGCAGGCCGCTCCACAGCTGGCGGACGCTCATCCTGCCGTATCTGGAGGAGCGGGAACTCTACGAATCGATCGACCTCACGAAGCCCTGGGACGATCCCGCCAATGCCGCCGCCCGCGAGCGGATGCCGAGCGTCTACGGCTGTCCCAGCGCGGATCTGCCCGCGGGGCGGACCACCTACATGGTCGTCGTCTCACCCGAGGGCTGCTTCCGCCCGGATCGCTCGGTTGCGGTCGACGAGGTGCAGAAGCCATCGCAGGCGCTGCTCGTGGCGGAGTTTCCCACGAAACGGGCCGTGCACTGGATGGCTCCGGAGGACGCCGACGAGGAGATGTTCGTGACCATGGGCCCGGGCAACCTGCCGGACCACGGCGGGGGAGTGGCGAACATCGCCTTCGGGGACACGCACGTGCAGGCCGTCTTTCCCGGTGACACGACCGAGTTCAACGCCGATGTCCGTCGCGGCCTGATCAGCACCGCGGCTGAACGGCCCGCGGCGTCCGAGTGACCCGCCACGCCTCGTGAGCCGCCAGCGGCCCGAGCCACGACGCCCAGGCCGAGGCCGGGTAGAGCCAGTCGGCGTCGAGGCTGGCGAGGTGCGCCACGCCTGCGATCAGCCGCAGCACCACGGCCGAGCAGAGGAGGATGAAGAGCCGCGTCATCCTGGCCTCGTGGGCCGCGAACCGCCGTTGTACCGCCGCCCGCCAGCCGAGCACCGCGCAGGCCGCCGTCGCCACGGCCAGCGTCGCGAACCCGAGGCCTGCGACCACGCCGGTCGCCGCCGCGGCCGACATCACGAGGCCGCTGGGCACGAGCAGGAGCAGCACGCAGGCCACCTGCACGCGACCGAGCGCCCGGTGCCAGGCTGGGAACCGCCGGCGTACGGCGACGCTCATCAGGGCCAGCCCGAGCAGGAGCGTGACAGGCCCCGCGACGAGGTGGGCGTAGAACGCCCAGCGGTAGCCGCCCTGAAACGACGCCTCGCGGCCGAGGAGGAAGTCGCTCGTGAAGTCGGGCGGCAGGTACCGCGGATAGTTGCGGAGGATTCCGGCGAGCACCACGCAGACGAGGATGCTCGCCAGCGGCTTGAGGAGCGGTCGCGGATCGGTGCGGATGCCGGTCCTCATGGAGCCGCGACTACCGCCGCTTCGGCATGCGGTTTTGGGCGGCGGGAGCTCGAGCCTTGCCCTTGGGCGCGGTGATGGCCGGACCGGGGGCCGGCCCCGCGGCGCCGCCGTCGAGCGCCAGCGCGAACCAGCCGTCGGTGCTCACCACCTGCACCGCGCGGAGGTCGGCCAGCCGCGGGTTCTTCACGATCGACGCGGGCAGCAGGGCGATCGGCCGCTCCTTGGGAAAGGTCTTGCTGAAGATCGTGCGCAGCGGGATCTCCAGGCCCTTGTGGCCCGGCAGGTGCACCTGCCCGGTCCGTTCGAGGAGCACCTGCGGTCCCGCGGCGGTGGGCTGGTAGGCGACCTCGGCCACGACGTCGTACCAGTTGCGGCGGCCGCTCTCGATGGCGTCGAGCGCCAGCCGCAGCCGCACCAGTCCGTCGCGGCATTCGACCCGCAGCGGCTGGGCAGTGGCAAAGGTGACGCACACCCCCTCGGGAAGATCGTCGGGAATCCGCGGCTCGACCCCGATCCGTTGGCTGACGAGCCGGATCAGGTCTTCGAGCGGGTAGCGGCGGCCCGCGAGATCGAGCCGCTGGCAGCCGTTGTTGAGCGTCGATTCATGCACCTGCACGCCGAGCAACGCGTCGGCCGGGGCCCGCGGGCGGGGCGTGTGTGCGGCGAGCTGCTCGTCGGCCGCCAGCCGCAGCCGGATGGTCGCCGCCGCGGCCGTCGACTCCAGCGCCACCGCGGTCGGCTGGAGCCCGAGGCTCACCATCGGGTTCCAGATCCGTTCCCGAATCCGCTCGGCCATCTCGCTGAACTTCGGCTCGGCCTGCAGATCGACCTCGCGGCAGGCCCGCGTGATGATCTTCTCGTTGACCTCGCGGCTCGCCTGCGGCTTGCTCTCGTCGTGCTGGTTGCGGACGATCTTCTGCACGAGCGACCCCATGATCGGCACGCCGTCGAAGCTCGTCTGGATGTTGGCCAGCTGCGACTGGTTCGACGCCGAGCCGAGGGCCGTGCCGAAGGCCAGGCCGGCGGGCGACACGCTCATCGGCTTGCGGACCGTGAAGCTCGCCGCGCCGCGGGAGTGGATGGCGGCCGGACCCGCGTCGGTGACCGTGCGGGAATCGACCTCGCCGCGGACGAGCAGCTCGAAGCGGATGTGATCGGCGTCCGGCACGAAGACGATGCTCATCGACTGCTCGACGGTGCTCGTGCCCCGCACCTTGCGGCCGAGGACGAAGTCCTGCATCGGCGCGGTCTTGACCGTCGACTCCGGCATCATCCGTTCGACGAACTTCTGGTGCACCGCGATCCGCAGGTTGGGGGCGAGGTAGTGGTCGGCGACGGTTCGGGCCAGGTCCGCGGCGCGGGTGGAGGGCCTGCCGCCGATGCCCCGCAGGGCCGCCTTCACGGCGGCGGCGTCGGCGGGAGACGACGTCGCTTCGAACCGCTCGAGCGCCGATAGCAGGGCGGCGGTCTCCGCCGCTTGCTGCGCGGCCGCCAGTCGGCGGTCCACGTCGGAGCCCGGGGCAGCGGGCGCACGTCCCGAAAGTTCGGCACACAGCGCGGCCGCCGCCCGCCAGGCGGCCACCCGCCGCGCGACTGCCAGTGCGGCCCGACGGGTCAGCGACGCGAGCGCGGGATCGGACAGGGCATCGCCGGCCGCCATGCCCGCCGGCACTGCCTCACCGAGCGTCAGGAGTGCGGCATCCGCCTGCTCGTCCGCCGGCCCCGCCGTCGCCAGCACCTGCTGGAGTCGATCGCGGCACAGCGTTGTCCAGGCGGCGATTTCGGCGGTTGCGGGCAGGCCCGCGCGGGTGCCCTGCGAGATCTGTTCAACCTGCCCCACTTGTTCCAGGAGACGAGCGGGGGTCGGCCAACGACTGATGTCGGGCGGTCCGGCCTGAGGCGGCGCTGCCGCCGGTGGCTCGACTCCGCCGGGTGCAGAGGGCCGGCGATCGGTCCGCAGACGCTCGAGCAGGCGGCCGCCGCGCGGGGCCGCCGTTGAATCCTGCGCTGCGTCGGCCTGATCGGGGCGACCGGCGAAGATGCCGCGGCGTTTGACGATCGGCAACGCACCGACGGCGGATCCGGGTGCTTGCCCCTGATCCGCCGCGGCGTCGGACCAGTTCACCTGGTCGGGATCGTTCCATTCCGCGCCGGGCAGCGGTGCCGGTGTCGGCAGCGGCGGGGGCGATGCCTTGGCCTCGGGCGGCTGCGGAGCGGGTGAGCGGGGCTGTCTGTCGACGGGGCGAACGCGGTCCACCAGCGCCTTCAGTTCCTCGACGGGCGGCTTGGCGACCGGCTGTGGTTCGACGGACTGCAGTTCCGGCTCGGCGACCGTCTTGGCGTCGAGGATCGGTGCGGGAGCGGATGGTGCGGGAGCGGACGACGCGGCGTGCTCGACGCGGCTGGCTTGGCCGCGGGCCGCCGTCGGCAATGCCTGTGACTGCACGGCTTCCGCGAGCGGGCCCGTCCCGTCTGCGAGCGCGAGCCGCTCCGGCGGGCGCGCCAGGGCGGCCGCCATGTCCGCAAAGCCGCCCACCACCGGCCGGGGCGCGGGCGTGTCAGCGACCGGCTCGGTGTCGCGGCTGACGGCGGGCCCGGGGGCTGTGGCGTTGCGCGGGCCGTCTTCCAATCCGAAGAACGGCTCCTGAATCGGCTCGTGGAGGCTTCGCGTCGTCAGGACGACGGCGCAGATGACGCCCGCCACGAACGCGGTGGCGAAGACGCTCGCGGCTCGCGTGTCGCACATTCCCCGCCCGCCCTCGAGATTCCTTCGGCTGATCGAAGCTGCGGGGGCGCGGAGACCACGCCGTCCGCCACTGCCGTTCCATCGACACGCGTGCTCGGAAAAATCGATTCACGCCGAACCGCCGGAACCGTTTGCCACGCGGGGCACCCGCGCCGCCGCGAGACGCGGGGCTGGTGCAAGCCGGGCAAGCAGGGGCGTGGCGGCTCAGGCAAGCCGGGCAAGACGCGGTTCTTCGAGGATCGCCGTCCAGGCGTCGATGAGAACCGTCAGGTTCGCGTTGCGGTCCACGGCGTCGAGGGCTTCGAGCGTGTTGCGGAGCGCCTCGGCGCACGCTTCCGGATCGTGAGACCAGACGCCGGCCGCGGCGTGGAAGTCGGGATCGGCCGGCGGCTCGTGCGTCACCGCCTGACGCAGTGCCGCCCGCAGCAGGTCGACCGTCGTCTCGAGCACGCTCCGCAGCCGCGCCCGCCGCGGCGGGGCGTCCTTGCCGGCGGCCTCCACCAGCGCGATCGTGTCGCGGGCGAGTTCGACGCCTGCCAGCGGTCGCCGTTCGAGCAGGGCCAGCAGTCGGCCGCGAAACTCGCCGACCTCGGCGTCGGCCAGACTCCGGCCCCGGGCGAGGCTGCCGGCGGCGGCGATGGCGCGGCGCCGCAGGGCGGCCGGGTCGTCCTGCCCGCCCGCCAGGCGCGCCTCGGCGGCGAGAATCCGTTCCACCGTGGCGGTCGGCAGCGGCCGGAACCGGACGATCTGACACCGCGAGCGGATGGTGGGCAGCTGCCGCTCGGCCGCGGTGCCCACGAGGATGATCACGGCGCCCGGCGGGGGCTCCTCGAGCGTCTTGAGGAGGCAGTTGGCCGCCTCCTCGGCGAGGTGATCGGCATCGAGAATGATCGCCACCTTGCGGATGCCCAATGCCGGCCGCAGCAGCAGCCGCCAGATGAGACCCTCGCGCATGCGGTGCTGGTCGTCGCCGATCAGCAGGTCGAGCGGGATCGTGGCCTTGTCCGGCGGCTTGGCGACGACGTCGATGTCGGGATGGCTGCCCGCGGCCGCCTGGATGCAAGAGCGGCATGAACCACAGGGCACGAGCCCCGCTCCGGGGCGCTCGCAGAGCAGCGCCTTTGCAAGCGCCAGGGCGAACGTGCCCTTGCCCACGCCGGGTGGTCCGACGAACAGATACGAGCCCGCGATCCGGCCCCGGGCCTCGGCGGCGGCGAAGCCCGCGACGATCGCGTCGTGCCCTTCGATGCCTTGCCACGCCATGCGGTCAGCCCGTCTCGGGGAAGCGGCCGCTGACGACGGCCCGGACGTGTGCGGCGATCGCTGCCACGTCGCCCGTCGCATCGATCACGGCGATGGTGTCGGGGCAGCGGGCCGCCTCGGCGAGGAAGCCCGCGCGGAGGCGGCGCCGGTAGTCGTCGCCGCGGCTCTCCAGCTTGTCGAGTGGCCGGGCGATGCGGCGGGCGGCGGTCTCCAGATCGACGTCGAACACGAGCACCAGATCGGGCATCAGGCCGGACGTGGCGATCTCGCCGACGCGGCGAATCGTCGCGGGATCGAGGCCGCCGGCGAGACCCTGATACACGACGTTGGCCAGCACGTAGCGGTCGGAAACCACCCAGTCGCCGCGGTCGAGCGCCGGGGCGATGACCTCGGCCACCAGCTGCGCCCGGGCCGCCATGTAGAGGAGCATCTCGGCGGTCGGCGCCACATGGAGATCGTGCCTGTCGAGGAGAATGCCGCGGATGGCGTCGCCTGCCGGCGTCGATCCGGGGTCGCGGCAGGTCACGACCGAGCGGCCCGCGGCTCGCAGCCACTCGACGAGCGGCCCGATCTGCGAGGACTTGCCGGCCCCGTCGATGCCGTCGAGGGCGATGAACCGGCCGCGGCGGGGGACGGCGGCGGAAGATGCGGCAGTCGTCATGCAGACCGTCCGGTTGTGGTTCGCTCCTGCGGGCAGGCCGCTCATCATACGGCATCCCGGAGCCGGTCGCGTCAGCGGCGGTCGAGCAGGCGGGCGATGCCGAGCGGGTCGGTCGGATCGAGCGGGGCGATGCGGCGGCAGACGTCCTGAGCGACCTTGCGACGGCCCGTCTCCAGGAGACAGTGCACCAGCCCCTTCGCGGCTTCGTGGAACGGGCGATTGCCCGGCAGCTCGTAGGGAAGAGGGTGCGGATTGCCGGCGGCCTCGAAGGCCCGCAGGCACAGTTCGTACGCCCGCCCGAAGTGGCCGCGGGCGAGTTTCGGGTCGTCGTCCTCCATCGCGATCAGGCCGAGGTGGACATGCGCCTCGAGGAAGTCGGGGCATTCCGACAGCAGCCACACCAGCTCGTCGCGGGCGATCTCGGTCTCGCCCGCCTCGACCATCGCCTCCACCTCCTCGATGTCCTCGCGCCGCTTGCGGGCACAGCGCGGCTGGACGATCTCCCACGCCGCGACCGTTGGAGACTCGCGGCGGGCCACCGCGATCGCCTCGCGGCCGCGGCGGCCGGCTGGACGGCGGCGGGGACCTTTGTCGGATGGCGGGCCGGAAGGGGGGTCGGGGGGCGTCATGCCTGGTGCCTGAGGACTCGTCTACACTCCCACCGTTGGAACCGACTGAAAACGCGTTTGCAAGGGGCGGGAGTGAAGGACGCAGGCCGGGAAACACGGAAGCGGTCGCGGCCTGCCGACCAAGCGCCGGCGTCTCCATCCGCCGTCGCCCATGCCCTGCTGGCGTGGTATGCCCGTGCGCGGCGCGACCTGCCGTGGCGGCGGTCGCGCGATCCCTACCGCGTCTGGGTGAGCGAGATCATGCTCCAGCAGACGCAGGTGGAGCGGGTCAAGGAGTTTTTCGTCCGGTTCGTGGTTCGGTTTCCCGACGTCTCGAGTCTCGCCGCCGCCCGCGAGGCGGAGGTGCTGCGGCTGTGGGAAGGCCTCGGCTACTATCGCCGCGCGCGGCAGTTGCACGCAGCCGCGCAGCGGATCGTGGCGGACCATGAAGGACAGTTTCCGCGGACCGCCGCGGAACTGCGCGGGCTCCCCGGCATCGGCCGCTACACGGCCGGGGCGATCGCCTCGATCGCGTTCGACGAGCCCGAGCCGATCGTGGAGGCCAACTCGCGCCGGGTGATCGCGCGGCTGATCGGCCACGACGGTCCGCTCGGCAACGCGACCGCGGACGAGCCGATCTGGGAAGCGGCCGCGCGGCTCCTGCCGGCGGAGCATCCGGGACGGTTCAACCAGGCGCTGATGGACCTCGGGTCGCTCGTGTGCACCCCCGTCCGCCCACTGTGCGGCACCTGTCCCCTGGCGGACGCGTGCGTGGCCCGGCGCGATGGCCGGGTGGCCGAGATTCCGCGGCCCGTGGCACGCCGCGCCGTGAAGCAGGTGCGGGAGACGGCGGTCGTCGTCGGTCGCGGAGGCCGCGTGCTCGTGGTGCGGCGCGGCGCGGGCGAGTGGTGGGCGGGCCTGTGGGACTTTCCCCGCGTCGCGGGGCGGGCTGCGCGGGCCGACCGCGGGATCGCGGCCTCGGCCGTGCTCGGTCCGCTGGGCTGTGGCCGGCCCGAGGTGCTCGGCACCGTGGTGCACACGGTCACGCATCATCGGATCACGCTCGACGTCGTGCGCTGCACGGGCCGGCGGGCCGGTCGTGGCGGGGCCGATGCCCGTTGGGTGACGCCCCGCCAGCTCGCGGCCCTCGCGATGTCGAGCCCCGCCCGGCGGATCGCCGGTCTGGTTTCAGGCAAAACATCGCATCGTGCGATTTTTGCCTTGCGGGCCTCCGCCCGCCGGAATTGACCCGGCCCTCCGGGCCTGGCGCGTTGCGTGCCTCCCCTGTAGCGCTTCAGGCAAAACATCGCATCGTGCGATTTTTGCCTTGCGGGCCTCCGCCCGCCGGAATTGACCCGGCCCTCCGGGCCTGGCGCGTTGCGTGCCTCCCCTGTAGCGCTTCAGGCAAAACATCGCATCGTGCGATTTTTGCCTTGCGGGCAATAGTGTTCGGTACAAATCTTGTTGGCATGCGCCCGAGCTTCGGCATCTCGCCTCTCCCTCTGGGAGAGGCCGGCCGCAGGCCGGGTGAGGGTGCTTCTGACTCTGCGCAGATTCCCTGCACCCTCACCCCGGCCCTCTCCCAGAGGGAGAGGGGGCTTCTGCAACCACCGTGCCGAACAGGATTGCCTTGCGGGCCTCCGCCCGCTGGACTTGCCCCGGCCCGCTTCCGGCGGGGCGCGGTTTCATTAGGATGGTGGCGGCGGGCCGCCCGGGACGGCGGCTCCACCCCGAGGAGACGGCGAAGTTGGCACGCGCGGCACTGGCACTCGAAGACGGCACGGTGTTCCACGGCGAGTCGTTCGGAGCCACCGGCACCGTGTCGGGCGAGGTGTGCTTCAACACCTCGATGACCGGTTACCAGGAGATCCTCACCGATCCCTCCTACCGCGGCCAGATCCTCACCATGACCGCGCCGCAGATCGGCAACTACGGCGTCAATCCAGCCGACGTGGAGAGCGGCAAGCTGCAGATGGCGGGCTTCGTGGTCCGCGAGGCGAGCCGCGTGGCGAGCAACTTCACGGCCACCGGCACGCTCGGCGACTACCTGGTGCAGGCCGGCGTGGTCGGCATCGCCGGGATCGACACCCGGGCGCTCGTCCGCCGGCTGCGGATCCGCGGCGCGATGACGGGCGTGCTTTCGAGCGAAGTGCTCGACGACGCGCGGCTCGTCGCGCTGGCCAAGGCGGCGCCGGCCCTCGTCGGCCGCGACCTCGTGGCCGAGGTGATGCCGGCGGCCCGCAGCGAGTGGGTCGAGCCGCTCGACGAGCAGGCGCTGCCGCTGCCGCAGCCTACGGAAGGAGGCGTGTTCGCCCCGCAGCCGGTGGTCGCGCCGTTTTCGAAGCATGTCGTGGCGCTCGACTACGGCATGAAGTGGAACATCGCCCGCCACCTGATCAGCGCCGGCTGTCGCGTGACGGTCCTCCCGGGCCGGGCGACGGCCGCGGAGGTGCTCGCCCTCGCGCCGGACGGCGTTTTCCTCTCCAACGGGCCCGGCGATCCCGAGGTGCTCACGGGCTGCGTGGAGACGGTCCGCGGCCTGGTCGGGAAGGTGCCGATGTTCGGCATCTGCCTCGGGCACCAGCTGCTGGCGCTCGCCTGCGGGGCGCAGACGTTCAAGCTCAAGTTCGGCCACCGCGGCGCGAACCAGCCGGTGCTCGACCTCGAGACCGGCAAGGTCGAGATCACCTCGCAGAACCACGGCTTCGCAGTGGACGAGGCGACGCTGCCCGCCGATCTCGTGGTCACGCACCGCAACCTCAACGACGGCACGATCGAGGGGCTGCGGCACCGCTCCGCAAAGGCGGCCAGCGTGCAGTATCACCCCGAGGCCGCCGCCGGGCCGCACGACTCGGCGTATCTCTTCGAGCGTTTCCGGCAGATGATGGCTTGAGGCGGCCCGCCCGGGAATCGGTTTTCACCCGGGAAAAAACGGCGTTTTTGACTTGCGCCGGGCGTGTGCCAGAGTTTTCCGAAGGCCCGGGCTGCATCCCGGGCTCTCCCGTCGTGCCCCGGCGGCCCCAGTCTCTGCAATCCTCTTCTCGGAGATTCTCTCCATGTCCACGTCCATTCGTGCCCGTGCTGCCTGCGGCCTCGCCGCCGCGATCGTTCTCGCCTGCGGCTTCACCGCCGAGGCCGGCTTCGGCCACCGTCACCGTCATGCCGCCGCCTGCGACGCGGCGATCGAGCCCGGCTGCTCGGCCTTCGCCCCGGCCTGTGCGGCCGAACCCTCGTGCGGCTTCGAGCCGGGCTGCGGCGCCGAAACCGTCTGCCCGTCGAATCCCTGCATCAAGTACCGGCACAAGCACGCCCACCGGCACAAGCACGGCGCGGGCTGCTGCGTGGAGCCGACCTACGAGACGGTTCTCAACCCGGTCAGCCCCGAGACCTGCCAGGCCGTGGCCGTGCCGGTCTGCCTGCCGGTCTGCTGCCAGGGCTGCCCCTGCGAGACCTCGCGATGCACGCTCTTCGGCTGCGGCCAGGTGCGGTACGACTACGCCTGCGGCTGCAGCGTGATCGTTCGCTTCAAGAAGTGCGGCGACATCTGCGTGACCTACGTCGGCTTTTGAGCTTGCGTTGCACGGTTCTCCGTCACCCCCCGGCGGGAGCCGGGGGGTGACGCGGTCCGATCGCGTTGGACGCGGTAGCGTGAACGCCCGGTTGGTGATGGCGGCGCGTCATCCCCTCGCTTCCGCGAGGGGCTTTCGGATTGTGGTCACA
>JBIJCJ010000080.1:0-15222 GCA_044344765.1 Pirellulales bacterium | reverse complement strand
GCCGGGCGAAGCCGGCCCTGCCGGCGCTGGAACAGGCCATGGACAAACGAAAAAGCTCCCGCCAATTCACGCGAACCGCGCAGGCGGCCATCAAGGCGATCCAGGAAGCGAAGTAGACGAAACCGCCTCGCGGAAACCCCGCCCGGAGTCGGCGGCTGCCGACTGAACGGCCGATCGTTCAGCGAAGCAGTGACATGCCGGCGTACTTGGCCGCCCCCGCGTCGAAGCTCACGGTTTCGGTGCATCCACCCGAAGAGGCGATCCGCTCGATCAGGCAGTCTGCAAAATCTGCTTTCCCATCGTCGAAGACCCGCAGGGCGCGAAGCACCTGATCGGCACGGTCCACCACGATCTGCTTTGCCCTCAGCAACGCTTCAAGGGCCTGCTTGACGTCATGGCCGGCGAGGCCGTAGCAGGCCGTCAGGACCCAGTACAGTTCGACCACCGAAACCACCGTGACAAAACCCGGACGCTCCGCATCCAGTGACTCGATCAATCGGGCGGCCTTCGGCGACTGCCTCGGGTCATCCTGCATGATGTAGCGCACCAGCACGTCGGCGTCGAGACAAATCATCGCGCCGACGCCCCGCGCTGGGCAATGGCTGCATTCATCTCCTCGATCGATACCTTTCTGGCGGCCTTTCCGAACATGCCCTTGAGTTCGGTGACGCTGCGATTGGCCGCAACGAATTCGTCGCGGCCCGGCGCGATCTGGATGAACTCCACCCGATCACCGGCATCGACCTTGAGGTCATGCCTGACCTCCACCGGGATGGTGATCTGGCCTTTGCTGGTGAGCGTTGCCGTCGCCATGACAGACTCCTGAATCTTACTTGATTGCAAGGCGTGTCTTTCCGCGGTGCAAGACACCCGGAACCCAATCCCACCCACAGATTCTGCTGAGGAGTCTCCTTGCATGCCGTCAGGCGGGCAAAAGCGTTCCGAGCGTCAGCCTGACACCGGCCACCGCCTCGCGGCCGGTCAGGTCGCCGCCGCACGTCACCTCACCGTCGGCCTCGACGACGTGTCGCTCCGCGTACCGGCCGTTCACTGGCCGGCGGAAGACGTGCGTGCGTCGCGATGCCGCCTCGATCACCCACGCCTCGGGCACGCCCGCCGCCGCATAGAGCGGCACCTTCACATCAAGGTCGAACGCCAGCGTCGTGTCGGCAACCTCGATCACGAGCAGCACGTCAGCGGGCCCCGGGTGAGCCGCGGCGTAGAAGTCGGCCCGCGGCCGCAAGACGGCGAGATCCGGCTGCGGCTGGCTTGTGTCGTCGAGTGCGAGCGGATTTTGCGTCCAGATGATGGCCGTTTCACCCACGCGTTGACCGAGCGTTGACGCGAGGCGGGCGACGAGCGCCGCGTGCAGGCTGCCGATGGGCGACATGTCGATGATCTCTCCGGCGATCAGTTCGACCCTGTCATCCGGCCCAAGAATCCCCACCTCGCCCATCCGTCGAAAGTCGGCCACGGTGAGACGGTGCCGAGAAACCGCGACGGGTTCGGCAGGCAGCGTGGCCATGGGACGATTCCTCGGGGAGCGAGCGGGGATCAACAGCCGGTCATCTCGGCCGCACGTCACTGTATCGTACGGCCCCGCAGGGGCGGAACGGCACGCATGGTATACATGCGTACCGATTGCCGCAAACCCCGGGGACGAGCCGCGCCGTTCGTGTTCGCCACGCGTCATCCCACCGGCTTCCGCCGCCGCATCGCGATCGCGGGTCAGCGGCTGCAGGCCCGCTCGGCGGCCAGCGCGATCCCGGCGAGCACGAGGTCGGGCTGTTCGACGGCACCGGGCAGGCAGTCGCGCACCAGCCCGGCGGAGCCGCCCGTGAGGATCACCTGAGCCCCCCCGGCGAACGGCCGCTGCGCCTCGGCCACGATCCGCTCGACCGCGCCGCGAATCCCCCAGCCGATCCCCGCGGCGATGGCGGCCTGCGTGGACCGGCCCGGCAGGGCCGGGGGCGGGGCGTGGTCGAGGGCCGCCACCTCCGGCAGCCGGCTCGTGCCCTCCGCCAGAGCGCGGGCCATCAGCGCGGGGCCGGGCAGGATCGCCCCGCCGAGGAACTCGCCGGCCGCCGAGACGAGGTTCACGGTCGTCGCCGTGCCGCAATCGACGACGATCGCCGGCCGCGCAGAATCCTTGACGAGCGCCGCCGCGGCGGCGCCGGCGAGCCGGTCGATGCCCACACGGTGCGGTTCGTCCACGAGCACCGCCAGCGGCAGGTCGATGTGGGCGATGCGGCGTTGGCGCACGGCGCGGTGCCGCGTCGCCGACACCTCGGCGACCGCCGCCTCGAGCCGCACGGCGGCGGCCTCGTGCACGCTGGCCACCAGCAGCACCGCCGGCCCGGGAGCCACGCCCGCCAGCCACGACTCCAGGTTCTGCGGCCGGAACTCCCGGCTCATGAGGTCCTGGCGGCGGGCGATTCGCGGCAGCCGCCGAGAACCGTCGCCATGATCTTCGACCACGGCCAGCTTGATCCGCGTGTTGCCCACGTCGGCGAGGAGCACGGTGTCGCCGCGGCAGATCGGCGGATCGCCAGGTGCGTTCATGCGACGCTGCTCCGTCGGTCGAGCTCGGCCACGATCGCCCGCAGCAGGGCATCGAGCCCCGCGCCGGTCGCCGCGCTGATGCCGATCACGTCGCGGCCGATGGCGGCCGAAAACTCGGCCCGTACGGCGTCGGCCCCCGGCAGCTCGGACTTGCTCATGGCGACGATCTCCGGACGGCGGCCGAGCTCCTCGTCATACCGCACGAGTTCTTCGCGAATCGCCCGATAGTTGGCCAGCGGCTCGGTGCCATCGACGGGAAAGGGCTCGACCACGTGCACGAGGATGCCCGCCCGCTCCACGTGCCGCAGAAACTCGTGGCCCAGCCCCACGCCCGCATGGGCCCCCTCGATCAGCCCCGGCAGGTCGGCGAGCACGAAGCTGCGGTCGCGCGAGATCGCCACGATCCCCAGGATCGGCACCTTCGTGGTGAAGGCGTAATCAGCGATCTCCGGCCGGGCCCGCGAGAGCCGGGAGAGGAGCGTGCTCTTGCCGGCGTTCGGCTTGCCGACGAGGCCGACGTCGGCGATCACCTTCAGTTCCAGCAGCAGCCGGCGGACCTCCCCCTGCTCTCCGGGCGTGGTCTGCCGCGGCGCGCGGTTGGTCGAGGACTTGAAGTGCATGTTGCCCCAGCCGCCGGCGCCCCCTTTGGCGGCGACGATCGACTCGCCCGCGGCGGCCAGATCCTTGAGCACGAGCCCCGTGGTCTCGTCGATGACGATCGTGCCGGGCGGCACGAGGAGCGTCAGGTTGGCGGCGTTGCGGCCCTGGCAGTTCGCCGGTCCACCGGAGGCGCCATGCTCAGCCCGCCACTGGCGGCGATGGGCCAAGGCGGCGAGCGAATCGACGCCCGCCCGCGCCTCGAGAATCACGCTCCCGCCGTTGCCGCCGTCACCGCCGTCGGGGCCGCCCTTCGGCACGTATTTCTCGCGCCGAAAACTGCACATGCCGCGGCCACCATTTCCGGCAGCCACCTCGATTTGGACACGATCCACGAACACGCCGGCACCTCGCGGGCTGGGCCCGCACCGGCATCAGGCCGACGGGCTGGAGACGACGTTCACCCGCCGTCCCTCGCGGTCGAACATCACCACGCCCTCGGTCAACGCGAAGAGGGTGTAGTCGGCACCCATGCCGACGTTCGCGCCGGGATGAAACTTCGTGCCCACCTGCCGCACGAGGATATTGCCCGCCAGCACCTGCTCGCCGGCGAACTTCTTCACGCCGCGCCGCTGGGCGTTCGAATCGCGGCCGTTACGGCTGGAACCCTGACCTTTTTTATGTGCCATCGACGATCACTCCGCGGCGAAATCGCGAGCCTACGTTCGCATGCCCGACCCCGGAAATCAAGGGCCCGGAACATCTCGTTCGTACCGAAAAACCCACTCGTGGTCAATTCCCTCGTGCACGGCTGCGGCCGCGGCGTAGACCTGCGGGCCCCGCGGGCCGAAAAGGCCTTGGAGCATCTGGGGCCGACGCGCGGCATCCGGGTACGACTCGAGGAGCCGCTGGAGGGCTGCGAAGGTCGCCGCCGCGTCCTCCCGGCCGATGTCGCCCGGCCGCGCCTCGAGCTCCTCGAGCACCGCAGCCGCCCGGGCGGCTGCCAAATCCTTCGCCAACGTGTCCACACGGCGGCCTGCGGGCCCGAAGATCGCCGCCGCCGCCCGGACGCGGTCTTCGTAGGTGGGAGCCGACTCCAGCGAGCGCACGACCTGAGCGAGCGAATCCAGCGGCTTGGCCACCACCTTCTCCGGCGAGAGCCCGAGTGGTTCGAGGGCTGCCCGACGGGCGGCATCGCGATCGGCATCGACCGGCCCGGCCAGGGCCCGCGTCAGGTCCTCGATGGACTGGATGCCGAGGTCGCCGAACACGTCTTTCGCCGCCACGCCGCGGGCCCGCGGATCGGGCAGCGCGGCGATTTTCCGCAGGGTGGCTTCCAAGGGCAGCAGGCTGGCCATGCCGCCTCCCGCATCGGGCTCGAGGAGATCGGACCACTTCAGCCCCAGTGACTCGAGCCCCGGACCCGGGCGAGACTTTGTCAGCCCTGGCTTGCCGACGGCCTCCAGCAGACGCGATCCGAGGGACATGCGTTCGAACATGCCGCGGAAGCCGACACTCATCTCCTCCTCGACCTCGTCCCGCTCGTCGCCCGGCCGCCAGAAGTCGAGCCGCAGGGTCTCCAGGGCGTATTCCATGTGGATGCCAGGCGGATCGTTGGGCCCGATTCGACTGCCGGGGATCTGCCGCCACCGCATGGAGTTGGTGAGGCCTCGGACGTAGATCGAGAAGTAGTCGATCCGCGGATCGACGTCTTCCCAGATCGCGACGCCCCACCGCTCCGCTCCCGGCGGGATGTCGGCCTCCGTCATCGACGCGCTGTCGAACAGCCTGCCTGGAGGTTTCTCACGCTTGCGGATCGCCGCCATCGCGGAGGGAATGACGCGATCGAGATAGGCCCGGTAGGCCAACATGCCCTCGGAGTCGGCCAACGGTTCCGGGCTTTCGATCACGAAGTGCGGCACGAACCGCACCGGTTCTTCGAAGCGTTCGAGGCCCCGCTTGGAGGAATCTTCGGCATCGACCACCACCCGGCGTCCGCCGGCGTTTTTCACGCGGTAGAGCAGGTACCACAGCCGCTTTAGCCGCATCCTGCCGTCGGCCGCCGGGACATCGACGTCGATCATCCGCGGCGGCTTGTAGGCGAACTCCAGGCACCACACCCCGCCGGCGAACTCCCGGGCTTTCGCCCGCTCCGTGAACGTCGTGTTCGCCGGCGAATGCTTGGGAGTCCACCGTCGATCGGGCCGGCCGGCCGTGATTTCGAGGAGATCGGCCCGCTGCAGCGCATCGTCCGCCGAGCGATCCGGGGGAATGACTGTCAGCGTGCCTGGGGCGAGCTGGCGGAACCCCGCGGGCGGAGCGCCGGCGGCAGCCAACGCGATCACGGCCGCTGCGACCGCGGCCGCGGGCGAGACCAGCCGCGCACCTCCTCTGCCCAGGCAATCCATGGAACACCTCCATCGAGATACTACGAAATCGCCTTTTTTTTCGAAAAAAATCGGCCCACATTCACCAAAGCGATCAGATTGCCTTGCTTGCCCAAAATCCCCAAGCCACAATCTCGTCTGCAAAACGATATTTCGCCGGGAATTGGTCTACGCCCACGATCGCGGCCGAAAGACACTCCAGGCGACCTGAGAGTCCATCGCTCCCAAGCCAGGATGGGCCCCACTTCCACGAACGGTCGCGGTCAGCATGTTGCAGCGCAATCCACTTCAGCCACCACGCCCCTTCCTGCCCACGGCGCCGACCGGGGAGGTCCGGCCGGCCGGGGACGGCGGGTTTGTATCGGCCGAGGACTTCGACTCCACGGGCGTGCTCACCGGCGTCGACCCCTGCGAGTCGCGGTACTGGTGGATGCCGGAACTCTACGGTCCTGATGCCGCTGCGGACCAGGTGCCCGCCGAGCTCAGTCAGGCCACCCGGCGGACGCCCTCGCGGACCACCGCCGCCGCCTGATCGACCTCCTGGGCGAGGGCGGCGTAATCCTCCGCCCCGTGGGAGTCGGGCGCGTAATCGAAGATCGATTGCCCGAAGCTCGGCGCCTCGGCCAGGCGGATGTTGCGGCGGATCCGGGACGCGAACAGCCGCCCCGCCGCCCACGACGGATGCGCGGCCTCGCCCCCCGCGAAGAAGGCCGCCACGTCACGGCCGATCTCGTTGGCCAGCCGGGTGCCTGACTCGTACATGCAGAGCACCACACCCAGCAGACGCAGCCGCGGATTGACCCGTTCGGAAACCAGCTCGATCGTCTCGAGCAGCTTACTCAGACCATGGAGCGCCAGAAAATGCGGCTGCAGGGGGAGGAGCACCTCGTCGACCGCCGCCATGGCATTGAGCGAAAGCAGCCCCAGGGAGGGCGGGCAATCGACGACGAGGTAGTCGAAGGCCTGCCCCGCGTCTCCCCCCCCCGTGCACCGCGGATCGGCGTCGATCCGCTGCCGGAGGATCGACTCCCTGCCGGGCTTTCCGGCCAGGGCCATTTCGACCGCCGAGAGGTCGATATGTGAAGGCACCACGCATAGGTTGTCGCCGGCCGGCACGCTGGCGGCCGCGAGCGGCTGCCCGCCGACGAGTACGTCGAAGGCGGAGAGCGGATGGCTCCCGGGCATGACGCCCAGATGGAGCGTGGCATGGGCCTGCGGGTCGAGATCGACGACGCACACGCGGCGTCCCTGCCGGGCAAGGGCCACGGCGAGGTTCACCGAGGTCGTCGTCTTCCCGACTCCGCCCTTCTGGTTGGCGACGGCGATCGAGCGCATGGCAGCCTGTTCTCGCGGCGAGGACCACCGGCCGGGGACGTACTCTCAGGACGGCGACCCGGCACGGGGGGTGGGGAGGATAGGCCGCCCCCTGCCCCGCCAAAAGCCCGATTTCAGTCGGTCATTTCCCGGCGGCAGGAGCGGTTTCGGGGCGTGGGCAGGTGGCCTCGACCCATTTCCGGAGGCCGCGTTCGAGCCGGCCCAGGCCGACGCGGCCCGGCTGTCCCACGACGCACAGGGCGCCCCCCTCCGGGGCGAATCCGATCGCGAGCATGGCGACCGGATGCGCTCCCGGCGCCGGCGAAAAGACGATCGCGGCAGCCCACTGCTCCGCCGGCAGCCGCTGCGGGGCAGGCGGCCGCCAGTCGAAGTTCGCATCTTCCACGAGCCCCCGACGGAGGTGGACCAGCCCCGGCGCCCCGGAGACGTCGCACCTGCCGACAGCCACGGGCCGACCGGGCGTGGCGCCGGCCGCTAGATGCCAGATCTCCACGTGCGGGGCGACGGTGATCGCCCGGGCGACGGCACTGCCATAAAACCCCAGGCAGCCGTCCGTCTGGCGCCGCTGGAACGCCAGGGCGAACGCCGCGAGGGCACAGCCCATGGCCAGCAGGGCGACGACCACGCGGCTGCCGGATGAACCCGCAGCCCCGGATGGGGAGCGATGCGAAGGTGACGAGGTCATCGTGGTGTTCCCGACGGTCGCGCGGCCAGCCGCGCTGTCTGTCGGCATGTATACTCGGCTCGCGTTCGTCCTGCAGGAGATGCCGCATGCCCAACGTATTCGACCCCTATCGCGAAGCCCTCGTCGTCGAAAGCCATACGGTCTGGCCGGCCGAATACGAGGACTGGACGGCCGCCGACAAGGCCCGCGCCGAAGCCCTGCTCCATGCCTCCCCGCAGGAGGCCTCAGAACTCGACTACGTCCGCCAGCACACCGGCTTCGCCCGGGTGATCACCGTGACGGCGGCCGATCTGGACCGCGTGAGCGGCCGGTGACCGTGGCGACCATCCGCCTCCACCTGCCGGCCACCCCCGCCGGGGAAGATCGGTCCTACGACATCTCCGTTGGCAGTGGCCTCCTTCCCGCCGTCGGCCCGGCCGTGCATGCGGCGGGCGGCCGACGGGCCGTCCTGATCGCCGACGCCGCGGTGGCCGCCACCCACGCCACCGTCGTTCACGCCTCGCTACAGGCCGCCGGTATCGAGGTCGCCACCCTGATCGTGCCGTCGGGCGAGGGCTCGAAGTCGATCGCCGAGGCCGGCCGCCTGTGGGACGCCCTTGCCGAGCGGGCCGTGGACCGTCGGACGCACGTCGTCGCCGTCGGGGGTGGCGTCGTCGGCGATCTGGCCGGATTCGTGGCCGCCACGTTCGGCCGCGGCCTGGCCTGCTGGCAGGTGCCGACCACCCTGGTCGCCCATGTGGACAGCGCCATCGGCGGGAAGACGGGCATCAACCTTTCAGGCGGGAAAAACCTGGTCGGCGCGTTCTGGCAGCCCACAGGAGTGGTGGCCGACATCGACACGCTCGCCACGCTGCCCCCGCGGGAGTTCGTCAGCGGCTTCGCCGAGGTGGTGAAGTACGGCATGATCCTCGATGCCGCGTTTTTCACGTGGCTGGAGGGCAATGTCGGGCCGCTGCTGGCCCGCGAGCCGGCTGCGATGACGCACGCCGTGGAGCGGTCCGCGGCCCTGAAAGCGGGCGTCGTCGAACGCGACGAGCGGGAGCTCACCGGCCTGCGGGCCGTCTTGAATTACGGCCACACGTTCGCCCACGCCTACGAGACTGCGGCGGGCTACGGGACGCTGCTGCACGGGGAGGCCGTGGCCATCGGCATGGCCCGGGCGGCCCGCCTGGCCCGGGACATGGGGCGGATTTCCGAGGACGTCGTCGCCCGGCAAGACCGGCTCCTTCTCGGCCTCGGGCTGCCGATCGAGCCGCCCCCGGCGGACCGCCTGCCGGTCGACGAACTGCTCTCCATCATGGGCCGCGACAAAAAGACCGTCGGCGGCAAGCTGCGGTTCGTGCTCCCGACCCGCATCGGCCATGTCGAACTGGTCGATGGCGTCCCCGCCGACCTCGTCCACCGCGCCCTGGTCGGCTAGCACGCCGGCGCTGGAGCGAATCGCTCCACCCCACCGGTCCCCAGCGACCGCCCCCTGGTGCGATTCGCTCCAGCGCCCTCGTCGTCCGCCCCACCGGCAGCACCGGCACGGACCGCAAAAAGCAGCCTGGAAAGCCCTGAATTTCCGGCGTTCCAGCGGACGGCCGGATTTTTTCGAAGCCCGCCCCGGTTTCGGCACGGCAAGTGCATCTGCTCAAACGCTGGTGACGGTCAAGCGACCACCTGCAAACGGGCACCGTGCCCGGCAGACGAGGTCGCCAGCCGTCGCAGTGCACCGCTCCCGCGAGTGCGTAACAGGAGTTTGCTCATGAACTTTTCCGCGCCATCCGGCGCACGCGGCTGGTCTTTGACCAAGGCCGACATGCTGCTGTGCATCGTGCCGATCGCGTTGTTCTTGTCGATCGTGTCGTTCGTCTGACAAACGGCACTCTGGCCCGCCTCTCTATCCCTTCCGCTTCTCCTTTGGATTGTTTCACCATGAACAGCATGAACAGCATGAACGGCTTCGGCCAGGGCTCGACACCCGACGCTCTGCCGTCGCTCCACGACGTGGGGATTCGCGAGATCGTGATCGTCGACACCTCCTGCGATCGCTACGCCGATTTCGTCGTGGCCGCACAGGCCGGCGAAGTCGGCCTGCACTTCTGCGTGGACGGCCGGTCGGCTATCCGGCTCTCACGGCGGTTTCGGGCCGACGCGTGGCTGGTGAGCACGGAACTGCCCGACATGTCCGGCTTCGACCTGCTCTCGATGCTGTCGCCGAACGTTCTGCAGGGCGAAGTCGACCCGCTCATGGAAGGCTCCCGCGTCTCGCTCGACCGGGTCGGCGAAGGCATGCGGCCCGGCGTATTCCTGGTCTCCGACACGTATTCGCTCGAGGATGAGCAGCGGTCGCTGGCCTCCGGAGTCGCGGGCTACCTCGTGCGTCCCGTCACGCTCGACGTGATCCGGGCCTCGCGCACGCCGCATGTCGCCGTCAAGGAGATGGCGGGCTGATCCGTCCTTCCTCCGGATGCAACTGGTTTCGGTTTCTTCACTCTTCTCTGTCCGAAGTCTCTGATCTCTCGTCAAGGAGCGTTCCATGTCCGTGTCGCGTCCCCAGTTCGCTGATGCGACCGTCCCCAGCGTGGTCGTGGTGGATCCGCGGTTCGATGCGTACAAGTCCTTGGCCGCCAGCGCCCGGCTCGGCAAGATCACGCTCCACTTCCGGTCCAGCGGCGCGGAGGCGGTGAAGCTCGCCCGACGGCTGCGTGTCGACGCCTGGCTGATCGCCCCTGAACTCGAAGACATGTCCGGCCACGACCTCCTGCCGCTGCTGCAAGCGCAGCTCGCCGCCAAGGGCCACGGCGACAAGAAGCTCGCGGTCGTCGCAGATTCCGCGGTCGGCGGCAGCCCGTGGTCCCGCGCCGAGAGCGATGCCCGCGAGGCGGGCGCCGATTCGCTGCTGTCGCATCCGATCACGTTCCAGGATCTCGAGTCCCTGCTGGGCCATCCCGCCAACGAGCTGGCTCGGGGCTCGCTCGCGGCTGACTCTGCCCAGTCATTCCTCACGTTGCCCGTGAGCGTGGGCGCCACCGCAGTTGCCATCCCCCTGCTCGTCATGATGGGCTGAGCAGACGGTGCCGGCAGGCCGCCTGCAACGCCGGAAGTCGCTCTGCACTCACCATGTGGCCTGGACCGCGGCCCCGCCCAGGTCGGCCATCGGCAGCGGCACGACCGTCAGATCCATGCCCGCGAACCGCATCTCGGTGCCACTGACCGCCCGGGCACTCGCCCAGGCCATGTACCAGCCGAGGAACACCTGCGACGGGTAGTGGGCGTTGTCGGTCATGCGTGAGAAGCCGACGAACGTGGAGCAGACGTAGAGCGTGCCCTTGAGCAGCGGGTTCTCCACCATGTCGGCCGCGGCCAGGAACGGCAGCGCGCCGACGAAGGCATGGCCGCTGACGCCGTTGTTGTCGTTGAGCATGTGCCACCGGCTGCCGGCGGTTCCCTCGTCCGGCCGGGACGCGCCGGTCACCCACTGCATCGCATACAGCGGCGGGGCGCCGACCACGAACATCCGCAGCGACCGCGAACCCCACTCGCCCACGACGTCGCCCGCCGGATTCCCCTCGAACACCAGCCCGGTGACAGCCGCCGCGCCGAAGATCGGCAATACGTAGCGGCCCTCGCCGACGTCCTTGACGCCCGAGAAAAACGTTCCCAGGTCCGTCGGCCGGACGCCGCGCTGCCATGCGTCCTGCATGGTGACGTCGAAGCCCGTGTTCGCCATGATCGCCCCGGCGCCGAAGGCGGCCGTGAGGCAGACCAGGCTGTCGCAGGAGTAGAAGTTGCGATAGTCCTCGAGCACCTTGTAGCCCGAGCGGGCGAGCCGCGGATACCGACTGCCCGCCCAGGGAGGGGCCTGCGACATGGGCGGGGCGAAGACCTCTCGATCGAGGGGCGGCAGGCTCGTCACCGCGCCTCCGGAAGCCGGGAAGTTCGCCGCCAGGCTCGCCACGAGTCCCTCGGCCCCGGCGTCCGGCTGGTTCCGCCAGTCACCCACCAGCTGGATGCCTTCGCCGCCGGCCGCCGGCCCCGCCAGCGACTGCGTCTCGACCGCCGCATCGACCCACGCCCCGCCGACCGCGGGCGCGACCTTGACGACCACCCGCTGGCGGCGCGGCGGCCAGGATTGCAGCGACTGGCCGGCAGGCTCCACCCAGGCCGATTCGATCCGCCCGTCACGGGGCGGCGTGGCGCGGAAGTCGGGGGCCACGGCCCGCACGACCGGCCAGTCTGCCGCCACCGTGTCGAGGGTCTGCTGCCACAGGGCGGCACCGTCGGCGGCCGGCAGGAAGATGCCGTCGGCGCGCGAAGCCGTCTGGAGCACGAGCGCCGCGACGCAGCACACGGCGGCGACGCGGGCACGCGGGCCACGGGCCCGACGCAGGGCGGAACGAAGGTGTTGGAAGAACATGGGGCGGGGACTGTCCCAGCCCCGCCGCATTCGGGCAAGGCGGATTTCCAGCCGCCTTGGCCGTCTTGCCGCCTTCCCAGCCCCCCGCGCTTACCGGCCCGTGGTGTCGATGTAGACATCGACCTGCTGGCCGACGAACAGCGGCGGGCGGCCCGTGGGGTCGAACGCGTAGATCACCTGCAAGACCCGCGTGTCGACCCGCTCGGTGGTGTCTCCCGTCAGGGACTTCTTCGGCACCACGAACGGCTCCACGCGGACGAACTCCAAGGGATACCGCCGCTGCAGGCTGCCCCGGGGAAAGGCCGCGGCGGGCGCCGCCTGATCGAACCGGGCGATGTCGTATTCGTCGATGTCCACCCGCACGTGCAGCGTCTCGATGTTGCCCAGGATCACCAGCGGCTGGTTCGGCGGCGTGCCCACGAACTCGCCCGGCCGCACGTTGACCTGCAGGACGCGACCGGCGACCAGCGCCCTGACGACGAGACGGTCGAGCTCCGTCTCGATCTTTCCTGCCTCCGCCTCGGCCCGCTTCACGGCCGCCCGGGTGACGTCCGTGTCGTACCGCCACGAGCCCGCCTCGAGCAGGTCGAGCTCGGCCTGGGACATGCCGACGCCCGCCTCGGCGAACCGCACCGCCTGCTGTTTGGCGATCAGATCCTCTTCCGTGGTGACCCGCTGCGCGAAGGTCTCGCGGGCCCGCTTGAGTGCATCCTGCTCGCGGGCGAGCAACGCCTGCGCCTCGCGCACCGCCGCCACCTGCACGGGAATCTTCTCCGGCCGCGGCTCCGCCTCCAGCCGCACCAGGTCGGCCTTCACCCGCTCGACCTCGGCCTTGCGCACCGCGAGCTCGGCCCGCAGGTCGCGGTCGTCGAGGCGGAACAGCGGCATGCCGGGCCCGACGTCGTCGCCCACCGTGACCAGCACCTCGACCACGACGCCGGGGGTCGCGGAGCCAACGGCGATGTTCTCGGTCTGGGCCTCGACGATGCCCGCGGCGGCGAGCGCCGCGGCATACGGGTTCACCGCCGGCGCGATCGGCGGCGCCGGATCGCCGGTCACCGGCCGACTGCGCCACACGAACCAGCCGGCGAACCCGAGCAGGCCGAGGGCGACCAGCGGCAGGAGCCACTGGGTGAGCAGATCGCCGATCGTGCGCCGCCGTTCGAGCCGCCGGGGCGGCGAGGCGGCATTGCGGGCGGCGGATTCGGAGGACGAAGTGGCCATTGCGCTCGATTCATCTCCGTCGGCCGTTTCGAAGCCACAACCCACGAACGGGAGGCGACGGGATCGGCGTGAGGATGAGGAGCGTGGCGGACTTTCGCCAGCGACGCAACTCATGCCGTCCCTGAGCCGGGACGCTCATGCTCGACTTCGCTCCACGTGCTGCGAAATGGATAAAATCCTACCTCATCGGGGCGCCATGGTGCGGCCCCGCCTCGACGGCCTCGATGCGGCCGTCCTCCATCGAGGCGATCCGGTCGGCGAACGAGTAGACCCGGGAATCGTGGGTGACCACGATCACTGCCCGCCCCGGCTGGACGGCGAGCCGCGCGATCAGCTCCATCGTGATCCGGCCGTTCTCGGCATCCAGGGCGCTGGTCGGCTCGTCGCAGACCAGCAGCCGGGGTTCGTGCACGATCGCCCGGGCGATCGCCACCCGCTGCTGCTGGCCACCCGAGAGCTCGGCGGGCAGGTTCGCCAGCCGGTCGCCGAGGCCGAGCGCATCGAGCATGTCGGCGGCCTTTTCGACCGCGTCCCGCCGCCGCCAGCCCGCGATCAACAGCGGCACCGCCGCGTTCTCGGCCGCCGTCAGGGCCGGCAGTAGGTTGTAGGCCTGGAAGACGAAGCCCACGTGCTCCCGGCGGAAGCGAACCTTGGCCCCGTTCGTCATGGCGACGAGGTCGTGGCCGAGCACGGCCACCGCGCCGGCCGTCGGCTCGAGCGTGCCCGCGATGATCGACACGAGCGTCGTCTTGCCGCAGCCGCTGGGGCCGACGAGCATCAGCATCTCGCCGTACGGGACGTCGAGATCGACGCCGCGCAGGGCCCGGGTGACGGCCCCGCCGCTGCCGAACTCCTTCGTCACGCTCCGCACCCGGATCGCCAGGTCGGGCGTCACAGCCGTGTCCGTCGGGGAAGTCGTCGCCATGGCCGGCCCTCGGCGGCTCGTCAGCCGCGAAACACGATCGCGGGATCGACGATCAGCACCTTGCGGATCGACAGCAGGCTCGCCAGGAGCACGATCACGAACACGGCCACGGCCGTGATCGCCAGCACCTGCCAGGGCATGAAGAACGAGAGCCGGGAGGCGCCCTTGACCACCTGCCCGAAGACCGCGGCCAGGCCCACGCCCACACCGTAGCCGATGAGGCCGACCTGCAGCGCCTGGGCCAGCACCATGCCCAGGATCGTCCAGTTGCTCGTGCCCATCGCCTTGAGCGCCCCGAACTGGCGGATGTTCTCCACGGTGAACAGGTAAAAGGTCTGGCCGGCGATCGCCGTGCCCACGAGGAAGCCGAGCAGCACGGTGACGGCGAAGTTGACCGGGATGCCGGTCTTGGCGAGGTAGTAGCGGATCGTCTTGCGGAAGAACTGGGCCCGCGTCAGCGCCTGCAGCCCCGTCAGCTCCTCGATCCGCCGGCAGACCTCTTCCGGAGCGACGCCCGGCTGCGCGTCCACGAGCACGAAGGAGAGCACCTTCCGTTCCGGGGGCGCGAACGCGACCGCCTGGCTGTAGCGGGTGTAGACGATCGGAAAGCTGGTGAAGCTGCGGCTCGCCTTCGTCAGCCCCACCACCACGGCCCGGCGGTCGTTCATTTCGAACACCCGGCCGAGCCGGTACGGCTCGCCCGGCCAGATCCGCCTGTAACCGGCGTCGTCCATGATCACGGCATCCGGCTTGCGCAGGTCGGCGATCGTGCCCATGAACACCTGCTCGGGCGCACCGATGAGCGTGGCGTCGTCGAGCCCGAGGAGCATCATCTGCTCATAGCTGCCCTCCGCGAGGCGGCCGCGGGCGGTCCCTTTGTAGAACCGCACGGCCCAGGCCACGCCCGGCACCCCCTTCACCCGAAAGAGCTCGGTGTCGGCGAGCGGTTTGATGTCGTCCACGTACTGGACGTTGGCATCCATGACCCAGATGTCGGGCCCCTGGATGTCGCGGATCTGGCTGACGGTGAGCGACATCAGGCCGCAGAAGATCGACGCCTGCTGGGCGATGAGCAGCGCGGCGAACACGACCCCGAACACGATGC
>JBIJCJ010000251.1:0-4284 GCA_044344765.1 Pirellulales bacterium | reverse complement strand
CGAGGATCCGATCCACCGTCTCGTGGAGCGACTCCTCGTCGCCCGCGTCCGCCTCCCGGTCGGCGGCCGGATGCACGACCCGCATCCGCGGCCGGCGGCGGAGGAGCCGTTGTGTCCAGCTGCCGAAGTCCTCCAGGGTCCAGCCGCGCCAGGCGTAGAGCAGGCCGAAGATCGCGCCGGCCAGGTGGGCGATGTGGGCCACAACCAGCTTCGCGTCCTGCGGGCCGCCGCGAACGCCGGTCAGCGCGCCCCCGAAATCGATGGCGATGTAGAGCACGCCCAGGGCCCAGACCGGCACCGGCAGCACGCCCCAGAAGTAGACGGTCTGCTGCGGGAAGTACCAGATGAAGACCGCGAGCACCGCCATCACGCCGCCGCTGGCGCCCACGAGCCGGACGTTGATGCCGGGCTCCTGGAACTGCTCACCCACCACCCAGAACAGCCCCGCCATGATGATCGCGGTGCAATAGAACCGCAGAAACTCCGCCCGCCCCATCGTCGCCTCGACCTCGCGGCCGAAGAAGAAGAGCATCAGCATGTTGCCGATGAGGTGGAACGGGGAATACGTCTGCGTGAGGCCGACGGCCCGCAGCTTCTCCTGCAGTTCCAGGCTCGGACCGTCGTGGAGGAAGCCGTAGGTCAGCAGCTGCCAGAAGTTCCAGGGGTGGCTGGTGAGTTGCGAGTGCAGCGAGCACAGGTCGTTGAGGCACAGCCGGAGCGGGAACACCTCGCGGATCAGATCGCCCGAGAGGATGAAGTTCGCCAGCCAGAGGCCCACGTTCAGGGCGATGAGCAGCGACACGCCGCTCCATTCGGGCGCGAACGCGCCGCGGGGCGAGCGGTAGTAGCCGCGGTCCTGGAAGCCCATCGGGTGCCCGGGGGTGGAAGGGGGGCGGGCGGATCGTCCGGCCCCTCCGCGCATCGTAGGCTGTGCACCTGCCCCGCGGCAACGCCCCACCGCGTGTCGCCGGGGCGGCGGTGTGCTAGAGTCGCGAGCCTCCGGCCGGCCGCCACGGGGCGGATCGGCCGCGGAGGACGCGTAGCGGAAAGGAATCGGGATCATGGCGACCAATGGAACGCTGGGCCGCAAGCTGCGGATGGGCATCGTCGGTGGAGGACAGGGTTCGTTCATCGGGCGGGTGCACGTCACCGCCGCGGTCCTCGACAACCGAGCCGCCCTCGTGGCCGGAGCCTTCTCCAGCGACGCCGCCCGCTCCAAGGCGAGCGCCGCCGACTACGACGTCGCGGCCGCCCGGGCCTATGGCTCCTACCAGGAGATGCTCGACAAGGAGCGGGCCCTGCCGGCCGGCGAGCGGATCGACTTCGTCTCCATCACGACGCCCAATCACATGCACTTCCCCGTGGCCAAGGCCGCGGTCGAGGCGGGCTTCCACGTCGTCTGCGACAAGCCGCTGACGCTCACGCTCGCCGAGGCGGAGGAACTGGCCAAGGTCGTGGCCCAGTCGCGGTCGGTGTTCGCGGTCAGCCACAACTACACGGGCTATCCGCTGGTGCGGCAGGCGCGGGAGATGATCCGCGCGGGGGAGCTCGGCGAGATCCAGGCGATCCGCGCGGAGTACATCCAGGGCTGGCTGCGGACCAGGCTCGAGAGCGAGGGGCAGAAGCAGGCCGCCTGGCGGACCGACCCGACGAAGAGCGGCGCCGCGGGCTGCTTCGGCGACATCGGCACCCACGCCTACAACCTGGGCCGCTACATGACCGGGCTGCTGCCGGAGAAGATCAGCGGCCACCTGAAGATCTTCGTGCCCGACCGGCCGCTCGACGACTACGGCACGGCCGTGATCCGCTACGAGAACGGCGCCCTGGGCACGGTCACCGCCTCGCAGATCAGCCACGGCCGCGAGAACGACCTGCGGATCCAGATCGACGGCACGCTCGGCAGCCTGGAGTGGCACCAGGAGGAGCCCAACAAGATGCTCGTGCGGCACAACGGCAAGCCCCATCAGCTCTACACCCGCGATCCCAACGCCCCGTTCATGAACGACTCCGGCCGGGCCGCCTGCCGGCTCCCCTCCGGCCACCCCGAGGCGTTCTTCGAGGCCTTCGCCAACGTCTACCGGGCCGCCTTCGACGCCATGGCCGAGGCGGCCGGCGGCGGATCGTTCGAGCGGACGAACACCGTCTATCCGAACATCCACGACGGCGTGGAGGGGATGTACTTCATCGAGCAGGCGGTGGCCTCGAGCAAGGCCGACGGCGCCTGGCTGCCCCTCAAACATCCGCTCGCCCGCCGGTGAGCCGCGCCATGGCATCCGCCGACACGAAATACATCGTCTTCGACATCGAGAGCGTGGCCGACGGTCAGCTCGTGTCGCGGCTCCGGTATCCCGGCGAGGGCCTCGACCCCGCCGCCGCCATCGCCCGCTACCGCGAGGAGCTGCGGGCGGAGAACGGCAAGGATTTCATCCCCTACACCTTCCAGGTGCCGGTGTCGCTGGTCGTGGCCACGCTCGGCCGCGACCTGGCACTGCAAAACCTCGTGGCGCTCGACGAGCAGCAGTCGCGGCCCCACGAGATCACGAAGCTGTTCTGGGCGGGCTGGCTCAAGCACCAGCGGCCGCGGCTGGTGAGCTTCAACGGCCGGGGCTTCGACATCCCGCTCCTGGAGCTGTGCGCCTTTCGCTATGGGATTCCGATACCCGACTGGTTCGCCGAGGACGCGCGGAACTTCGACCAGCCCCGCTACCGCTACAACACGGCGGCCCACTTCGACCTCCACGAATGGCTCACCAACTCCGGCGCCTCGCGGTTCGCCGGCGGCCTGTCATTGGCGGCGAACCTGATCGGCAAGCCGGGCAAGATGGAAGTGGCCGGCCACATGGTGCAGGACCTGTGGGATGCCGGGAGGGCGGCCGAGATCCACGACTACTGCCGCGGCGACGTGCTGGACACGTATTTCGTGTTCCTGCGGTCGCGGGTGGTGGCCGGCGACATCGATCTCAAGCGGGAGCACGCGCTCATCGAGCAGGCACGGGCGTGGATCGAGACGAAGGCCGAGACGAGCCCGGGCCTGGCCCGGTATCTCGCCGCCTGGGGCGACTGGAAGAGCCCCTGGCCGTGATCCGCGGTCTCGTGCACCCCGACGGGCGGCGGATCCCGACCCGTTCGGGGCGGGATCCGCGCCGGCAGTCGGTTCAGGAGCCGGGGCGAGTGGCCGCGATCACTCCGTGATCGCTTCCTTGATCAGCTGGATGAAGTGGTTGCCGCCCAGTTCGGCGGCCTTCTTCTCGGCGGCCTTCTTGTCGGCGTACTCGAACATCGCCAGCCGCTTCATCGCCTGGTTGAACACGCCCCAGTAGGCCTTCATGCGGGCCTCCTTGACGGTCTTCTTTCGGCTCGGCTTCTTGGCGGCGGCCTTCTTCGGCTCCTTGGCCGCCTTCTCCTTCTTTTCCTTGGCCGGCTTCTCCTTGGCGGCCTTCTTCGTCTTGCCGCGGGCCTCCGCGGCCTCCGCCTGGGCCCGCAGTTCCTTGCGATTCACCACTTTTCGCGCCATCGTGCCGTCGCCGTCCTTCCCGTGGGTGGCGGCCGTGGGCCGCCGAGATCGTATGCCCGGGCGTCGCAGCCGACCGCTGCCGGCTGGCCCCGGAAGGGCGGCAGTATATCGCAAGTCCGCCGGCCGTTCGACGGGCGTATACTTGCTGCCATGACGACCGCCACGCTCGCCCCCGCCCCGCAGCCCTTCGCCGCCTACCGCGAGCTCCCCGACGCCGAGCTCGACGCGCGGATCGAGGACGTTCGCCGCCGCATGGGCCAGCGGCTGGTGATCCTCGGCCATCACTACCAGCAGGATGGTGTCATCGCCCACGCCGACTTCCAGGGCGACAGCTACCAGCTTTCCAAGTCGGCCGCCGGCCGCGACGCCTGCGAGGCGATCGCCTTCTGTGGCGTCCACTTCATGGCCGAAACGGCCGACATCCTCGTGAACACGCCGGAGAAGGTGGCCGCCCGCGGCGGCCGGCGGGTGACCGTCGTGCTTCCCGACATGGCCGCCGGCTGCTCGATGGCCGACATGGCCGCCATCGAGCAGGTGGAGGATGCCTGGGCCGACCTGGGCACCGTGATCGACACCGCAGAAGTCACGCCCGTGACCTACATCAACTCGGCCGCGAGCCTCAAGGCCTTCTGCGGCCGCCACGGCGGCATCGTCTGCACGTCGAGCAACGCCCGGGCGGTGCTCGACTGGGCCTTCGCCCGCACGAAGCGGGTGCTGTTCTTCCCCGACCAGCACCTCGGCCGCAACACGGCGCGGAAGATGGGCATCCC
>JBIJCJ010000079.1:0-15326 GCA_044344765.1 Pirellulales bacterium | reverse complement strand
GCCATCCCGCAGGTCTTCCAGCCCTCGTCCACGATCACGGCCCGGTGCGTCCGCGTCACCGAGTCGAGCACGCAGCCGACGTCGAGCGGCCGCAGGCACCGCAGGTCGATCACCTCGGCGTCGATGCCCTCCGCCGCCAGGGCCTCGGCCGCGGCCAGGCACTTCGGCAGCGAGCCGCCCGACGTGACGAGCGTGGCGTCGCGGCCCGACCGGCGGATCGCCGCGTGCCAGGCGTCGAACCCGGCCGGCTGCCCGTCGATCTCGTCCTCCACCGGATAGAGCAGCGCGTGCTCGAAGATCACCACGGGATCCGGGTCGGCGAGCGCCGCGGCGAGCATCCACCGCGCGTCGGTCACGGTCGCGGGGGCGAGCACCTTGAGCCCCGGCACGTGGGCATACCAGACCTCGAGGCTGTGGGAATGCTGGGCCGCCACCTGGCGGCCGGCGCCGGTCGCCATGCGAATCACGAGCGGCACGCCCATCTGTCCGCCGCTCATGTGCCGCAGCGTGGCGGCATTGTTCACGATCTGATCGAGGGCCAGCAGGCTGAAGTTGACCGTCATGATCTCCACGATCGGCAGGAGGCCGGCGAGCGCCGCGCCGATCCCCGCCCCCACGAAGGCCGCCTCCGAGAGGGGCGCGTCGCGGACTCGCTCGGGCCCGAACTCGTCGAGCAACCCCTTGCTGCATGCATAGGCGCCGCCGTAACGGCCCACGTCCTCGCCGATCAGCAGCACGCGGTCGTCGGCCGCGAGTGCCTCCCGCAGTCCCTGCCGCACCGCCTCCCGGTAGGTGATACGGTTCAAACTTGATCCTCGCGCGTTCCCCTCCAAAAGCCCCGGGCGGAAGCCCGGGGGTGACGCGGTCCACTCCGTGGGCTCGTGGATCTCATTCCCGCGTTCCCCCAAAATCCGCCGGGTCATGCCCGCGACTCCCCGCCTGCCGCCGCGACCACGTCGCGGAGCAGATCGGCTGCCGGCTCCACGGCGGCGGCCCCCGCCGCGGCGACGGCCGCATCGAGCTCGGCGGCCACCTCGGCCTCCAGCGCGGCCAGCGCCGCGTCGTCGAGCAGGCCGCCGGCCCGCAGCCGCGCGGTGAACTGGTCGAGCGGATCCCGCTGCCGCCAGCGTTCGACCTCCTCCCGCGGGCGGTAGAGCTCGGCGTCGTACATCGAGTGGGCCCGGAAGCGATACGTCCGCGCCTCGAGGAGGAACGGCCGCCCCGTGCCGCGGCCCTGGTCCACCGCCCGCCGCACCGCCGCCTCGACGGCGAGCACGTCCATCCCGTCCACGACGGCGTGCGGCATGGCGTAGGCGTCGCCCTTGCGGTGGATGTCGGTCATCGCCTGGTGCCGGTCGAGCCGCGTGCCCATGGCATACAGGTTGTTCTCGCAGAGAAAGAGCACGGGCAGCCCCCACAGGGCCGCCAGGTTGAGCGACTCGTGAAACACTCCCTCGGCCACCGCGCCGTCGCCGAAGAAGCAGGCCGTGACGTGCGGCCGGGCGAGCATCCGGTCGGCGAGCGCCAGCCCGCAGGCCAGCGGAAGGCCGCCGGCGACGATGGCGTTGCCGCCATACAGCCGGCGCGACGCGTCGAAGAGGTGCATCGAGCCGCCGCGGCCGCGGCAGCAGCCGGTCGCCTTGCCGAACATCTCCGCCATCATGCTGGCCGCGGGCACGCCCCGGGCGAGGGCGTGTCCGTGCTCGCGATACGCGGCCACGATCCGGTCGTCGGGCTCGAGCGCCGCGACCGCGCCCACGGCCACCGCCTCCTGGCCGATGCCGAGATGCAGGAAGCCGCGGATCAGCCCCTGCTGGTAGCACTCGGCCGCCCGCTCCTCGAACCGGCGCACCAAGAGCATCTGCCGCAGGAGCCCGAGGCAGCGGTCCCGCGGCGGCAAGGCCGTGACTTCCGCAGGGGCGGTGATCGTCGCGTCGCTCATGGCGTCGTGGCCCGCGGCTCCGGGCTCTCCAGCGTCGAGAGATCTCCCTCCGGCAGCCCGAGCTCGCGGGCCTTGAGCAGCCGGCGCATGATCTTGCCGCTGCGGGTGCGCGGCAGGGCCGCAAGAAACTGGATCTCCTTGGGGGCGACCGCCGCGCCGAGCCGGCGCCGCGCGAGGGCGAGGATCCCGCGCCGCAGGGCCTCGTCGCCGATGAAGCCGGGCTTGAGGGCCACGAAGGCCTTCACGATCTCGAATGCCGCCGGGTCGGGCCGGCCGATGACGCCCGCCTCGGCCACCGCCTCGTGCTCGAGCAGCACGCTCTCCACCTCGAAGGGCCCGATGAGGTGGCCCGACGACTTGATGACATCGTCGGCGCGGCCGACGAACCAGAAGTAGCCGTCCTCGTCCCGCCGCGCGAGATCGCCCGTCAGGTACCAGCCGTCGGCGAAGCAGGCCCGGTAGCGGGCCGGATCGCCGAGATAGCCGCGAAACATCGACGGCCATCCCGGCTTCAGCGCGATCTCCCCCTGCAGGCCGGCGTCGAGCACGCGGACGCCGCCGCCCGGCGTCCGCTCCACGACGGCCGCCTCGATCCCGGGCAACGGCAGCCCCATCGACCCCGGGCGAATCTCGGTGGCGGGAAAGTTGGCGATCATGATCCCGCCGGTCTCGGTCTGCCACCAGTTGTCGTGGATCGGCAGCCCGAAGGCCTTGCTTCCCCAGGCCACGGCCTCGGGGGCGAGCGGCTCGCCGACGCTGGCCAGAAACCGCAGCCGGCGGGTGTCGTGCCGTCGGGCGACCGCGGCGCCGAGCCGCATCATCATCCGGATCGCCGTGGGCGCGGTGTACCACACGCTCACGCCCTCGCCGGCCACGATCCGATACCAACGTTCGGCGTCGAAGTCGCCCTCGTCGAGGATGCTCGTCACGCCGCACGTCAGCGGGGCGACGATCCCGTAGGAGGTGCCGGTCACCCAGCCGGGATCGGCCGTGCACCAGAAGACGTCGTCGGGATGCAGGTCGAGCGCCATCAGGCCCGTGGCATGGTGGGCCACGACCGCCTCGTGCACGTGCACGGCCGCCTTCGGCCGCCCGGTGGTGCCGCTCGTGAAGTGCAGCAGGGCGGCGTCCTCGGGAGCGGTGGGGCCGATCTCGAAGGCCCGCGACGACTCGCGCAGGGCCGCGTGAAAGTCGAGCGTGCCCGCGGGCAGCTCCTCCCGCTCGTCGCTGACGAGGATCACGTGCTCGAGCCCGGCCAGGTCGCCGCGGATCGCGGCCACCTTCTGCCGGTAGAGGCTCTGCGCGGTGACGAGCACCTTCGGCCTGCCGATCGCCACCCGGGCCCGCAGCGGCTCGGGACCGAACGCCGAGAACAGCGGCGCGAACACGGCCCGGGCCTTGAGCGTGCCGAGCGCCGCGATGACGAGCTCCGGCACCCGTCCCAGGCAGGCGAAGACACGGTCGCCGGGGTTCACGCCGAGCCGGCCGAGCAGGTTCGCGAACCGGTTCGTGGCCCGCGCGAGCGAGGCGAACGTGATCTCCTGCCGCCCGCCCGAGACCGCCAGGCAACGCAGCGCCACCCGGCCGCCCCGTCCGGCCCGCAGGTGCCGATCGACCGCCTCGTGGGCGATGTTCAGTCCGCGTCCGCCGGGCAGGCCGTCGAGTGCCGCGCGGGCCGCGTCCCAGGAAAACTCCCGCCGCGCCCGCTCGTAGTCGGGCATGTTCGGAGCGACGGCCGGCGCGAGCGCCGCAGCGGCATCGAGAGCCATGGACGGCAAACCTCCCAAGGCCCGTCCATGCCGACATCAAACCAGGGGCTTCCGATTATTCGCGCCCCACAGCGGCGAGAAAAGCCAGCCTGGGATGATGTTCGCTTCGACGCTTCCGTCGGTGCCAAGTGTCGGGAGGGGGTGCCCCTACCATGTCGCCGGGCTATGGAAGCAAGCGAAGGCATGGATGCCGAAGCGCAGCGGACATGCAGTGAACGAACGCCCGGAGGGACGAAGAGAACGTCCGGAGACATGGCAGGGGGCACCCCCTCCCCCACGGCCGTCACGACACGTCGCCAGAATCGCAGAGAAAGCCGCGGCTGGCGGCGGCGGCGAGCCAGACCACGGCGAGTCCGCCGTAAGCCGGCGCGAGGTGCCAGCCGTCGACGTAGCCCACCGCGTGGTGCACGGCGATCGTCACTCCGTAGCCGATGGTGCCGGCGACGACGAACGTCCACCACAGCCAGGCAGCGCCCCGGCGGAAGCCCCACAGGGACGCCAGGAGCATCGTCAGGCCGGCCACCATCAGCATCCCGCCGAACGTGCCCCGGTCGTGGGCCACGAGCGGCACGAGGCCGGGAACGGCGGCAAGGTCGGCCGCGCACAGTTCGAGATAGGCGAGATCCTCGGGCACGAAGACCGTCGTCATGCCGACGATCGAGATCACGACGCCCGCCACGAGCACGGCGGCGCCGTGGGCGATGAAGCCGAGCTGACCCCACTGCGCGTGTCGCCAGGCGGCGTCGTTGACGCGATCGGGGCTCCCGCAGGCCGCGAGGCGGCTCGGTCGGCCCACGATCGCCAGGAGCGTGAACTGGAAGAGGATCGCCGACACGAAGGCATGGAGCGGGTCGAAGTAGCCGAAGCCGAGAAACGAAAAGAACGACAGGAAGCCGACGCCGGCCGGCACGATCACCGCCCGCTCGGCCCAGTGCTGGCCGCGCCGCACGCCATACCATGCCAGCCCCGCGAACAGGATGCCGACGCCGAGCATCGCCCCGGCGAGCGTCACGCGGTCGTGGGTCATGAACGGCAGCAGCCGGGGGCTGACGGCGGCGATCGCCGCCCGGGTGAGCCCCGACATCGCCTCGTCGTAGGGCATGATCACGCGGGTGCACGCGATCACCAGCGCCATCAGGCCGCCCACGATCATGCTCACGCCGAGCACCAGGGTCCAGGGCCACTTCTCGCGGGCCACGCCCGCGTCGGCATCGCCGCCGGCGGCCGACCCCACGCCGGCCAAGGCCCGTGACAGCAACAGCTCGTTGCAGCGCTTCGCCAGTCCGGGCCCCGTAAACACCAGGCCGCTGTCGATCGCGACGAGATCGGCCCCTGCGTCTACGAGCCGCTCCGCGTCGCCCGGCGTGTGGATACCCGCGGCCGCGATCATGCAGGCCTTGGCACCGCACTCAGCCCGCAATCTTCGCGTCCACGACGCGGCGGCGTCGAGCCACGTCGCACCCATCTCGGCGTGATCGGCGAACTCGGCCCGGCCGACGATCGCTCCGGCGGCGCCGGCTTCCCGCGCGGCGGCGACGACGCCGAGCGCCTCCGCCGCCGCGTTCATGGGCACGACAACGAGTACTGGCCGCCCGTCGGCCCGCTCGACCAGCCGCCGCACGCGGGCAAGCCAAGCGGGATCGGCAGTGGCAGCGACACCGGTCGGCAGCGGAATCGAGAACGCGGCGGCGTGCGGTGCCAGGCCGTCAACCACGGCCTGGTCGTCTGCGGCCGTGCCGGAGACGGCAAGCCGCACGACGATCGCGGGCCGCGGTGCCTGCAACCGGCCGAGTGCGTTGGCGACACCCGCGAGCCCGGGACTCGCGTCCGGGGGCGCGAGGCTGATCGTCTCCACGGTGTCGTCCCGCACGGTTCGCCGTTCGGGGACCGGCGTGACCGAGACCGGCCCGACCTCGACGAACCCGAATCCGAATCGACACAGCCCGGAAAGTCCGAGCAGCTGCGGGTCGATGCCTGGCGCGAGACCTACTGGCGCGTCGATCTCCACCGTCCCCAGCCGCCGGCGCAGCGGACGTGCCGGCCGCATGTGGCCCATGAACTCGATCAGCCGCGGTCCCCACGGCAGC
Source organism: Pirellulales bacterium (assembly GCA_044344765.1). GTDB lineage: Bacteria > Planctomycetota > Planctomycetia > Pirellulales > UBA1268 > QWPN01. Next base: position 9,528 of record JBIJCJ010000079.1, on the reverse strand, counting down.
CGCGCGATCGTGCCGATCGCGCCGGTCGCCAGATCCCGCCCCACGGCTGTCGGCAGGCGAAAGAGCACGGGCCGAAAGACGGTGCGGTAAGTCCAGTCCGGCATCGGGCGACGTTCCTGTCGATACAACCGCGGTTCGCCGCAGAGTGTAACGGAGGGGCATTGCCGGCTCGCCCGCAGACCCCATGGAACGGAGCAGCCCACGACACGCCATCGAACGGTATAGTTGAGGAGAGCCCGGCTTTCATGGGACGTTTCTCCATGGCCACCGCCATCTCGGATCTGCGTCTGTCTCCGCACGAGCGGGATGGGATACGTCGGGCCGTGGAGTCCACCTGCGCTGCGACCGGGATAAAGTGGCGTCGCATCGTCGTCTTCGGATCGCGAACCGATCCGGCTCGTCGCGGCGGTGACATCGACCTGCTCGTGGTGATCGACCCGACGCACGGCGTCGATTACGAGCGGCTCAAGCGGCAACTGCGGCTGGCGCTTGAAGACGAAATCGGCGAGCAGAGAGTGGACATCGTTTTCGATGACGGGGTGGAAAGCGGGGCATTCCCGTCCCTGGCGCGAATGCGTGGAGTCGAGCTGTGGTCGAACACCTGACACGCCTCTTGAAGGACCAGTTGGTGCTGATGCAGGCGGCTGCGCAGGTGTTGGAGGAGTCCCGGAGCCGTGTGGCGGCTTTTGCCCATCGACTCGGCTCCGAGCTATCTGTTCAAGAGCGCGAGTCATGCGAGGCTCTGACCTCGCGGTTCGCCAGGCTCAACGACTTCCTCGTGCAACGCCTCTTTCGCACGCTCGACCAGTTCGAATTGGCCGACGAGGGCACGGCCCTCGATCGACTGCAAAGGGCCGAGGCCCGCGGGCTCATCGACTCGGCTCATCGCTGGCGGGAAATGCGGCTCCTGCGAAATGCGATCGCCCACGACTACCTCATCGAGAGCGCTGACACGGTGCTGGCCGATGCCCTGGCCGCGGCCCCTGAAATTCTCGAAACCGTTCGGCGGGTTCTCCGCTACGTCGAAACGAAGCAGTACTGACCCAGGCGCGACTACCAGATATCGGCGAGACGAACACGCAGCCCGCCAGTGACCGAATTGGATTTGGGCGTAACTCGCAAATCTCGCGCTGCAGTTTCGCCAGACTGCCTCACCTGCCCGAAAGCGGGTGTTCGGTTTGTCGGGTTTGGCGATCCCGTTCCCCGAAGCCCGAGGCGTGAGCCGAGGGAATACGGAGCGGTTTCCGGTGCAGCGACGCGTATTCCCTCAGCTCACGCTTCGGGCTTCCCGGCAGCGGCGCTGGCGTGGCGGTATCGATCACCGCGACGGTTCTCCAACGCCGAGAGGATAAGACACGACTTCACAGCATGCTGGCTGGGCCTGTGACGCTGGAAAAGCGGGGCATCGCGACAGCCTTGCTGACGGCGTCTCGCGAGATTTGCGAGTTACGCCCAAAAGAAAATGCGATCCATCAAGAGGGGCATACGGCCGCCAGAAAAAGACCGTCGATTTTGCTGCCGCGCAGGCATTCCTGAGCGGTGTACCATGACTCCATGCGGAATCGTCTCTCAGACACGCTGCTCTCGCTTGCCCGGGCGGAGGTCAGGTTCGTCGTCGCCGGCGGCGTGGCGGCTCTCCTTCACGGCGTGGAACGGGTCACGCTCGACATCGACGTCGCCCTCGACATGGAACCGGTGAACGTGCGGCGATTCCTGGAGGTCATGGAGAGCCTTCGACTGACGCCCCGAGCCCCCGTCCCGGCGTCCGTGCTCGCGGAACCCGAGGCCAGGTCGGCGATGGTGCGTGACAAGCAGGCTCTCGTCTTCACCTTCCTCGACCGCAACGACCCGTTGTGGCAGGTGGACGTGTTTTTGACCGAGGATCTTTCCTACGAAAGACTCATCGTCGGGGCCGATACGGTTCTCATCGATGGGCAGGCCGTGCGGATTGCCGGGATCGAGACGTTGATCGAACTGAAACGCAGGATCCAGCCGCCGCGGCCCAAGGACGTGCTCGATCTGACGGAGTTGGAGCGGCTGCGACAGTCATGACATCTCCCACTGAATCAGCCGACACCGTCCGCCAGACGGCCCTCGGCGACCTGGCTGCGTGTCGCGTCGAGGACTTCGACGGCCACACGGCGTTTGCCACGCTCTCGCCGGAGCAGCGGCTGGACTGGGCCGATCGGGCGGCCCGCCTGTTCATCGAACTGCATGGCCGGGCTACGGCAGACGTCAGGGGGCTTCGCGACGGGCAGGACTGACCGGATCGGGGTGCGAAACACCCGCGACGCCGAGCGGTCGTGCCCGGCACCCCCGCCCCACTGGCAACGCGGAGGGGCCGGAAGGTCGAGCCGTCGATTCGGCTCCGCCGCCGGTGGTCAGCAGATCCGCGGCAGCTGCTCGCCGATCGGCATCGGCACGATCCGCGTGCCGCCGAGCGTGGTCCGCATCACGACCAGCCGCGGATGGTCCGCCACGACTCGCCCCAGCATCACCGCCCCGCGGCCGTGCTCGTGGGCCCGCATCGCCGCCAGCCCCGCGTCGGCATCCGCGGCTGGTACGACGGCCAGCAGCTTGCCTTCGTTGGCGACCTGGAGCGGGTCGAGGCCGAGCAGCTCGCAGGCGGCCGCCACCGGCACCGCGACGGGAATCGCCGCCTCGTCGATCTCGATCCCAACATCCGCGAGCACCGCGATCTCGGCGAGGCTCGTGGCCGCGCCGCCGCGGGTCGGGTCGCGCAGCATCCGCACCGCGGGGCAGGCCGCGAGCATGGCCGCCACGAGGCCGTGCAACGGCGCGGTGTCGCTGGCGATCGGCGCGTCGAACTCCAGCCCCTCGCGAACGCTCATCACAGCCATGCCGTGGTCGGCGAGCGTGCCGCTGACGAGCACGACGTCGCCGGGTCGCACGCGGTCGGGCCCCAGGGCGACGTCCGGCGGCACGAGCCCGATCCCGGTCGTGTTCACGTAGCAGCCGTCGCCGTGGCCGCGTTCCACGACCTTCGTATCGCCCGTCACGATCTCGACGCCGGCCGCCCGCGCCGCCCGCGCCATGCAGCGGGCGATCTCCGCCAGATCCTCGACGGCGAAGCCCTCGGTGATGATGAAGGCGGCGGTCAGCCACAGCGGCCGCGCCCCGCTCATGGCCAGGTCGTTGACGGTGCCGTTGACGGCCAGATCGCCGATCGTGCCGCCGGGAAAGACGAGCGGGCGGACGACATAGGAGTCGGTGGACACCGCCAGCCGGCCGCCGGAGGCGAGCCCGCCCGGCACCTCGAGCACGCTCGAGTCGCCGAGCCGGTCGAGCACGGGATTCGCGAACGCCGGCAGGAACACCTGCTCGATCAATTCATGCGACAGCGCCCCGCCGCCACCGTGCCCGAGAATCACCCGCTCCCGCACCGGCACCGGCACCGGCACCGGACAGGTCAGGCCCGCGAAGTCCGTCGCCCCTTCGCCATCAGCCATCGACCGCCCTCCGTCCCGCATGAAAGTAGGCCGCGCAGGCGCCCTCCCCCGACACCATGGTCGCCCCCAGCGGCGTCCGCGGCGTGCAGGCCTTCCCGAACGCCGGGCAGCGGTCGGGCTTGAGCGCCCCCTTGAGCACCTCGCCGCTGCGGCACAGCGGCGACTCGTCCGCCGTCACGCCCGCCACGTCGAACCGCGTCTCCGCGTCGAGGTCGCGATACGCCGGCGCGAGCCGCCAGCCGCTCGCCGGGATGGTGCCGATCCCGCGCCACCGCCGGTCCACCGTCTCGAAAACCTCCGCAAGCAGGGCCTGTGCCGCCGAGTTGCCGCGGTCGGTCACGGCCCGCCGATAGGCGTTCTCCACCTCGTGCCGGCCCGCCTCCAGCTGCGTCACGGTGCGGAGGATGCCGTCGAGCAGGTCGAGCGGCTCGAATCCGGTGACCACGATCGGCACGCGATGCCGGGCCGCGAGCGGCGGATACTGCCACGTTCCCATCACGCTGCACACGTGGCCGGCCGCCAGGAAGGCCTGCACACGATTGCCCGGCGACCGCATGATGGCCTCGATGGCCGGCGGCACGAGCACGTGGGCGACGAGCAGCGAAAAGTTCCACAGCCCACGATCCCGGGCGAGCTTCGCGGCCATGGCGCTGGCGGGCGCGGTCGTCTCGAAGCCGATCGCCAGGAACACGACCTCGCGGTCCGGGTGCCGGGCCGCGAGCGTCACCGCGTCGAGCGGCGAGTAGACGACGCGGACGTCGGCCCCGTCCCCCTTGGCCGCGAACAGGTCGCCGCGCGATCCGGGCACGCGGAGCATGTCGCCGAACGAGCAGAAGAGCACGCCCGGCCGGCGGGCGATGGCGATCGCGCGGTCGAGCACCTCGACGGGCGTCACGCACACCGGGCAGCCCGGCCCGTGGATCATCTCCACTTCGCCCGGCAGGAGCTGGTCGATCCCGTTGCGAACGAGCGCGTGGGTCTGGCCGCCGCAGACCTCCATGATGGCCCACGGCCGGCGCACGATCCGCCCGATCTCGACGGCCAGCCGCCGGGCCCGGTCGGCGTCGCGATAGGCGGCGAGCTCCTTCATGCGGGTGACGATCCAGCCGTCGGCTGGTTCGTGGCCCGGAGCTCGGCCCGCCCGTCTTCGAGCAGGCCGAGCTCCGCGAACGTCCGCAGCGTGGCCTGGGCCGCGGCCTCGTCGAGCCGGCCGATCGCGAATCCGACGTGCACGATGGCGTATTCGCCGACGGTGATCCCGGGCACGTAGGCCAGGCACACGTCCTTCCGCACGCCGCCGAAGTTCAGCCGCCCCATCGGCACGCCCGCCTCGACGCGGATCGACTCGACCCGGCCCGGCACGGCTAGGCACATGGCGCCCCACCCTCGGCCGGCACGAACCGGGCGCGCAGTATCTCGGCCACGTCATCCACGGCTCTGTCCACCGCCGGCGAAAGCCCCGCCCCGATCTCGAACGTCGCCCCCTCGATCAGGATTGCCCGCACTCGTTCGGGCCGCCCCTCGCGGAGCAGCCAGCGGGCGAACGCCAGGGCATGATCCCAGCGAAAGGCGTGCAGGTTGATCCCTGTGAGCGGCGGGAGGTGCGCCACCTCGTCGCCCGACACGTCGAAGATCGTGCCGGGATCGGCTCCCATCCGGCAGGCATCGACCAACACAACCTGCGGCACGCCGCGCATCTGAAAGACCACGTCCATGCCCCCCGTGCCGCCGTCGGCGCACCGCACGCCCTCCGGCAGGCCTCGGTCCCAGAGCCGGCGCACGAGCATCGGTCCGGCGCCGTCGTCGCCGCGCAGCGGATTGCCGCAACCGATCACAAGCGCCCGGGTGTGTGCCATGGAATCACCAGGGTGTGAGAGTCAGAGCCCGAACTGCACGAGCACGCCACAGGCGAGGACCGCCAGGCCCGCGAGCATGTCGGCGCATCGGGCGAGCCGCGGCGCCCGCACGAGCCCGACACCGCGCCGCAGCGCCCAGACCGCCGCGACCATCGTGGCCAGCGTCGCCGCGCCGAACGCGATGATCACCGCCGCCACGCCCCAGCCGCTCGCCCGCGCGGCGGGCAGCATGACCAGCGGAATCAAAGGCTCGCACGGGCCGAACGCGAACACGAGAAACGCCGCCCAGGGCGGCCACACGGAACGCGCCGCCGCACCACGCGGCTCATTCCCGCCGGCATCATGCCGCCCAGCCACCCGCCAGCACCCCCAGCCGAACAGCGCGGTGCCGCCGACGATCAGCAGCCGGCCCGCGACATCGCCGCGCGCCGATTCGATCGGCTCAAAGCATGCCGCCGCGAGCCCGAGGGCCAGCCCGCAGATTCCGAGTACGACGGAGCCGGCCAGATGCCCGAGTCCACAGGCCAACGTCACCCGCAGCGTCTTCGACAGCGACCAGTCGCCCGCTCGCGCCATGGCCACGAGCGGCACGTAATGGTCGGGGCCGAGGAGCGTGTGCAACGCGCCGACAGACCCGGCCGTGACGCACAGCGCGGCGGTCTCGGTGGCGACGACTGCGGCGGACATCGGGCAACTCGCTCGGGCCGCGTCCGAGCGACGATCTGCTGCCGGCCCCCCCTGCCGCGCCTCCTCCACGAAGGCGTGTCGCCACCTGCGACTGCTGCAACGGTACGGCCGCCGTCGGCACGGGGAAATTGTCCGCGACCCGTAGAATCGTTTTCACTTTTGCCGCAGGCACGCGACGAGCCCGATCTGCGGGCCGGACACTTTCGCCGGCCCCGACTGCCGTCACCTTCGCGAGCCTGCCATGCACGAACTGTCCATCGCCGCCAGCATCGTCGAGCAGGCCACGGTGCTCTGCCGCCGCTCGGGCGGCAGGCGGGTGACCGAGATCACCCTGCGCATCGGCCGGCTGGCCGGCGTCCATCTGGCGGCGCTGCGGTTCGGCTTCGACCTCGTGGCGGCCGACACGCCGCTGGCCACCGCGACGCTCACGATCGTGGAGGTGCCCGTGCGGGTCTGGTGCCCCGCCTGCTCCGCCGAGGTCGAGCTCCCGGGCCTGCAGCGGTTCGCGTGCCCGGCCTGCGGCGTGCCCACGGGCGAAATCCGCTCCGGCCGCGAACTGGAGATCGAGTCGCTCGCCCTTGAAGCCGCCGGCCAGGCGGCCCCGGAGTCCGTCCCATGAGCGTGCCGCGGATTCTCGAGGTGCGGACGAAGATCCTCAAGCGCAACGACGAGCTGGCCCGCGAGCTGCGCCGCGAGTTCACCCGCCATGGCGTGTTCGTCGTCAACATGGTGTCGAGCCCGGGCACGGGCAAGACCGCCTGGCTCCTGGAAACACTGCGACGGCTGCGGCAGCGCGGCGCGGCCGTCGCGGCCATCGTAGGCGACCTCGAGACCGACAACGACGCCCGGCGGCTGGCCGCGGCCGGTGCTCCCGTCCGGCAGATCAACACCCACGGTCTCTGCCACCTCGAGGCCGACATGATCCGCGGGCAGATCGCGGGCTGGGACCTGGCCGCCCTCGACTACCTGTTCATCGAGAACGTGGGCAACCTCGTCTGCCCGACGAGCTGGGATCTGGGCGAGTCGATGCGGCTGGCACTGCTCGCGGTGACGGAGGGGGAGGACAAGCCGCTCAAGTACCCGGCGCTGTTCAATACGGCCGACGTCGTGGCGCTCACGAAGCTCGACCTGGCCGCGGCCTGCGGCTTCGACGGCCCGCTCGCCCGGGCCAACATCGCCGCCGTGCGTTCGGGGATTCCGATCCTGGAAACCTCGGCCCGCACCGGCGCGGGCCTCGACGAATGGCTCGACATGCTCGCCGCGCATCGCGACCGGGGCTGACAGCTGGCGGCTGGCTTCAGGCAAAACATCGCATCGTGCGATTTTTGCCTGGCGGGCATCCGCCCGCTGGAATCAACCCGGCCCGGCTGGCCTGGCGCCCGGGTCGTGACAGTCTTCTGAAGCGGCGGTCTCTGACCGTCATGCCCGGCTGCCGGGAAGCCCGAAGCGCAAGCTGAGGGAATACGCGCCCCTCCACCGGAAACGGACCCGAGGACATCATCTCCCGTCCCGCTCTCCCTTACTCACTTCGCACGTCGGTCATGTTCTCACATGCCGGCTTGGCACGCCGAAAATCTCTGATGCCCATCGCTGTGACTCGAGTTCCACGAATGGCGAGTCGTTCGAGACGGCGGAGTTGCGCGAGGGCGACAAGCGACCGTTCCGTGATCTGTGTTTCTTCGAGGCCGAGTTCGAGAACGTTGTCCAGCCGCCCCGAGTCAATGAGCTGCATGATCGCCGCGTCGTCGATGGCAACGCCGTTCATCGATAATTCCACGAGTCTGCCACCGGCGGGGAGCCATTGAAGTCCGGCGGGCGTGATCGTGGTTCGATTCAATCGCACGCGAACCAACCAGGTTGCGCGTCCCAGGTAACGCATCCCGACGTCGTCGAACTTCGAGCCCGACACGTCGAGAAGTTCGACATGCCCTTGTCGCCAGTCGCGAAACCCCCGGCCGGTGACTTCCGAGTTCGACATATCCAGACGCCACGTTCGGGCCCCATCTCCCGGAGTGAACCCCCCGAGTGTGGCAAGCTCCCGATCGGTCCGGATCGCGCCGGGCCGCAGCGCGATTTCCAGGGATATGAAATCCCGCGGGATCGCCATCCCGGGCTGCAGGGTCGCCGCGGTCGCGCCGCGTCGATACGATCCCTCCCATGGCCGATTGCGAAGAAACTCCACCAATTCCGCCCGCCTGTCCATCCGCTCGGCGCGACGCAGGCTGTCGATCGGTTCGTATCGAGGCGACGTGACCGGCGGCTCGAGAAGTTCGACGGGATTCACCTCGTAAAAAGGTGGCGTTTCCCAGGCATGCCAAGAGACCGGGCGATATCTCGCCAAGGCCAGAAAGGCGGGCTTGTCTCGGATCAGCTGCGTCAGCCCGTTGGCGGTGAGCCTGGTTCGCGACAGCGACAGCCTGGTCACCATCAGCGCGGCCAGGATGGGCACGTGTTGATCGCCGATCGACGTATCGTTGAGGGAAAGATACTCCAGGCTGGAAAAAGCGCTGAGAAACCTGAGCTCCGCCGGGTCGAAACGAGAATGATCCACGTCCAGAAACCGGAGCCGGCGCGCCGACGCGAGCACCGCGCAGGTCCCCGGCGGCAGATCCTGCTCCCGCAGCGAGAGCGCTTCGAGCCGGGCCATGGAGGCGAGCGTTTTCACGCCATCGATCGACAATCTCGCCTTGGCTATTTGCAACGCCCGAAGCGAATCGATCCTGGCCAGCAACGCAACGATCGCGTCATCGACGCATGCCGCCCCAGCATGAGCATTCTGAGCCGCCCGCACGCGGCGACCGCTTTCAATTCCTCGGCCGACAGATCGGCGTCCGGAAGCGTCAGTTCGCCGAGCGTCGGAAAGTGACTCAAGACGTGAACGCCCCGCGGAGCGTTCGTTCGTTTCCCCTTTGTGAAGACAAGTCGCCCGCCGCCGCGGCCGAAGTCGATCGCGTACACACCGTGGCCGTTGTCTTCTCCGGCGGTCGAATATTGAAAGATCAGGAGGCAGGCGCCGGTCGCCTTGACCTGGACGATCGACTGTCGATCGGAAAGGGAATAGACGTCAACGTCGTCACGCGCCAGCTCCGGCAGCGATAAGATCCCGCGTGGCCAAGAGCCTTGGTTGCTCTTGTAACTCTCTTCCCCAAAGATGGCCCCATCGCCTTGTCGCCACTCCCACTTTGCAATCTCGCGGCCGTCTTGTCCGAACACGGACGAAACGGCCCCGAAAAGCACCAGCCCCATCGCGGGGAGGATGTGGAAACTCAAGCGCGAGCGAGAGCGGAAAGGGGCTCCCAGCCGAGCGCGGACGGGCAATGTCGGCATCCGCATAGGCGACTGTTCCTCCCCTGATGGACAATCGAACTGGTGCTGTGGGTTTTTCAGGCTCGGAGCAGTAGTGTCCGGTTGACCCAAGGACTCCCCATCAAAACGCTATGCCCTGCAAGGGCTTACGCTCAATGAGCGTTGTACACGACTTCAACTTGGCAGGACATTTTGCCTCCGGCTCGGCG
>JBIJCJ010000250.1:0-4319 GCA_044344765.1 Pirellulales bacterium | reverse complement strand
GGCTCGGCCGGCCGCAACGCGCCCTCGCGACGCTCGCCATCCTCGGCGAACAATACGGCCCCAACCAGACGCCGGCCGACGTCCTCGTGCTCGAGGGGCTGTCGCAGGAGGCGCTCGGCCGCACCACCGACGCGGTCGACAGTTACCGGCGGGCCGTCGCCAAGGGCAACGCGCCTCCCGAGGCCGCGGCCCGGCTGGCGGCGCTCGAGCAGGGCGGGGGCGTGGTCCGCTGATTCAGGTGCCGGTGGTGGTGCGGCCGGTGAGCAGGTCGAAGGCGCCGATCGCGGGCACGAGCAGGGCGAGGGTCGCGAAGCCGTAGGCGACACAGACCACGAGAAACACCTGCAGCGTGCTGCCCTGCAGGAAGCCCGTCAGCGCCACGAAGGTCAGGGCCGGCAGGAGGGCGGAGGCCCAGCCGACGGCCGGCGACGGGTTGCGGGCGGAGAGCGCGGCATAGAGCCCGATGGCACCGCCCACGATCACCGCCAGGAAGGGGGCCAGCTGCAGCTCGAAGCTCGCGCCGAAGGCCACCATGATCCGCATCGCCGTGGCGACGCCGACGAACAGGAAGGCCACCGTGCCGAGGGCGACGGCGATCGCCCGCCGGGAAACGGCATGCGAGAGGCCGGCATACAGGCCGAGCACGGCGGCGAAGAAGAGCAGCACCGCGAGCCCGCCCGCGAGGTAGAGGCCGTGTTCGGGCGTGGCGATCCCCAGGGCGACGAGCGCCGCGCACAACGCCAGCGGCAGGAGCACGATCTCCCGGGCGGCCAGGAGCACCCCCCAGAGTTTTCCCCAGACGAACTCCGCCGGCTCCAGGTCGCTGACGAGCAGGAGGTCGAACGTGCCCCGATCGCGTTCGATGGTCACGCTCGTCACGGCCAGCGCCGTCACGGCCAGCAGGCTCGCCAGGGCCATCGGCACGACGGCCACCGCCACGGCGAGCCGGTCGGGCCGGGCCGCACGGGCTTCGGCCGCCACGCCCGCGACTGCGACCGCGAAGAGCACGAGCCACGCCAGCCGCACCAGTGGCATGGCCCGCCCGTGGGCCCGCGTGCAGACCTCGCGCCAGAGGATGGGGTTGGGCCAGACTTCGCGACGGGCGAACCAGCCGCGCCGGGCCGATCGCGCCGCGTGTGGCTGCACGGCCGTGGCCGGGGCGGCGCGTCGCCGCACCTCCTGAGCCGTGTTCCAGCGCCGCACCCGGGCGACCGCCAGGCCGGTGCTCACGGCGAACACGACTCCGCAGACGCCGAGAAACGGCGCCAGCATCGTTCCGCCGCCCGGCTCGAGGGCCGCGAACATCGCCCGCGCCGGCGACACGGCCGCTCCGACGGCGGTGCCGAATTGGGCCGCGGCCGCCTCCCCCGCGGCCGTCCAGCCCACGAGCACGAAGGCGGTGATCGCCAGTGCTTGGAACGTCGCGTCTTTCCAGAAGGCGACGGCGTTGGCCACGCTGGCCGTCGCCACGGCGGCGGCGGCGGTCGCCAGGAAGAGCCGGGCCAGCTGGCCGGGATCCACGCCCCCGAAGAGGCCCGCCAACGCGAAGATCGGCACGGCCGCCAGGAGCAGGAGGAGCACCCGCAGCAGGCTGCCGGCTAGCTTGCCGAGCACGAGCTGGGCGTCGGAGAGGCGGCTGACGAGCAGCAGCTCCAGCGTGCGGCGATCCTTCTCCACGCCCACCGCGAGCACGGCCGTGAGCGCAGCGGCGAGCATCGCCAGCACGAGCTGGAGCGGCCCGAGGATCCGCAACAGCGTGGCCCCGAACCGGGCCGTGTCGCCCACGGTCGCCACCGTCTGGGAGCCGGTGACGACGAGCCAGCAGGTGGCAATGATCCCCAGCAGCGCACCGCAGTAGACCGCCCGCGCCACGAACAGGCCGCGGCTGCGTGGGGCGACCTTCACCTCGCGCTCGTAAACGGCACCCAGCAGCATCTCGACCGGCCTTCTCCGCGGGCTGTGGAAATGCCTCCGCAGCTCGGATAAAGTACCAAATCGTCGTATCGTGGGGTGATTCGTCTTCTCCGTCTCGGGAGTTCGTCAGCATGGACATGCGTTCCAGGATCTGGGTTGGGATGGGTGCCGTCCGCGGCTTGGCCTGCCTGATCGTGCTCGGCTTCGCGGCCGTGCATGGGGGCGCCGTGCATGCCCAGGTGACCGCCCAGACGCTCGTCGGGAAGGCGGTGTCCGACGACAGTCAAGACAAGGAGATCAACAACGCGATCAGCCGGTTCCGCGACCGTGACATCGACGGCTGTCGCGCGATCCTGGAGCGGGCCAAGAGCAACAATGTCAAGCTGCCGCCGCCGGGCGTCATGATGGCCATGCTGTGGCTGAGCGTGAACCAGCTGGCCCCGGCCCGCGCCGAGCTCGAAGACACGGCGGTCAAGTTCGCCGCCGATCCCGAGCCCTATCTGATGCTCGGCGACATCGCCTTCCAGGACCGGCGGGTCACCGACGCCGCGGTGCTCTTCGAGAAGGCCACCACCCTCACCGCCGCCTTCGCCGAGAACGCCAAGCGGAAGCGCGACTTCGACATCCGCTGCAACGCTGGCAACGCGGCGGTGGCCGAGGCCCGGAAGCAGTGGGCACAGGCGCAGACGCACCTCCAGGGGTGGCTCGACCTCGACCCTGACAATGCCAGCGCCCGCCAGCGGATGGGCATCGTGCTCTTTCAGCTCGGCAAGGAGCAGGAGTCGCTCGCGCAGTTCAAGGAAGCCCGCAAGCTCGACGGCAAGGCCGTGCAGCCCGAACTCGCCCTCGCCCGTCTCTACGACGAGGCCAAGAAGCGGGACATGGCCAAGAAGCTGATCGAGGCCGCCATCAAGGCCGCGCCCGCCGACCCGGGCGTGCTGCTGGCGTCGGCCCAGTGGTATCTGGGGCAGAACGATCTGGAGACCGCGAAGACCACGGCCGAAACCGCCCTCAAGCTCGACCCCAAGAGCCTCGACGGCAAGATCGTCCGCGGTGCGATCGCCCGCGTGGCCCGCGACTACACGACGGCCGAAAAGTTCTTCAACGAGGCCCATGTGCAGTCGCCCGGCAACTTCCCGGCGAGCAACTCGCTGGCGCTCGTGCTCGTCGAGTCGAACGACGAGGCCTCCCGGCAGCGGGCCACCGAGATGGCCGAGGCCAACGTGTCGATGTACCGCGACAACTCGCCGCAGCAGGTCAACGCCCTGACGACGCTCGCCTGGGTGTACTACAAGCGTGGCCGCCGGGAAGACGCCGAGAAGATTCTCGAGCAGATCTCGCGGAACAACGCCCTCACGACCGACGGAGCCTACTACGTCTCGAAGCTGCTCGCCGATCGCGGCGAGAAGGATCGGGCGCGGAAGATTCTCGAGGAGGTGTTGGCCAACGAGCCGATGTTCGCCACGCGGCCCGACGCGGTCGACCTGCTCGCCAAGCTCAAGAAGGAAGCCGGCGGCGGGTGAGTTCAGGCAAAACATCGCATCGGATGTGGAGCGGCGGTCTCTGACCGTCGTGCCTGTTCCGACCGGCTTTTTCGGCGGTCGGAGACCGCCGCTCCAGAGGACTGCGTGATCCGTGACGCTTTCAGGCAAGACATCGCATCGTGCGATTTTCGCCCGTCACTCCGATATCGGCGGCTGCACGAGCTCGGGCATGATGTCTTCCGGCGCCGGCGCGATGGGCTCGGCGGCCGGTCGTACGCTCGTCGGTTTCATGCGCGGCGTTGCCCGCGGCGTGGGCGGCTGGGCGGGCATTTCGCGGATTGTGATCCCGCGCGGCAGGGACGGCTGGCCCGGGATCGTCTGGGCCGGCGGAGCGGCCTGACGCCGTGCGGCGCGGCGGGCCCGCAGCCTGTCGCTTCGCAGCGGAATGCCCGGGTAGGCCTCGACCGGCACCTCCAGGCTCGGCAGACCGATGCGGCTGCCGTCGCCGAAGAACGTGAACATCTCGATCGCCAGGCACTCCGACGTCAGGCCGGCCAGCAGCAGGGCCGCGAGGGCGGCGCGAAAGCCGCCGGCGGTGAGACGGCGGACGGAGGCGGGATGGAGCATCGGTCAGCGAGGTCCTTCCGGGGGCCGCGCCAGGCTTCGCGGCGCGTGTGTGAGGCATCGGCGGGCGGCCGCCGGAAAGGCGACCGTTTTTTGCCAGTGCTTCCCAACCGGCACGACCGGTGCGGCTGTCAGGCAAATCCGTTTCATAATCCCTCTCCCTTTGGGAGAGGGTGGCCGCAGGCCGGGTGAGGGTGCCTGGGTTGCGACATCGAGCGGTTGGCAAAGCACCCTCACCCCGGCCCTCTCCCAGAGGGAGAGGGAGAATGGAAGGCAGCGATCCGATCGCCCCTCTCG
>JBIJCJ010000078.1:0-15433 GCA_044344765.1 Pirellulales bacterium | reverse complement strand
GCGCGGCCTACGGCCGCTGCGTGCCGTCTCTGCAGCGCCGGTCTCTGGCCGTCATTCCTCGTGCCGTGAAGCCCGAGGCGCGAGCCGAGGGAATACGGATCCGTTTCCCGTGGAGCCACGCGTATTCCCTCACCTTACGGTTCGGGCTTCCCGGCAACCTGACGCTTCCGTCCGGCGACGGGGCACGGGCAACCCCTCGCGGCGGGTCACCTACGGCCTGCCCTTTGCCGCGTTCAGGGATGCGGCAGCCAACTTGGCCACCAACCGGCCCGCCGGGGCGCGGCATCGGAGCCCCCCGTGCAACTCATGGGGCGATCGGAACCGCACCCACGGCACAGCCAGGCCACCTTCCGCTCGAGCGCCGGCTTTTCCTCGTCCTTCTTCTCCACCACGAGCTTCTTCCGCTGCCGGACCCAGGCATCCTGGCACTCGGTCTCGCACCCGGTGCACCCGACGGCTCGCCGGTGCCCGCCCCAGGGCCACGGCGGCCCGCTGCAGCAGGGCACGCAGAGCGGATCCGACTTCGCCTCGTACTCGGTCTTCGGGGTCTTGCGGGTCCCCGGCTTGCAGACGCACACCGCCACGAGGCCGCACGTCGCCCCACAGTGCATGCAGGCCGGCCGTTCCGCTTCCGACTTCTCGGCCTCCTTTTCCGTCGGCTTGTTGGCCCCTTTTCCTGCCGGCTTCTCCGCCGCCGCGTTCGCTTTCGCAGCGCCCGGCTTCGCGGCTGCGGCGTCCTGATCGGCACCGCCGGCTCCCGCCGGAACGTGCGGCCCGAAAAAGCCGAGGGCGGCGGCCGCCACGACTCCCGAGAGCAGGCGACGTGTAAACATCATGGCTGGCGGCCGGTGTGGCCCTCCTTGCGGTCGGGTCAGAAATCGAAGTCGATGCGGATGCCGTAGGCGTCGGTGAGGCTGTTGCCCCGTCGTTCATCCTGCAGGAAGGCGCGGATGTAGTTGAACTTCCAGCGGGTGTAGGGGTTGAGATACCAGTTCAGCCCCACGGTGAAGTCCGTCAGGTTGTTGCCGCGGATGTTCTCGTCGTTGAGCACGATGTTCGAAAACCGGGCGGCGATCTCCCAGGCGCCGAGGCCCGTCTGGATGCCCTGCGACTTGGTGCGGACGCGGAAGAAGTCCTCGAACGGCTCGACCCGCTTGTGGATGCCCTGCTTGCGGTCGTAGGGGCGATGCTCGCCGGTGAGGAACCAGCTGAGCTGGGCCATGTAGCCGTTGAAGAACAACGGCGGTCCGCCGATCTGCTCGACGAAGGCGCAGGCGTACTCCGATTGCAGCGACAGCGGGCCCATGATCAGGGCGAACTCGGGGTCGAAGAGCTGGAAGTTACGGGCCGGGATGTTGCCGGTGTCGACGAAGATCGGCGCGAACGGGCCCGGCATGCCGTTCATGTAGTTACTGGGCGAGGGCGGCCCGACGGGGCCGACCACGCTGGCCGGCTGCTGCTTGCGGATTTCGGGCGTGTTGCGGAACCGCACCTGGTTTTGCGCGGTGGCCCGGTAGCTGTAGCCCATCCCCAGGTGCATGTAGAACCGACCGTCGCTCGGCTCGTCCCACCAGGGCAGCCAGGTGCCCCGCATCGTCAGCGCCTGCCCGCTGTCGAAGGAGTCGTTGCCGGTGTTGTCGGAGTTCGTCCGAAACGTGCCGATGGCCCACGTCGCCAGCTCGTTCTCCGTGTTGCCGTAGGTCATCACCCCCATGTTCCGCGCGGGGGCGAAGGTGTCGACGAGCGACCGCTCCATGAAGGTGTTGTTGCGGTTCTGCGTCACCCGCTCGAGCGAGAAGGGCTCGAAGTAATGGCCGGCCCGGATATTCTGCAGCCACGGCAGCTGCTTCCACTCGAGGTAGTTGTCGAGATAGCTGGGCTGGTTGGCGAGCGCGAAGTCGACGCCCAGCGAGTATTCGAGGACTTCGAAACTGGTGCCCCGCGCCCCGATGCGGACCCGGCGAAACTGGGAGCCGTCCTGGAGGTCGCCGACGCTTGCCCGACTGACCGGCCCCTGGCCGAAGTACACCTGGTCGGCCTGCACCTGGCCGGTGACGACGAGCGACGGCTTCTTGGCGTCTTCGGCCTTCTTTTTGTCGGCGGCTGAGACGAGCTTCCCGAGGCCCTTTTCGACCGCCGCGAGCCGGTCATCGGCCGTCTTGCCGGCCTTCTTTCTGCCGGCCGCCGCGTTGCCGGCCGTCTCCGTGCGGGCGGCCTCGAGGACGTCGATCCGCCGCTGCAGCCGTTCCAGCTCGGCGGCGACGCCCGGTGGCAGGTCGGGCGCGGGGGCAGGAAGTTCGACCACCGCCGCCGGCTCGTCCGCCACGGCGATCAGCGAGTCGGACGGCAGCAGGGGACTGCCGTCCGCCGGATCGACGCCGGCCGCCACTTCAGCGGCGACGACGCCCGCCGCGAGAACAACGATCACGGCGGTCAAACATGCGCGAACCACGGGGTTGTCCCCTTTCCGCGGATCGTCCTCCGGTGGTCCGGTCAGGCAGGGCCGATCGCAATCTGGCCATCCCGTCGTCGGGCAGGCTGGTGTCGCCACCACCCTTACGATCGGCATTCCCGTGACAATCGTTCAATGCACCTCCCCTTACCCAGATTGCGCACCTCAGGCCCGCGAGCCTTGCGGCGTAAAAAAACCGGGCCGCGACACGGCGAATGTCGCGGCCCGGCAACAAAAGCGACACCGCAGCCGCCATGGGGCGGCCCGGCTTGCCCAGTTTCAATACTTGCCCTTGTCGCCCGTAATCACCTCGCCGCCCGCGCGGGTCACGAGCGAGGCGAACAGCCGGATCGAGATGTCGGACGTCAGCAGCTTCACGCTGGCATCGCCGAACGCGATGTTCGCGCCCGCCGGATGGAAGGCGTAGACCTCACCGCCGCCGTCCGTGCCGTAGTAGCCCGACTGGAACGGTGCCGTCTCCACGCTTTCGCCGTTGGTCGCATTGATGACCTTCGTCGGCGAGGAGCGGAAGGTGGCGCCGTTCGCCGACGAGCCGTCGATCGACAGGTCCGACGCCGGCCGCACCCAGCCGCCGGCGTTGACCCGCCGTGTCGGAAACTGCCCCGACGGATCGTCGGCCCGCGACCGACCGCGGTAGACGATCGGCCGGCCGGCGCTCTCGGCGAGCAGGATCGTTGTTGCTGCACGCGCTGCGCCGTGCCGCCTCGCGGGCGGTCTGCACGGCCGGCAAGAGGAGCCCGACGAGCGTGCCGATGATCGCGATCACGACCAAGAGTTCCACCAGTGTGAAGGCCGGCCGGCCACGGGGCACGGCGCGAGATTGAACGAAGGACATGCTTTTCTCTCCTGGGTACTGAAACAACGAAACACGAAAAAACGAAGGACGCATGAGGGGCGAAGTCGTGCTGCGAAAGCTGACGGTCACCTGCGCACGAGCAGCTGCAGGCCGGAGAGGTTCTCCGTGACGAGCACGCGAAGCGGCGTCGTCTCCCGGTCCCGATAGAGCGCGGGAATCGGCGCGGCCTTGCCCGTCTTGCCGGCACCGACACCGTCGATGACGACGGCGTACAAGCCGGCCGGCAGCGGCCGCTCCGCGGCGCTCTGGAAACTGCCGTCCGGCCCCGTCGTCAGCGAGACTGTCTCGCCCGTGCCGGCACCACCCGTGCGGTGAAACGAGATCGTGGCGTGCGGCAACGGCGCCTTGCCAACGAGCAACCGGCCGGCGACGGCATGGCTCGCGGAACCGACCGCCGCCAGACTCCATACGCCGCCGCCGAGCACCGCGGCGACGAAGCCGAGCACGCCGACCCGGAACAGCCATTGCGGCCCACCGATCCGGTTGGCCGAGGGCACGCCCGCAGCCGCCCCTCCGATCGCGGCCTGCCGCCGCGGGGGAGGAAGCCGACCTTCGCGTTTCCGCAGACGGCTATCCAGCACGTGCTGCAGCGCGGCATCGGCCGCGGAGGATGTCGCAGTCGCCGCGTTCGCGCTCCGGCGACGGATCGAAACCCGTTCGGGGCGGTCGTCGGACATGGAGAAGGCGGCAGAGGTCATGTCGAGGGCTCCTGTCGAGCCGTCGCGTGCCTCCGGTCTTTCCGGTCAGTCGCGGCGCGGGTTGGGGATGAATGTCAGCGAACTCGTGGTGGCTACTTTCCCAGTCGGGTCTTCTCGGTCCGTTCGATCTGGACGACGACGCCATCCTGGACGATGGCCAGCACCGACCCGTACTTCAGGCCATGGAGCGCCTCGCCGATCCGCCGCAGGGCCGTGTCCGACCTGCCGGCTTCCACCCGATCGGGCTTGTCGCGATGGTCATGGTCGGGCGTGCTCATGGCGGTGGTCGCCTCTCCGTGGCTGCTGGGTCAGATCACGTACTCGGGGCCGGGCAGGAACACGCGTGCCTTCCGTGGCGTGATTGCGACCTGCACTCCCGGCTCCAGGTTCATTCGCAAATGGCGTGCCGTTTCCGCCGGCACGTCCACATGAAGTTCCGCCTCCGAGCCATGCGGCCGACAGGCGACGCGAAGAATCGCTCCGGAGCGCGTGACGCGGACCACACTGGCCGGCAGGCTCGCTCCCTGTGGCCCGTGGCCCGCCACGGAACGGCCGTCACCTGTCACGGGCGAGAGTTCCAATTCGTGGGGCCGCAAATAAACGCGGGCGTCGCGGGCCTGCGCATGCGGGTAGTCCGGGTAATCGATCGGGATGCCGTGCCAGAATGCCCGGCCGTTCTCCACGCGGCCGTGGTACACGTTCACGTTGCCGAGAAAGTCCATCACGAACGGCGTGGCGGGATGGTCGAACACGGCGTCGGGCGTGCCCTGCTGCTCGATCCGGCCGTGGTTCATGACCACGACCTCGTCGGCCAGCTCGAAGGCCTCCTCCTGGTCGTGCGTCACGAACACGCTCGTCATCCCGATCTCGTCGTGGAGGCGACGCAGCCACTGCCGCAGCTCCACTCGGACCTTCGCGTCGAGCGCCCCGAAAGGTTCGTCGAGGAGGAGGATCTTGGGCCGGATGGCCAGCGCCCGGGCGAGGGCCACCCGCTGCCGCTGGCCGCCGGAGAGCTGCGACGGCTTGCGGCCACCGAGGCCCTCCAGCCGCACGAGCCGGAGGAGTTCGTCCACCCGGGCCTTCACCTCCGCCGGTGGCGTCTTGCGGACACGGAGGCCGAAGGCGACGTTCTCGAACACGCTCATGTGGCGGAAGAGCGCGTAGTGCTGGAACACGAAGCCCACCTCCCGCTGGCGGGCGTGCCGCTCGGTGATGTCCTCGCCGTCCTCCACGATCACGCCTTCTTCGGGAAACTCCAGGCCGGCGATGATCCGCAGGAGCGTGGTCTTGCCGGAGCCCGACGGGCCGAGCAGAGCCAGGAGCGTGCCGTCGGGCACGTCCAGGGATACGCGGTCGAGCGCCTTGAACGTGCCGAAAGACTTCGAGATGTCGCGAACGTGGATGCTCATGGCTGAATATCCCCTCCAGGGTCGTGGTCAGGGCAAGGTCAGGTCGAAGATGGGGCCGTTTTTTCCGCGGTGCGGACGGCCGCGAGGTCGCGTGACTCGGCCTCCAGCCGCCGCTCGATCACGAACTTGGCGACGAGCGTGACGAGAGCCAGGCCGGCCAGCACGCTGGCCACGGCCATCGAGGCGGGCGTGCGGTATTCCTGGAACAGCTTTTCGACGCGGAGCGGCATGGTGTCGGTGGCCCCGGCGATGTGGCCGCTGACGACGTACACCGCGCCGAACTCCCCCATCGCCCGGGCGTTGGCGAGCACGATCCCGTGGAGCAGGGCCCAGCGGATGTTGGGCAGCGTGACCCGCCAAAACACCTGCCAGCCGCTGGCCCCCAGGCTGACTGCGGCCATCTCCTCGTCGGGGCCGATCGCCTCCATCACCGGAATCAGCTCGCGGACGACGAGCGGCAAGGTCACGAACGTGGTGGCGAGCACCAGGCCCGGCCACGAGAAGATGATCTTCCAGTCGAGCCAGGCGAGGGTGGGGCCGAGCAGTCCCTGCCGGCCGAAGATCAGCACCAGCGCCAGCCCCGCCACGACCGGCGAGACGGAAAACGGCACGTCGAAGAACGAGATCAACAGCGACCGGCCGGGAAAGCGGAACCGGGCCACGAGCCAGGCGGCCGCGACGCCGAAGACGGTGTTGATCGCCACGGCGACCGGCGCCACCGTGAGCGAGAGCCAGATCGCATGCCGCGTGTCGGGGTCGTCTGCCAGCGCGGCCCACCAGGCCGCCACGCCGCCCGACAACGCCTCGTAGAAGACGCTTGCCAGCGGCACGACGATGAGGAGGCCGACGATCGCGGCGGCGGCGACGGCGAGCGCGGCGTTGATCGCCGGGGAGGCCTGCGTCGTGCGTACGTGAGGAGATGACATGGGCGGCTTTCCGGGATCGCTCACTGGGCGTTGCGGGCGAGCCGCTGCTGGAGGGCGTTGACCACGACGAGCAGCGTGATCGACATGCCGAGCAGGACGACAGCGATCGCGGTCGCCTCGGCATAGGCGAACTCCTCGAGCCGGGCCACGATCAGCACCGGCGCGATCTCCGTCTTGAACGGCATGTTGCCCGAGATGAAGACGACAGAGCCGTACTCGCCGAGCGCGCGGGCCAGCGAGAGGGCGAAGCCGGTGACGACGGCCGGCAGGATGCCGGGAAGCACGACCCGCAGAAAAGTCTGCGTTCGCGAGGCGCCGAGGATCCGCGCCGCCTCCTCCGTATCGCGGTCGAGACTCTCGATCACCGGCTGCACGACGCGGACGGCGAAGGGCAGACTCACGAACACCAGCACGAGCACGATGCCGAGATAGGAATAGGCCCCCTTGATGCCCAGCGGCACGAGCCAATGGCCGAGCCAGCCCTTCTCGACATACAGCGCCGAGTAGACGAGTCCCGCCACGGCCGTGGGCAGTGCGAGCGGCACGTCGACGAGGGCGTCGAGCAGCCGGCGGCCGGGAAACTCGATCCGGGCGAGCACCCAGGCGACGAGCAGGCCGAGCACGGCGCTGATCGTGGCCGCGACCGCCGACGCCCCGAGCGACACGCCGTAGGCGGCGCGGGCCCGTGGCGTCCACGCCGCAGCGACGAAGCCGGCGGGTCCGAGCGACGCCGCCCGGACGATGAGCACGGCCAGGGGCGCGATCACGAGCGCCGTCACGACCAGCGAAGTGATCGCGGCGCTGGTCGTGAAGCCCGGCAGCACGGCGGCCCCGCGGCGCCGGCGTCGGCCGCCGGCGGCCGACGCCGGTGCGCCGGGCGACCGATGCGGGGCCGGGGCGGGGAAGGCGATGGTGCGTGCGTCCGGAGCGTTCATCGTGAAGCCGTTGCGAGGCGGGTCACTTCCCGGCCGCCGGCTGGTAGATCGAGTCGAACACTCCGCCTTCGCCGAAGAACGTCTTCATCGCGACCTCCCAGCCGCCGACGGCCGAAATGTCGAAGGTTTCGATCGCGGGCCACGTCTCACCCTCGGCGGGCGGCGGCGGGGTGTCGCCCCACGGCCGGTAGTGGTGCTTCGCCACGAGCGCCCGGCCCTCCGGCGTGTAGAGAAAGCCCAGGTAGGCCTCGGCGGCATGGCGGGTGCCCTTCTTGTCGACGACGGTGTCGACGACGGCCACCGGCGGATCGACGCGGATCGAACGCGGCGGGTAGACGATCTCCAGGCTCCCCTTCGATTCATCTACTTCCAGATGGGCCTCGTTCTCGAACGTCAGATGCACGTCGCCGATCCCTTTCTGGGAAAAGGTGGCCGTGGCGGCCCGGGCGCCGGTATCGAGGACGGGCGTGCGGCCGTACAGGGCGGCGACGAAGGCCCGCGCATCGTCGGCGGTGCCGCCACCGGCCAGCACGGCGCCCCAGGCAGCGAGGAAGCTGTACTTGCCGTTGCCCGAGGTTTTCGGATTCGGCGTGATGATCGACACGTCGCCCTTCACCAGGTCGGGCCAGTCCTTGATCCCCTTGGGGTTGCCCTTGCGGACGACGAACACGACGACGGAGTGGTAGGGCACGGAGTCGTTGTCGAACCGCTTCTGCCAGTCGGCGCGGACGAGCCCCGCCTTGGCGACGGCCTCCACGTCGGGCCAGACGGCGAGCGTCACCACGTCGGCCTCCAGGCCGTCGATCACGGCCCGGGCCTGACTGCCCGAGGCGGCGTGCGACTGCTTAATCGACACGGGCCGGCCGTGCTCAGCCTCGTACCGTTTCGCGAAGGCCGCGTTGATGTCGCGGTACAGCTCGCGGGTCGGATCGTAGGAGACGTTGAGCAGCTCGACGGGGACTTTCGCCGCCCCGCTCGCGAGATCCTTCTCGCCGTTGCCGCCACACCCGGCCGCGGCACAGGCCAGGGCGCACACGAACCCGAACCGCTTGAAGAACGACGCCCTCGGCATGCGGACCTCCAGGCAAGCGAATGCCACGCCAACCCACGAACGAGCCGGCCACGACCACATTTCTGGCAAGTCCCATGCCGGACCGGATTTTGCTGAATGCAGCCGTCAGACTTAGCCGTCGATACGTAATTTCGAGAAATTTGCATGAAAACAATGCTGCCGTTAAATATAACGGCATAAAGAACGTTAAATACAACGGCTAGCCGTTATATATAACGGCTTAGTCCCCTTGGAGTGTTGTGATGGAACGCCTTGCCCGTGACCTCCTGTCGGCCGTCTGGCGGGAGGCATGCCGCCACATCGAGATCGAGCAGTCGGCGTCGGCCATCGCGGCCGCCGTGGCGACCGCCATGCCGCTGCGCGGGCTCTTGATCCTGCGGGGCGACGGCGAAAGCCGCACCGTCGAGACGCTGGCGGTCGGCGCTGTCCACGACGCCTTTCGTCCGTCACCGCGCACGGCCGAGATTTCAGCGAGCGCCTGGCGACAGTACGTCCGGTGGCTCAAGGCCGGAGATGCGATCCATCTCGCGGCCACCGACGACCACGAGTGGCTGCGGGATGTGCTGCCGGCCGGGGTCGTGGGCGCCGTGCTCGCAGGGCCGCTGCGGTCCGACGACCGACTCGCCGGCATGCTCGTGGTGGTGGCGGATGCGGGAGCGGACTTCACCGCCAGCCATCGGGCGACGTTCAGCCAGCTGCTCGAACCACTCGCCGTGGCGGTCGAAAACGACGGCCGTCTCAACGAGCTGCAGTCGCTACGGGAGGCGGCGGAGGCCGACCGGCAAACGCTGCTCACACGGCTCGGCAAGCAGGACGTCAACGAAGACGTCGTGGGGTCGCGGACCGGGCTGCGGCACGTCATGGAGCGTGTCGAGCTCGTGGCGCAGTCGGACGTGCCCGTGCTCATCCTCGGCCAGACAGGCACGGGCAAGGAGGTCGTCTCGCGGGCGATCCACACGCGGTCGAAGCGGGCCGACGGCCCCTTCATCCGCGTCAACTGCGGCGCGATCCCACCCGAACTCATCGACTCGCAGCTCTTCGGCCACGAAAAAGGCAGCTTCACCGGGGCCGCGGGCCAGCATCAGGGCTGGTTCGAACGGGCCGACCGGGGCACGCTGTTCCTCGACGAGATCGGCGAACTGCCACTGCCCGCGCAGGTGCGACTCCTGCGGGTGCTGCAGGACCACCAGATCGAGCGGGTCGGGGCCCGGGCGCCGCTGCACGTGGACGTGCGGATCGTGGCGGCCACGCACCGCGACCTCGCCGCGATGGTGAAGGAGAAGACGTTCCGGGAGGATCTCTGGTACCGGATCAACATTTTTCCGATTCTCCTGCCGACGCTGCGGGAGCGGCTCGAAGACATCCCGGCGCTCGTCCGTCATTTCGTCGAGCGGGCGGCGACCCGGTTCGGGCTGCCCGCCGTGGCCCCCGGCGAGGCCGACCTCGAGCTGCTCGCCGCGTACGACTGGCCGGGTAACATCCGCGAACTCGGGGCCGTGATCGACCGGGCCGTGATCCTCGGCGGCGGCCGGACGCTCGACGTGGGCACGGCACTCGGCCTCGGCCGGCAGACCGTCGTCCCACCGAGAGCTTCACCGACCGAGGCCACGCTCTACGAGGTCGTGCCGGAGGAGCCGGCGGTCGAGCCGCCGACCGCCGGCCTCGCAGGACCGGGCGACATCGTGCCGCTGGCGACGGCGATGCGGCAGCACATCGAGCGTGCCCTGCGGGCGACCGACGGCCGGATCGAGGGCCGTCGCGGCGCCGCGGCCTTGCTCGCAATCAATCCGCACACGCTGCGGGCCAGAATGCGGAAGCTGGGCGTGGACCCGGCGAAGTTCCGTGACTGATTCACCACGGAGACTGCCCCCGAGAGCGGCGCACCTGGAGGTTTCGATGACGCCCGACGAAGCGGCTCCCGCTCCCGTGCCGGTCACGATGGCCGCCGCCTGGCCCACGTGGCTGTTGATCGGGGCCACGGGCTTCGGCGGACCAGCCGCCCAGGTGGCTCTCCTGCACCGCGAGCTCGTCGAACGCAAGCGCTGGCTCGACGAGGAGGAGTTCGTCGCCGCGCTGCGGCTGTGCACGCTGCTTCCCGGCCCCGAGGCCCAGCAGCTGGCGACCTACGCCGGCTGGCGGCTCCACGGAATCGCGGGCGGCCTGCTCTCCGGAACGCTGTTCGTGATGCCCGGGGCGGTGCTCGTCACGCTCCTGGCCTGGCTGCACGCCTTCGGCCAATCCCTGCCGCTGGTCGCCGCGGCGTTTGCGGGAACGCGGCCCGCGGCGGTGGCCCTCGTCGCCATGGCCGTCTGGAGGATCGGACGCAAATCGCTCCGCTCCCCGCTCACGATCGCGATCGCCGTCGCCGCCGGGGCGGGACTCGCGGCCGGAGCGCCGTTCCCATGGGTCGTGGCTGCCGCGGCCGCCATCGGCTGGCTCGGGTGGCTGCTGCGGCACCGCGGACAGCCCGGCGACCCGATTGCGGCGGCCGGCCCATCCCCGGCCGGCGCGCTGGCCAGGCACGCGCTGCTGGTCGCCTTGACCGCCACGGTTGTCTGGGCCGCGAGCTATCGGCTTGTGACCGCCTCACGCTGGGCGGGCGGACGCGGGCCGGAAATCGCCACGCTGTTCACCGAAACGACGCTGCTCTCCGTGGGGGGCGCCTACGCCATGGTGCCCTGGGCGCTCGACGAGGCCGTGGAGCGTCGCTGGCTCGAACCGCGTGAACGGCCCGACGCCCTGGCCGTGGGCGAGGCGACGCCCGGGCCGCTGATCCTCGTCGTGACCTTCATCGCATACATGGCCGGCTGGCGGGCGGCGGCTGCGCCCGCCGCCGGCTTCCAAGCCGCGGCCATCGCCACATGGTTCGCATTCCTGCCTTCGTTCGCGATGGTGCTCGCCCTCGCCCCCGGAATCAGACGAATCCGGGCGGGTTCGCTCCTGTCCCACGCCATGGAAGCCGTCGGGGCCGCCGTCGTGGCGGCCATCGTCATCCTGGCGCTGACGATGGGCCGGTCGTGCTTCCTGCCGGACGACCGGCTCGACGCGGCCGCCATCGCCGTCGCCGTCGCGAGCGGCTTGGCCCTGGCGTATCGCTGGCTGCCCGCGCCGGCGGTGGTGCTCGGCGCCGCGGCGATCGGCGTCGCCGCACGGATGATCGGCGGGTGACGGCCAACCAGTCGCCTGCCGCGCCGCTTGGCAACCGGGAGCCGACTCGCTAAAGTGCGTCGAGTTTGCGGGCGAGGCGATCTCTTCCGCGACGATTCACTACCACCGCGACGCTGACCGGTCCTCTTGGAGGCTCGCCTGACTGCCCGTGCAAACGGGCCGAGCAGGAGGCTCTCCAATGCCGGTCTTCGCAGACAACGTCGACACCATCGGCCGCACCCCGCTGGTGCGGATCAACAGGCTGGCGCACGGGCTCAACGTGCGGCTGCTGGCCAAGATCGAAGGCCGCAATCCGGCCTACAGCGTCAAGTGCCGCATCGGCGCGGCGATGATCTGGGACGCCGAGAAGTCGGGCCGGCTCAAGCCGGGCCAGCACGTCGTCGAGCCTACCAGCGGCAATACCGGGATCGCGCTGGCGTTCGTCTGTGCCGCCAAGGGCTACCCGCTCACGCTGCTCATGCCCGAGTCGATGTCGGTCGAGCGGCGGCAACTGCTCAAGGGGCTCGGCGCCCAGCTCGTGCTCACGCCCGCCGCCGAGGGCATGCGGGGCGCCGTCGCCCGCGCCGAAGAGATGGCCCGCGACCCGAAGTACTTCATGCCGCAGCAGTTCAAGAACCCGGCCAACCCGGCGATCCACTTCACGACCACCGGCCCCGAGATCTGGAACGACACCGAGGGCAAGGTGGACGTGTTCGTGGCCGGAGTCGGCACGGGCGGCACGATCACGGGCGTGTCGCGGTTCTTCAAGGACGCCCAGGGCCAGAAACTCCACACCGTCGCCGTCGAGCCGGCCGCCAGCCCCGTGCTCTCCGGGGGCGTCCCCGGGCCGCACAAGATCCAGGGCATCGGCGCCGGCTTCGTGCCCGACGTCCTCGACCGCACGCTCATCGACGAGGTCCTGGCCGTCACCAACGAAGAGGCCTTCGCGATCGCCCGCCGGCTGGCGAAGGAAGAGGGCATCCTCTGCGGCATCAGCTGCGGCGCCGCCATGCACGCCGCCCTGCGGGTCGCCGCCCGGCCCGAGTCGGATGGCAAGACGATCGTCGTCGTCCTCCCCGACTCCGGCGAACGCTACCTCTCCACGGGCATCTTCGAGTCCTGACCCCACCCTTCACCGCCCCCGAGGAACGATCGATGAGCGACAGCCTTCTGCAGCGCAGCGTGACGACCGCCGTGGCCCGCAACCTGGCCACGACGTCCAAGACGCGGCCGATGATGATGTCCGTCACCCCGCGGCACCTGCTGCAGCTCCTGCCCTGGGTGCAGGTCGAGGGGGGCACCTACCGCGTTAACCGCACGAAGGTCGAGCTCTCGAAGGCGGAGCGGATCGAGATCGCCGCCGGCGAGGGGGGCTTGTCCTTCACGCCCGACGAGCTGCGGAGCGTGCCGATGTTCGCCAACCTCCCGGATGCGCTGTTGGACCGCATGCAGCGTCGCTTCCGCACCGAGGAGGTGCCGCTGGGCAGCGACCTGCTCATCGAGGGCCAGGACAGGAGCACGTTCTTCGTCATCGCCCAGGGGCAGGTCGAGATCCTCTCCAAGGGAGCCCACGGCCGCGACCTGCGGGCCGCCCTGCTCACCGAGGGCGAGTTTTTCGGCGAGGTCGATCTCGTCAGCGACCGGCCGTCCGACATCACCGTCCGCACGATCACGCCCTGCGTACTGCTCACGCTCTCGCGGAAGGATCTCGACGCGGTGCTCGACGACGTGCCCAACCAGCGGGACGCCTTTCGGGTGGCGATCGACGAGCACCTCGCGTTGCGGTCGGCCGTGAACCGCTACGGCGAACGGAACATCGACCTGGTCTCGGGCTTCGCCGAGAACGTGGAGATCCCCGAAACGTTCGTCGACTACGCCGCCAACCCACGGGAATACTCGCTGTCGGCGATCCAGACGGTCGTCCGCGTCCACACCCGCGTCTCCGACCTCTACAACGGCCCCTACGACCAGCTCGAGGAACAGATCCGGCTCACGATCGAAGGGATCAAGGAGCGGCAGGAGTGGGAGCTCGTCAACAGCCAGAAGTTCGGGCTCCTGCATGCCGTCGATCCGGCGATGCGGATCTCGACCCGCTATGGCGCCCCCACGCCCGACGACCTCGACGACCTGCTGGCGCTGGTCTGGAAGAAGCCCGCCTTCTTCCTCGCCCATCCGAAGGCGATCGCGGCCTTCGAACGGGAATGCACCCGCCGGGGTGTCCCGCCACCGACGACGACGCTCCACGGCACGCCCGTGATCCTGTGGCGCGGCGTGCCGCTGGTCCCGTGCGACAAGCTGGAGGTGAAGAGCCGCTCCGGGTACAGCCAGTCTTTCGGCACCACGTCGATCGTGCTCGTGCGGATCGGGGAGGCCGATCAAGGCGTCGTCGGCCTGCATCAGACCGGCATTCCGGGTGAGATCATGCCCAGCCTTTCCGCCCGGCTGATGGGCCTCGACAGCCTCGGCGTCGCGTCCTATCTGCTCACGAATTACTTCTCGCTCGCCGTCCTCACCGACGACGCGCTCGGCGTGCTGGAAAACGTCGAGGTCGGCTTCTACCACGACTACCGGTCCGACGGGCGGGCGACCCTCGTCCACGGGGAAGGCATCTGATGGGAACCGGCGACGAGGTCGCGAACGGTGCGGCACGGCTGCTGCAGGATGCGTTGGCTGCGGCGGCCGGTGCGGGTGATCCGGCTCTGCACGAACCGGGCGGTGTCCGAAGCGGCGCCTTGTTCTCCTCCCCTCTCCGGGTGAGGGTGCCTCGAAGGCGACGCGAAATCCCTGCACCCTCACCCCGGCCCTCTCCCAGGGGGATAGGGAGATGACAAGCGGCACACGCGCCCCGGCGACCGAGGTGTCGGGCATCCGCGGATTCGTGCGCGGCATTCGCGGCCTGGGCCACCGGCAACTGCCGCCGATCTTCGGCCCGCACGGCGTGCCGATATTCGGATCCGGCCGTTCCGCAATCGCGGCGCCCGCCGGATCGGTCGGGCCCAGCGCAGCTTCCGGGCAGTTCGACGTCGAGGCCGTCCGCCGCGACTTCCCGATCCTCCGGGAGAAGGTCCACGGCCAGCCGCTCGCCTGGTTCGACAACGCGGCCACCACGCAGAAGCCGCAGGTGGTGATCGACGCCCTGTCGCGGTTCTACGCGCACGACAACTCCAACATCCACCGCGGCGCCCACACGCTCGCCGCCCGGGCGACCGACGCCTACGAGGCGGCCCGCCAAACGGTGGCCGACTTCCTCGGCGCGGCGACCGCCGAGGAGATCATCTTCGTCCGCGGCTGCACCGAGGGCATCAATCTCTGCGCCAACGTCCTCGCCCCGGACCTGTCCCGCGGCGACGAGATCGTGCTCACGGAGCTCGAGCACCACGCCAACATCGTGCCCTGGCAGATGGTGGCCGAACGGACTGGGGCCGTGATCCGCGTCGTGCCGATCGACGACCACGGCGACGTGATCCTCGAGGCCTATGCACGGCTGCTCGGCCCGCGGGTGCGGATCGTCTCGTTGTCCCATGCTTCCAACAGCCTGGGCACGATCCTCCCGGTCGAGCTGATGACGGGCATGGCGAAGGCCGCCGGAGCCCGCGTGCTCGTGGACGGGGCCCAGAGCGTGTCGCATTTTCCGGTCGACGTCCGCCGGATCGGCTGCGACTTCTACGTCTTCTCGGGGCACAAGATCTTCGGCCCCACGGGGATTGGTGCCGTGTTCATGACGCGGGAGGCCCAGGAGTCGCTGCCGCCCTGGCAGGGGGGCGGCAACATGATCCGCGACGTCACCTTCGCCCATACGGCCTACGCCGGGCCGCCGGCGAAGTTCGAGGCCGGCACGCCGAACATCGCCGACGCCATCGGCCTCGCCGCCGCCCTCGACTACGTCACGGCCCTCGGCCGCGAGCGGATCGCCGCCT
>JBIJCJ010000249.1:0-4357 GCA_044344765.1 Pirellulales bacterium | reverse complement strand
CCAGCGCCACGTCGTTGCCCAGGCCGGCCCCCACCAGCGCCGAGGTGGGCGTGAGCATCTCGGGCATGCCGGGGCCGCCCTTCGGGCCCTCGTAGCGGATGATGACCACGTCGCCGCGGTTGATCGCGCCGTGCTCGAGCGCGGCCAGCATCGCCTCCTCGCTGTCGAACACGCGGGCCGGCCCGCGGAACCGCGAGCCCTCCTTGCCGGTGATCTTGGCGACGGCGGAGTCGGGCGCCAGGTTGCCGTGGAGGATCGTGATGTGGCCCGTCTTCTTGATCGGGTTCTCGACGGGCTGGATGATCTTCTGCCCGGGGGCGAGGCCCTTGCTCGACGCCAGGTTCTCGGCCAGCGTCTTCCCGGTCACGGTCATGCAGTCGCCGTCCATCAATCCCTTGTCGAGCAGGTACTTCATCAGGCCGCTGGTGCCGCCGATCGAGTGCAGGTCTTCCTGCACGAACTTGCCGCTGGGCTTGAGGTCGGCGAGGTAGGGAATCCGCCGCGCCACCTTCTGGAAGTCGGCCGGCCCGAGGTCCACGCCCACGGCGCGAGCCATGGCGATCAGGTGAAGCACGGCGTTCGTCGAGCCGCCGAGCGCCATGATCGTGACCATCGCGTTCTCGAAGGCCCGCCGGGTCATGATGTCGCGCGGCTTGAGGTCGAGCTCCAGGATGCGGCGGACGGCCGCCCCCGCCCGCAGGCACTCCTGCAGTTTGTCGGGATGCTCGGCGGGGATCGAGGCGCTGTCGGGCAACGCCATGCCCAGGGCCTCGATGGCCGTGGCCATCGTGTTGGCCGTGTACATGCCGCCACAGGCTCCCGCCCCGGGGCAGGCGTGGCGGACGATGTCGGACCGGCGGCCGTCGTCGATCCGCCCCGCCACGTACTCGCCGTAGCATTGGAACGCCGAGACGATGTCGAGCGTCGTGCCGTCGGCGAGGTGCCCGGGCCGGATCGTGCCGCCGTAGACCATCAGCGCCGGCCGGTTGAGCCGGCCCATGGCGATCAGGCAGCCGGGCATGTTCTTGTCGCAGCCCGGGATCGCCACGAGGGCGTCGTACCACTGCGCCTGCATCACGGTCTCGATCGAGTCGGCGATCACGTCCCGCGAGGGCAGCGAGAAGCTCATGCCGTCGGTGCCCATCGAGATCCCGTCGCTGACGCCGATGGTGTTGAACCGCATGCCGACCATGCCGGCCGCGACCACCCCCTCGCGAACCCGGGCCGCGAGCCGGTCGAGATGCATGTTGCAGGTGTTGCCCTCGTACCACATGCTCGCCACGCCTACCTGGGCCTTGTCGAGGTCGGCGGGCTGGAGCCCCGTGCCCAGGAGCATGGCCTGCGAGGCGCCCTGCGAGCGGGGCTGCGTGATGCGGGCGCTGTAACGGTTGAGGCCGGAGGAGGCGGACGACATGGCGGCGACCCTGCGCGGAAACCCGCCGGCCACGACGCGCGGCACGACGAGAGTGGCGCAGGATAGTATGCTGCGGGATCGTTGGAAAGCGGCGGCGTGGCGGCGGCATGCGATGCGACCGGAATTCGTCTATTTCGACCTCGGCAACGTCATCTTCTCGTTCGACCGGCCACGCGGGTTCCGACAGATGGCGGCCGTGTGCGGCGCTCCGGCCGACCTCATCGAGCAGGTCGTGATGGCCGGCGGGCTCCAGGAGGAGCTGGAGCAGGGCGACTGCGACTGGGCCGGCTTTCACGCCGAGTTTTCCCGCCGCACCGGCACCACGTCCGATGCGGAGGCGCTCGCCCGCGCGGCGAGCGACATGTTCGCCCTCCGGGTGGAGACGCTGCCGGTGATCGCGGCCCTGGAGCGGATCGGCTGCCCGATCGGCATCCTCTCCAACACCTGCGGCCCGCACTGGCGGCAGATCGTGGAGAGCCGCTGCGCCATCCTGCCGGGCGGCTTTCGGGAGATCGTGCTCAGTCACGAAATCGGGGCGGCGAAGCCGGCGGCGGCGATCTACGCGACGGCCGCCCACCGGGCCGCAGTGCCCGCGGAGCGGATTTTCTTCTGCGACGACACCCCGGGGCACGTGGCTGCCGCCCGCGCGGCCGGCTGGGACGCCGAGGTGTTCACCTCAGCCGCCGGCCTCGTCGATGCGCTTGCCCGCCGCGGCCTGAATCTCGGCCTCTGACAGGGCGCGGGCGAGCCGCGTCGCGTCGAACCGCCCCTCCATCACGACCCGGCCCGCGGCCTCGAGCACCGGCACCCGCAGCCCGAACCGTTCCTTGGCGGCGGCGTTCGCATCGACGTCCACCGTCAGGACGTCCACGCTCATGCCGGCCAGCAGATCCTCGGCGGCTTCGCAGAGATGGCAGCCGCGGCGGGTGTAGAGCAGAAACCGCATGTTTGGGCTACCATGTCCGTGGAGGGGCATTTTCATCACCATGAGCGACTCCGTCCAGACGATCGCCGACTTCCTGCGCGTGGTCCGCAAGAGCGGGCTCGTGGAGGAGCCGCGGCTGGCGGCGGCCATCGCCGCATGGCCCGCCCCGACGCAGCCGCTCGAAGACGAGCTGGTCCGAGAGATTGTCCAGGGGGGCCTGCTCACCCAGTGGCAGGCCGACCAGCTGCGGAAGGGCCGCCACAAGGGCTTCGTGCTGGGGAAGTATCGGCTCCTGCGGCTCCTGGGGGCCGGCGGCATGAGCAGCGTCTACCTCGCCGAACACACCACGCTCCACGGGCTGGTGGCGATCAAGGTGCTGCCGGTAAAGCGGGTCGACCAGACCTCATATCTCGCCCGGTTCGAACGCGAGGCCCGGGAGGCCTTTCGGCTCAACCACCCGAACATCGTCCGCACGATCGACCTCGACACCTCGGGCGCGATCCATTTCATCGCCATGGAATACGTGGAGGGCGACGACCTCCACGCCCGCGTCAAGCAGGGGGGGCCGCTCGACGTCCGCGAGGCGGCCGATTGCATCCGCCAGGCCGCGCTCGGTCTCCAGCACGCGCACGAGGAGAGCCTCGTGCACCGCGACATCAAGCCCGCCAACCTGATCATCGACAAGCGTGGCACCGTCAAGATCCTCGACTTCGGGCTGGCGCTCGCCGGGGCCGGCGACGAGGAGGCCGCCTCGCTCACCCAGACGCACGACGAAAAGGTGCTGGGCACGGCCGACTACCTGGCGCCGGAACAGGCCCGCGACAGCCACCTGGCCGACCGGCGGTCCGACATCTACGCGCTGGGCTGCACCCTCCATTACCTGCTCACCGGCCGGCCGCCGTTTCCCAAGGGCTCGATCGCCGAGCGGATCCAGGCCCATTTGAAGAAGCCGCCGCCGAACCTGCTCGACGAGCGGGCCGACGTGCCGCCGGCGATCGCCGAGCTCTCCTTCCGGATGCTGGAAAAGCATCCCGACGCCCGGCCGCAGTCGGCACAGGAGATCGCCGACGCCCTCACGGCATGGCTCGCCGCCACGACCGCGGGCGTGCCGCGAGCCCGCCCCCAGCCGCCGCGTCGGCAGCCGCCGCGCCGCAGCGCCCAGCCCGCCTCCGACCCGGGCTCGTCGAACGTTCACTACGCACCGCCGCAGCTCCGCACGGGACGCAGCGGGGCGGGCAGTAGTTCCAGCGGCCTCTCCATCGGCAGCGGTCCCGGCAGCCGCACGGTCGCGTCGGGCATCGACTCGGGCGCACTCGTCTTCCAGCCGCCCACGCGGCCGGGAGCCAGGGCGAATCCCCAGGCACCGCCGGCACCGACCGCGAAGGCCGATCCGCGTCCAGCCAAGCGCGTCGACGCGGCTCCTCAGGCGGCCGGCGGCGAGAAAGAGGATGAGCCCGCCAAGAAGCCGCCGAAGAAACCGCTGCAATTCGCCGGGCTGCCGCTGGCGTTCTGGATCCTCGCCTTCGCCGGCGTCGCGCTGGCGATCGGTCTGGCGATCGCCGTATTCAGCAAGAAGTGACCGCCGCGGGGACAACGCCAACGCCGATGGTGGCGGATGCCCGCTGCTGGGAAGCCCGAGGCGCGAGCCGAGGGAATGCGGATCCGTGTCCGGTGCAGCGACGCGTATTCCCTCACCTTACGGTTCGGGCTTCCCGGCAACCGGGCACAACGGTCATAGACCGCCGTTCCAGAGAGCAACCGGGCACCACGCTCAGAGACCGCCGTTCCAGAGAGCAACCGGGCACCACGCTCAGAGACCGCCGCTCCAGAGGGCAACCGGGCACGACGTTCAGAGATCGCCGCTCCAACGCGGGGCAAGACCGGCGAGCACTCGCCTCATGCCGGGAGCCGCAGGGGTCTGTAAACCACACCAGCACGGCTTCCGCGGACCATCGCCATTTCCGCCCGCGGCTTGCGGTGAGAACCCGCGCGGCTCACGTGTGAGCCGTTTCAGGCTC
>JBIJCJ010000077.1:0-15496 GCA_044344765.1 Pirellulales bacterium | reverse complement strand
TCTCTGCATCGACGCCCCCGATGCCGCCGAAGCCCGACGCATCGGCGAAGAAACCGCCCCTGGTGCAAGGGTCCTGGTCGATCCGACCGGTCGCGCGGCCGAGCAGCTCGGCGCACGGCTGCTGCCCGCGACGCGGATTCTCGACCGCGAGGGCCGGGTCGTTGCCAGCATCGACGGCCGCGCGGACTGGCAGTCGCCGATGCTCCGCCAGCAGGTCGAAAAACTGCTCGCAGACACCCTGGATACCACTCCGGGCGACGAATGAGCCGACTAGTCCTTCCGGCGTCGGAGTGATCATGCACCAGGGATCGAGGCCCTGCGGTGACCGTTTCGGCCGCACTTGACCAGTTCGCCGAGATCCGTTGCGAGCCTTTCGGGTCAGCCCTGAGTTCGGTCGCACCGCGGCTGGACGGTGAACGCGCGCCCAGCGTACTCTCCCCCAAAAAGGAGGCGATGTTAGCCGTGCCAGATCGATGCGACATCTACGGGGGTCGCGATCCAATCTCGATCCCCGTGGACTCGCTTCCAGAAGTCTCGCACTTGTTGCACCTCGCTCCCGCCACGGCGCGCTCGTGGTTCCTGGGCAGCTCGTATCCGACCCAGGCGGGCGCCGGTGACTGGGAAGTCAGCGGCCGGCGCCGTGACTGCTTGACAGGGACTGTACCGGCGTATATGTTTTGGTAAGTGTTCTGTCTTCGCTCCCGCGCGTTCCGTTTTGGCGACGATCCGATGGCCACCACAGCTGCCACGCTCCGGTTCACGATCGAGCAGTACGACCGCATGATCGAGGCGGGCGTGTTCGCCCGGCATCTTGGGCCGGGCGAGCCTTTCGCCGAGCCGCCCCGGGTCGAACTGATCGAGGGAGAAATCGTCATGATGAGCCCGATCGGCTCGCGACACGAGGAAGTCGTCGATCGGCTGACCGAGTGGAGCATCCACGCCGCGCCCCGCGGCGTCGCCCGCGTCCGCATTCAGCACTCGCTGGGCATTCCCGGCCAGAGGAGCGTGCCGCAGCCGGATGTCGCCTGGGTCCAGCCGCGCGACTATGCCGCCGGTCGGCCCGAGGCGGCCGACGCCCTGCTCGTGATCGAGGTGGCCGACACCAGCCTGCACCACGATCTCCACGAGAAGGCTGCGATCTACGCCGCAGGCGGCGTGTCCGACTACTGGGTAGTGGACGTGGCCGCCGAAATCTTGCACGTGCTACGCCGGCCGGGTGCGTCGGGATACGCCGAGCGTGCGGCCCTTGGCCGCGGCGAGCGCCTCGCCCCCCTGATCCGGCCCGAAGTGAGCCTCGCCGTCGAGGATCTCTTCAGACCGGGGGCAAGATGACCTGACGCTCCCTCGGGCAACGTGATTCCAAAACGTGTTCCAAGAGGAGGGGAGCCGTCCCTCGATCTTCACGAATCGCCCCGAGCTCGATCGTCGGAGCCGCATCGATCATTCCAGGCCATACGCATACGAGTGTTCTTTGCGCTGTCAGCCACCGGCTGGCGAGCTTGGAACTTGTGTGTCACCGCATCCAGCCAGCCGGGCGGCCAGCGCGATCGCGGCGGTTTCGATCCGCAGGATGTGCGGACCCAGGCTCGCCTGCACGGCCCCCGCCCGCTCCGCCGCCTCCACCTCGGCTTCGGTGAATCCTCCTTCCGGCCCGACGAGCGCGAGCACGTGCTCGGCGCTGCCGACAAGCGCAGGGGCGAGCGGCCCGCCGCCGGGATGGGCGATGATCGCCGCCGCGTGATGAGGATGCTCGGCGAGGGCCTCGGCCACCGAACGCGGTTCGCCGATCTCCATCAGCGTGTTGCGGCCACACTGCTTGCAGGCCTCGATCACGCCGCGCTCGAGCCGGGCCCGTGCCGCCGCCGTCGCCTCCGCCACGCCGCGGGTCGTGACCAACGGCACAAGCCGATCGACGCCGAGCTCCGTGAGCTTCTCGACGAGCCATTTCTGCCGTTCCCCCTTGGGCAGGGCGACGGCGAGCGTGAGCCGCGGTCCAGGCATTGAAGGATCGAACCGCGGTGCGCCGAGCGCGAGCTCCACCTCGTCGCGGGCGACGCGCACGATCCGCGCCGGCCATTCCACGCCGGTGCCCGCGAACACGACGACCTCGTCGCCGGGCTGACCCCGCAGCACGCGGGACAGATGCCGGGCCTCGTCGCCGGCGAGCACTGCCCGATCGCTGGTCGGTGCGGCGGCGAGGAAGAATCGTTCGCTCATCGAGCCCTCGATGCGGGAAAACTGCCGGCCTTTTTCCTCCTGACCCGGCGGCGGCGGATCGCTACACTCCGCCCCCTATGGTACGCGACCTGTCGTCCTCCGCCGCCCGCTGCTTCACCGGCTCCCTCGAGCCGGCCGCGTTCCACGTCGGCCCGCCGCAGGAGGAGGCGCTCGCGCGGCTGGAGTGGCTCGTCGAGCACCGCGGGCGATGTGGGCTCGTGGTTGGTGCCGAGGGGCTGGGCAAGAGCCACCTCCTGGCCGTCGCGGCCCGCCGCTTCGCCGGGCTGGGGGCCGAGGTGGCCGTGCTGTCGCTCGGCGGATTGCCGATGGGAGAGTGGCTCGAACTCCTCCTCGACCGGCTGCCCCTCGACGTTCGCAGCCGTGCCGAGCCCTGCCGTGCCTGGCAGAAGCTGGAGAATCGGCTGCGCGAGAACGCGCTCATGGAGCGGACGACGGTGCTGGTGTTCGACGACCTCGACCGCGGTCCCGCCGACGCGCTCGAAGGCATCGCCCGGCTCACGGCAGCCGTCGAGCCCAGGTTCGCCCGGCTGGTCGTGGTGGCGACTGCCACCCCGCAGGGCACGCCGCGGGTGCCCGAGGCGATTCGGCAGCGGGCGACGGTGCGGATCGAACTCGAACCCTGGGGCGAGGCGGAGGTCGTCGGTTACCTCGAGCAGGCGGCGCACCGGGCCGGGCTCGACGCCGGCCTGTTTTCTCCAACCGCCGTGGAAACGCTCGCCCGGTTCGCCGGCGGCGTGCCGCGGATCGTCTGCCGGCTGGCGAGCCTGGCGGTCGTGGCGGCTTCGGGCGACGGTGTCGATACGATCGACGCGGCGACGATCGAACGGGCGTGGCGCGAACTCGCCCCCGACACGGCGGCCTGGACGCGGTCGGATGTTCCCGACACGGACGCAGCGGCACCGCGCCACGCACCGCAGGTCCGCGTCGTGCGCCGGCTGTGGGGCTGACCCGTCCGCAGTCGGCCGCCTACTTGCGGATCGACTTGATCGCCTGCTTGGCGGCCGCTGCCACGTCAGCGTTCGAGTCCGCGGCGAGCTTCTCCAGCTTGGGCAGCGCCGACTGCGCGCTTTTGCCCATGTTGCCGAGCTGCTTGGCGGCCGTGATCCGCGTCTGCGGAGAACTGCTGTCGAGATCCGTAATCCACTCGTCGGCGGCCAGCAGGTTGCCGAACGTTTGCGGGCCTTGGGGACGGTGCTTGCGGTTCCACGCCTCGGCGTTCTTCGCCGAGGGCGGGCGGTCGCGCGACCCCGACTTGCCGGACTTCTTCTTCCCAGCGCCGCCGGTTTTTTTGGTGCCCGAGGAGCAGCCAACGGCGGCGACGAGCAGGGCCAGTAACCAGCCGCGTCGGTCGAGCGGGTTCATGGGCGGGAAAGCTTGCGGAGGGCGATGACGCTAGCGGCCGCCGCGAGTCGGCGGACTGTGCGGATCGTAGCAGGAACCGCGCGCTCCTCAAACCATCGGTCCGCAGCCGCGCCGCTATCGACCGGCATCCGCATCGCATAGACTCCGCGAACCATTCCCGTGACGCGCCCGGGCGCAGGAGTTTTCAGGCAGTGGGCACGCAGCATCCCCCGCGGCGGCGGCTGATCGCGATCTCCCCCGACGACGGCACGGCCATCGACCTCCGCAATCCCTTCCTGGCGGCGGCCTTGTCGTGGCTGGTGCCGGGGCTGGGCCAGATCTACCAGGGGCGGCGATTCAAGGGCGGGCTGTGCATGGCCGCGTTGCTCGGCTGCCTGGTGTGCGGCCTCTGGCTCGGCGGCGGCCGCGTGGTCTACGCGGCATGGCGGCCGGGTGAGCCGCGGCTGGCGTTCATCGGCCAATCAGGCATCGGCGCGGTGGCGATTCCCGCCGTCCTCCAGTCACTGCGGCTTCATGGGCCGGCACAGGAACCGCACTTCGCCTCCGGCCTGTTCGCGCCGCCGCTGCGACCGGGCCAGCTCGTGAGCCCGGCCTATGCCGCGCGGCTGGCCCGTACAGAGCCCGACGTCGGGGCCGACGACTTCTTCGATCGCCCGCCGCTCAAGCAGTTCAGGCGCGACCAGCTTTCGATCTGGCAACGCCGGCTCGGCCGGCGGTTCGAGATCGGCACGCTGTACACCGTGATCGCCGGCATGCTCAATGTGCTGGTCGTGCTCGACGCCTTCGTGGGGCCGCTGCGCACGGCGTCGCGGGATGACACGGCGGCGCGAGCAGCGCCGCCGCCTGCATCGGAAAACAAGACCTGACCAGGAAAGGGATTTCCCGTCGATGATCGAACCGCTGCCGCTCGTCTTCGCCCAGCTCGCCGACAAGGTGCCGGGCGTGTTCTTCGGCCTGCCGCTGCTCGCGCTGGCCAGCCTGATTTTCGCCGCCACCCATCACGAAGATCCGGCCCAGATCGGCTACGCGACGGTCCACTGGGCGGTGTGGCTCGGGGGCATCCTCGGCGTCGTGCTGGCCGCGGTGCTCCTGCTCGGCTGGCTCGTGTGACGGGCCACTCCGTGCGGTTGCAGCCCGAAGCGAGAGCCGAGGGAATGCGGTGCGGTTTCCGGTGGAGGGGCGCGTATTCCCTCAGCTCGCGCTTCGGGCTTCCCGGCAGGCGGCGGATGCGGTCACGGCGATAGGCGGGTGGCGGTCACGGCGATCGGCGGGTGGCGGATGCGGCGATCGGCGGGTGGCGGATACGGCGATCGGCGGGCGGCGGATGCGGCGATCGGCGGGCGGCGGATGCGGCGATCGGCGGACGCGATCACGGCGCGCCCGCGGTCGCGCCGGCTTTGAGGCGGCGGAGCTGGCCGCAGGCGGCGTCGATCCGCGCTCCCTTGCGGCGGCGAACTTGAACGTTGACGCCGGCGTCGGTGAGCACGGCTAAAAAACGCTCGCGGTCCGTGGCCGTCGGCTCCTTCCAGGGGAGGTCGGCGACGGGGTTGTAGGGAATCACGTTGAGCAGAACGGCCCGGCCGCCGAGAAGCCGCACGAGTTTTCGCGCGTCGTCGATCGAGTCGTTCACGCCGCCGAGCAGCACGTATTCGAAGGTCAGCCGCCGGCCCGACGTCTCCCAGTAGTGGTCGGCCGCGGCGAGCACGGCGTCGATGCCGATCGCCTTGTTGACCGGCACGAGCCGCGTCCGCAGGTCGTCTTCGGCCGCGTGCAGGGAGACCGCGAGGTGGTAGCCGGGGTTTTCCGCGGTCAGCCGGTCGATTGCCGGCGGCAGGCCGACCGTCGAGATCGTGATCCGACGCTGCGAGATGCCCAGGCCCTGGGGATGCTGGGCCACGGCGAGCGCCGGCAGGAGGCGGTCGAGGTTGGCCAGCGGTTCGCCCATCCCCATGACGACGATGTGGCTGAGCCGCTCGTCGGCCGGCAGCAGGCGGGCCAGCCGGAGGAGCTGTTCGACGATCTCGCCGGTCGTGAGGTTGCGGATCACGCCGTCCAAACCGCTGGCGCAGAACACGCAGCCCATCGCGCAGCCGACCTGTGAGCTGATGCACACCGTCCGCCGTTCGCCGTCGCGGAGGAGCACGCACTCGATCCGCTGGCCGTCGTGCAGTTCGAGCAACAGCTTCTCGGTGCCGTCGTCGGCCCGCTGATGCGCCGCGATCGACGTCGTCCAGATGCGAAACTCCGCCTCCAGCCGCGGCCGGAGATCCTTGGGGAGGTCGGTCATCTCGGTGAACGATGCGGCGCGGCCCGCGAACAGCCAGCGGCGAATCGCCCGCCCGCGCCAGGCCGGCTGGCCCTGGCCGGCGAGCCAGTCCTCCAGGCCGCAGTCTGGTTCCAGGATGTGCCGCGGCCCGCCGGGGGTGGCCGCGGTGTCGGCGGATGGGGTCGCGGAGGGTGCCAAATGGTGGATCATGAGGGGGCCGCAGAGGGACGGCGGCACTGGCGGCGGTGGATTCTGCGGGGTAGATTTCGGCGGCGGTCCGGGCGGCCGGCCTCCGGGAAATGATACCCCGGGAATGGGCGGTGCCGTTCGCGGATCCCGGTGCCGGAGAGACGATCCATGAGCCAAGAGCAGTTCGAGGAACGCACCCGCTGGGTCTACGACCCGCGGTCGTTTCCGGTGTGGAACTCCGCGTTCGACAAAACGGTGCGCACGGAGATGATCCGCGACGACCTGTGGGCGGGCCGCAGCATCGCCGTGCTGCTGGCGGTGCTGGTGGCCATCGGTCTGATCCTGTCGCTGGTCACCCTGGCGTTCGTGGCGAACTGGCGCTGAGCCGGGCTCTCACGGCCGGCCGGCCGCGGCTCCGTTTGACCCCCCTAGGCCGTAGGGCTTAGAGTAACGGCTCGGTTCGAGGGGAAATCGTCACGGGGGCGGTGGTCTCGCTGCGCCACGCATGTCTTCGCA
Organism: Pirellulales bacterium; assembly: GCA_044344765.1. GTDB lineage: Bacteria > Planctomycetota > Planctomycetia > Pirellulales > UBA1268 > QWPN01. Next base: position 8,925 of record JBIJCJ010000077.1, on the reverse strand, counting down.
ACCTGCTGATAACGGTTCGGAGTCCTGGCTCGTCATCCGCGCGCCGGCGAAGCTCAACCTTTCGCTGGCGGTGCTCGCCCGCCGGACCGACGGCTTCCACGAGATCGAGTCGTTGATGGTGCCGGTCACGCTGCACGACACCATCCGGGTGCGGCGGCGGGACGACGGCGTGATCACGCTCGCGGTCCGCTACGCCGGCCGGCTGGCCGGCGCGGAGGGGCGGGTCCTGGCCCGCGACGTGCCGGTGGACGACTCCAACCTCGTGGTGCGCGCCGCGCGGGCCTTGCGCGAGCAGGCGGGGGTGACGGCGGGCCTCGACATCGAACTCGTCAAGGAGATTCCCTCGGGCGCCGGTCTCGGCGGCGGCTCGAGCGATGCGGCGGCCGTGCTCCTGGCCGCTGCGCGGGCCTGGGGCCTCGGGTGGCCGCGGGAGCGACTCGCGGCGCTCGGGGCCGGGATCGGCAGCGACGTGCCCTGGTTCTTCACCGGTTCCGCGGCCGTCGTTCGCGGCCGGGGCGAGAGCGTGACGCCGGTCGCGGGAGTGCCGCCGCTGCCCGCCGTGATCGCCTGTCCGGCGACGGGGCTGTCGACCGCCGCCGTCTACACCGCCTGCACACCCGACGCTGCGCGGCGGGGCGAAGCGGAGCGGCTGGCTGCGGCCCTCGGCACAGGCGGCCTGCCCGCCGCGGCGCCGCTCATGCACAACGCGCTCGAGGCTCCGGCCCGCCGGCTGTGCGGCGACGTGGATCGACTGCTGGCGGCGTTGGCCCGCGTCGGCGCGTTCGCTCCGCGGCTGACGGGCAGCGGCAGCGCCTGCTTCGCGATCTGTCGCACGGCGGCCGAGGCCCGGGGCATCGCGGCCCGATTGGCCGCGGAGCGCAGTGCCGGCCGGCCGGCCTGGCCGGGGGTGTTCGCCGTGCGGCTCGCCCTGCCGGGAACGGCCATCTGCCGCGAGCCGCAGCGGGAGCAAGATTGGTCGGCGGAGTCACGAACCGTGGTAATGTAGCGAGGTCCGGGGAACGAAGGAGCGGCCCGCCGGCCAGGGGTGGGGCAGGGGCGCCGCGGAAGGGGGCATGCATGCAGATCACCGAGGTCCGGGTGAAACTGGTGGGCAACGCCGCGGAACGGCTGCTGGCGTTTTGTTCGATCACCATCGACGCGGCGTTCGTGGTCCGCGACTTGAAGATCATCGGCGGGCCAAGCGGTCCGTTCGTGGCCATGCCCAGCCGCAAGCTCTGCGGCCACTGCCACGGCTGCGGCTTCAAGAACCCGCTCCGGGCCTGCTACTGCAACCAGTGCGGCGCGAAGCTTGCCGCCGGCAGCCCGCCCCGCGACGACGACGGGCGGCTGCGGCTCTATGCCGACATCGCCCATCCGATCAACGCGGCCTGTCGCGAGCTGATCCAGAGGCGGGTGGTGGCGGAGTACGAGGCCGAGCTCGTGCGGGCCCGCGAGCCGGGCTACGTGTCGCGGTACGACGCCATCGGCGACGAGTGATGGCCGCTGCCCGAGCCGGACGCAGGCTTTTCCCCGGGCGGCCTACGCCCGCACGAGGGCGTGGAAGTCGCGGGTCAGGCGGGCCGTGATCGCTCCCGGCACGCCGGCGCCGATCTTGCGGCCGTCGATCTCCACGACGGGAATCACCTCGGCGGCGGTGCCCGTCAGAAAGCACTCGTCGGCGGTGTAGAGGTCGTGCCGCACGAGGGTCGCCTCGCGGCAGTCGATGCCCGCCGTGTGGGCGAGCTCCATCACGGCGCCGCGGGTGATGCCCTCGAGGATGCCGGCGTCGGGCGGCGGCGTGAGCAGTTTTCCGCCGCGGACGACGAACACGTTGTCGCCGGTGCACTCGGCCACCTCACCCTTGTGGTTGAGCATCAGGGCCTCGACGCAGCCGGCCTGTAGCCCCTCGAGCTTGGCCATGATGTTGTTGAGGTAGTTGAGCGACTTGATCCGCGGCGAGAGGGCCGCCGAATGCGTCCGCTGCGTGGCGGCGGTCACGATCCGCAGCCCCTTCTCGTAGTGCTCGCGCGGATAGAGGGCGATCGTGTCGGCGATCACGATCACCTGCGGGTTCTTGGTGCGGTTGGGATCGAGGCCGAGCGAGCCCGCGCCGCGGGTCACCACCAGCCGCACGTAGCCGTCGACGAGCTTGTTGGCCGCCAGCGTGTCGTTCACCGCCTTGGCCAACGGCTCCTTGGCGATCGGGATCTCCAGACAGATGGCCCGGGCGCTGTCGTAGAGCCGGTCGAGGTGGGCGTCGAGGCGGAACACGCGTCCGGAATAGCTGCGCAGGCCTTCGAACACGCCGTCGCCGTAGAGCAGGCCATGGTCGAAAACGCTGACCATCGCCTCCGCCTCGGGGACGAGACGGTCGTTCATGAAGATGATGCGAGACATGGACCCTTCCTGACGGCCGGGGGTGTGGGCCGCATGACGTTCAGCCAGCCAGGCGGCAGGCGGGCGCGGGGGAAGCCTCGACGCGTCCCGCCGCCAGCCGCACGATGCGGTCGGCCCGCCCGGCGATGGCCGTGTCGTGCGTGACGAGCACTATAGAAAGGCCTTCCGCGCGGTTCAACTCGCAGAGGGCGTCGAGGATACCGGCCCCCGTGGCCTGGTCGAGGTTGCCGGTCGGCTCGTCGGCGAGGAGCACCCGCGGCCCGGCCACCAGGGCCCGGGCGATCGCCACCCGCTGCATCTCGCCGCCGGAGAGCTGCCGCGGCTTGTGCCGCAGCCGGCCGCCGAGCCCGAAGCGATCGAGCAGATCGCGGGCCCGCTCGCGGGCCGCCCGGCGGACGCGGAGCCACTCCAGCGGCCCGTGCCGGACCAGCAGCGGGGCCATCACGTTTTCCAGCGCGTCGAGCTCGGGTAGCAGATGATAGGCCTGGAATACCATGCCGATGGCTGTGTTCCGCAGGCGATCGCGGCGGGCGGCGGGGAGGCCGTCAATCCGCTCGCCGTCGAGGAGCACGGTGCCGGCGTCCGGCGCGTCGAGCAGGCCCATGAGATGCAGGAGCGTGCTCTTGCCCGAGCCGCTCTGGCCGACGATCGAGACGAAGCCGCCCCGCTCGAGGCTGAAGTCGACGCCGCGCAGGATCGCCAGCGTCGTGTCGCCGGAGCGATAGGTCTTCCGCAGGTCGCGGACCTCGAGCACGGGGGGCGTGGGATCAGTCATGCCGCAGCGCCTCCACGGGATGCAGGCGGGCCGCCCGCAGCGCGGGCAGGACGCTCGAGGCAACGGCGATCGCCACCGCACCGGCGATGATCCAGGCGATCGTGGCGACGTCCACGATCGTGGGGATGCGGTGGAAGTAATAGATGGAAGGGTCGAACACCCGCGCCCCCGAGAGCCATTCGACGCCGGCCCGAATCCGGTTGAGGTTCGTGACGATCGCCAGGCCGAGGGCCAGCCCGGCTCCGGCCCCGACCAGGCCCAACGCCAGGCCGTAGCCGAGGAAGATGCCGGCGATGCCGGTGGAGCCGGCGCCGAGCGACTTGAGGATCCCGATGTCGCGGGTCTTCTCCACCACGATCATGAAGAAGATCGCGAGGATGCCGAAGCCGGCCACGGCGATGATCAGGAAGAGGAGGATGTTGAGCACCGACATCTCCATGTCGACGGCCGCCAGCAGCGGGCCCTGCTTGTCGCGCCAGGTGGAGACGGCGTACATGTCGGCGGGAAAGGCCTTTCGCAGCCGGTCGCGAACCGCGTCGAGGTCGGCGCCGGGGGCGAGCTTGATCTGGATGGAATTGACGCTCGTCAGGCCCGACTGCGGATCGACCATCCCCCGCATCCGCTGCAGGGCCGCGATCGGCACGAAGACGAAGTTCGAGTCGTACTCGCTCATCTTGCTCTCGTAGAAGTCGACGATCGTGAACGTGTCGGTCGCCGCCTTGGGGGGCGTGCCCGCGGTGGGGAAGGTGACCTTCACGTCGTCGCCCGGGAGGACGAGGAACCGATCGACGCCGCTGGAGTCGCGGAAGCTCGCCAGGCCGATGCCCGGCACGATGCCCGTGAACTGTTCCTTGGCCGGATCCATGGCCGTGCCCGCCTGGGGCCGGGCCGTCTGGAACGGATTGGCGGGGCGGTCGGTCGCCGGCTCCGTCGGTTCGGCAGTGGCCGCCGATTCGCCGGTGGCCGCGAGGACCGCGTCCACCTGCTGGTCGATCGGGCGAACCGGGCCGGCCTCGGCCGCCCGCCGCTCACGATACAGCCGTTCCCGCTCGGCCCGCATTCGCCGGTGGGGCCAGCCCGCGCCCTCGAGCGCCGGCCGCGTCGGCTCCGCCGCCGGCGCGTCGGCCTGGCTGTCGATTGTGTCGTAGCCGCCGTCGCGGAGGTCGAACGACAGCTGCGTGCGGTTGGCGGGATGCTGGAGGTAGCGGCCGAAGTCGCTGACGCTCGCGTGGGTCGCCTCGTCGATGCCGATGAACATGATCTGCCGGGTGATCCACTGGCCGCGGACTTGGAAGTTGAGCATCGCCGGCACCGCGACGGTCGGCGTCATGCCGGCGATCTGGTCGCCGGCGGCGCGGCGGATCTCCTCCATGTGCCACTGCGGGTCCTGGAAGCCCGAGAGCGAGTGGCTCTCGAAGACGAGGTCGGAGAGGATGCCGTGGATCCGGGTCTGCATCTCGTGCGAGAAGCCCGCCATCACGGCGTTGACCACGATCATCGTGGCCACGCCGAGCGTCACGCTGACGACGCTGGCCAGCGCGATCCAGCGGGTGCGGAGGTAGCGCCAGCAGAGGAGAAGCTTGTACATGCGGGGGCCTTGCGGGGGCGGGGAAGGTAGCAGGCCTTCGGGGACCGACCAAGGTCAGAAACCGCCGGCAGCGAGGCCGCGAGATAGCCGCGTCATGCTCGACCTCTCCCACAGGGAGAAGGCGATCGGAGCACCGATTTTCCTTCTCCCTCTGGGAGAGGGAGATTGGAGCGTTGATCTTCCTCCTCCCTCTCCCTCTGGGAGAGGGCTGGGGTGAGGGTGCTGGCTGGGGTGAGGGTGTTTTTCGTTGCGTCATCGAAAGCACCCTCACCCGGCCTGCGGCCGGCCTCTCCCAGAGGGAGAGGCGACAAGTCCCTGCGGGGCGCGGTCAATGTCAACTATCGGATGCTCGGGGTAGTCAGCTTGCTCGCCTGCGCGAGGAAAAAGTCCCTGCCCCAAACGTCGAGTGAGGGCAGGTCGGCAGCCCGCACGAACGCCCGCACGTCGTCGCGGGCCCGTGACCAGTCGATCGACTTGATCTTGGCCTCGAGCGCCGCGAGGCACCAGTCGCGGTCTGCGTCCGGGGCCGTGCCCGCCCAGGGGCCGGTCTGGTCGAGCGCCGCGGCGAGCAGCCGGTAGTTCACGGGCGTCCGTCGGGCCGTGTACCAGATGAAGTCGTACCAGTCGCGGCCCTTGAGATAGCGGCGGCAGAGCAGGGCATGAATCTTGCCGGCGAACAGGCTCGGCGGATCGTGCGCCACGGTGGCCTGCGGGAACGGGAAGTCGAGGTAGCGGGTCTCGAACGAGCCGCCGGCGGGAGGATTCGTGTCCACCTCCAGCTTGATGCGGATCATCCGGGATGGCCCCGTGGTCGGGCGGTATTGCAACTGGAGGAGGTCGCCGAGCGAGTCGTCCTTGAGAAAGGCCGTGCGGACCGCCTCATCGACACGGGAGCGATCGACGAACTCGATGTCGTAGCCGTAGGCGGTCATCTCCCGGCGAATCACAGGCAGGTAGGACTCCAGTCGAAACGTCGTGTCGGCGGCCTGGAGCGCGAAGTCGAGATCCTCGGAGAAGCGGGCCAGGCCGTGGAGAATCCGCAGGCAGGTGCCTCCCTGGAAGGCGGCATGGCGAAAAAAATCGGTACGGGCAAGCGCGGCGAGCGCCACCTCCTGCGTGATCTCCCGGATCGCTCGGTCCTCCTCGAGCGTCGAGGTGCAGCCGTAGGCGGCCAGCCGTTCCCGAATCAGCGCGATCGACATCCGCCCACCTCCCTGCCGAGCCCGGCCAGAAATCGTCGCACCCGCCGGGAGCGATAGTTGGCCGCGAGCGCGGCGCACGCTTCCGGATCGATCCCAGCGATGCACTCGCGCGGCAGCCGCAGGCTTTCGAGAAGCGGCTCCACACCGCGCCAGTCGGTCCGGTGCACCGACACGTAGTCGGCCAGGGCCTTGAGCGGCGTGGCGATGAAGGCCGCCTGATCGTCCCCGCGCGGCACGCGGCAGACGCCGGCGAAGAGCTGACGCTGGGGCACGCGATCGAAGCGAAACCTGCCGATCGGCGTCTGGAACTCGCGGCTGCGGTCGGCGCAGGCGCTCGTCACCGTCTCCACCGCCTCCGGCAGCCAGCCATGAAATGCGAGCGCCGCCTCCAGGCTGACATAGCTCGGGCCGTGGATCATCTGGGCGATGGCGAGGGAGTCGACGGGCCGCGGGCGGTAGCGGTTGGCGAGGCAGTAGAGCCCGCGGCAGATGCGGATGACTTCGCTCGCGGCCAGGGCCCGCTTGACGAGAGCCGCCTCGGCATTCGCCGTGCTCCGTAACCACGCGGCAACCTCGACCCGGGTAAAAACCCCGGTCCGGCCGTGGGCGAGCGCCAACTCCGTGAGTCGCTGCATACGTGCATCATACTGTCACAAAATGACAGTTTCCAGCACGAACAAACGCGGCATTCGTAGCCCACCCAGTCGAAGACCCTCGAGTTCGCGCCCGAACGCCGGCTGCGGCCGAACACTGCGGCCGACGGGCATCCGGCGTCCCTGGCTCAGGGCGGTGAAAACAGCATCGGCAGTGGCTCGGCCGGGACCGGCATCCGCGGACACGCCAAGACCTCGCCTGCGGCGCAGCCCGATCAGCTCCACCGTCTCCGCCAGCGCCCCGGGGATAGACGAGGGCCTTCTCCGGCGGAATCTGGCTCTGCTAGCAGCCTGTCGCCGCGAGCTTTGCCTCCAGGGCCAGCGACGTCCACCGCGACCGGTCGCATCAAGGATTATGCCCCAGGATCATGCCTGTCCTTTTTCCGTTTCCGTTTTCCAAACAAACTTTATGGCGCCACGCTAGGGCGACCCAAATCAACGACGAACGGAACGTCGTGACGATCAAAGGCCCGAATGAGCGCCGGCGCACCTTCGCGGAGTTCGAGCTCTCGCTCATCCGTGTAGATTGGGGTCACACGATAGAGTTCTACCGTCTCTCCGTCGGTCCGGCAGAATGACTTCTGCGCCATCAACAAGAGGCTGGTAAAGTCCGTGTTAGGCCCTAAAGGTTGCGGGGGATCGTCGTTCGCGATGATCGTGACCGGGCCGCCGAGGCTCGTGTTGTTGTCGTGCGGGTATTGAGCGATGCGACGGAGCCACTCGACCGGCCACTGCCACTGTGCCTCAGGACTGTCGTACTTCCAGTCTCCGGGTAACTCGATGAACAACTCGGCGAACGCAAACGCAGACCATTCGGGAGGCACGTTCATCCTTTTCGAGGAGAGCCCCGTCGTGAAGAGCGTGAGATGGGTCCGGTTGCCCGCGGGCGGAATCGCGTGGATTGCAACGGGGAATCCTGTCGGGACGATCTCGACAATCGCGCGCGGATCGACATCGCCACAAGTGTCCTGAAAGTACTGCACCACCTCGTCGAGAACTTTTGCCGCAACGACAGGCGCTGCCTTGTCGCCAGATAATTCCTTCGCCTTCTTGGCTCCTTTACTTTTCAGATACGCAACCACTTCGGGATCCTTGGTCCAGTCCAACGCAGTGAATCCCTTGGATATGTCACCGTAAAGGTCGTAAATCCGATTGACATCACAGCCGTTCTCGACGAGCAGTTTGACAAATGCCATTCGCCGATCGCTCTGCCGGTTGTTCAACGCGGCGATCAACGGACGACTCACGTTGGGATTGGCACCCCTGCTGTGCAAAAACTCCGCCAGCTCGTAGTGGTCGTTGGAAACCGCGCTATCGAGAGCCGACGACTGCTCCTTTCCGCTGAGTGCGTTGACATCGAAGCCGAGGTCCAGCAGCAGCCTCATCATGGCAATGTCGCCGGCCCTCGCTGGCACTGCAATCCATGTTGGAGCAAAACCATCGCGAACCTGCCACTTGTGGTCTGTAACAAGCCAGGGATATTGAGTGCACAAACTGCGGCAAGCATCGACATCTCCGCGTTCAATCGCAAGATTTAATGCTTTTCCGATGTCAATTTGCTCATTAGTCCAGTGTTTTTCGTCTACCAAACTTTTTCACCTTTTTCGAGAACCGCCCTCATATCACCCAACGCACCTTGTATACGTTGTTTTATCTGCTCGTGCGAACCGCCTTCGGCAACCGCATCACTCAATCTATCCAAAACCTTCTTCGCATACTCATCGCCATGGATGCCAAGATAGTGATTACCTATCGCCATGGCCATATTGGACAAATCTGTCGCAGCCTTCAATGCAGGCTTTTCGTCCAAAAGTGGTATGCCATATTCTTTCAGAATCGCCCTCGCAGCGTCGCCTGCATCACCGCCGCCATTTCTCATGACGATATGGTGCCCGTGAACGGCCGACTTCACAATGCCGTTGCTGGTCGCTAAGTCGAGCAGAAACTCTTTCTGCTGCGATGACCAACCTTTCTTGATCAGGATATCGCACCAGCTCTCGTTGTGCGCCAATAGGTCAGCGGCCGTCACGGAAAAGTTGTGGTACCCCTCGACCGTCAGATTGCACACGGGTTGATTTCTCACGATCCGCCTTTCGATGGCCGTTACCTCGATCTCGCTCCCCTCGCGTGAATGAAGCTTGTCGCCTTCTCGAAGATCTTGGGAATTCAGCCAACGTCCAGTGAGCGACTTGCCTTCATCCGCTCGTATGCCATTGCGCAGAGGAGCGTCACGATCACCCAATCCAATGCCCGACACAACCCAGAGTGGATGGTTCTCCGTTACCTCGATCGTGTCACCGTTACTGAGCG
>JBIJCJ010000076.1:0-15630 GCA_044344765.1 Pirellulales bacterium | reverse complement strand
CTGCGCCCATCCTGGGCTCCGCTCACTCGGATCTGCCTGCGCTCCGCCGACCAATCCGCCTCGCGGCGGATCGGTGCCCGTGCCTCCGCTGGTCAGATACGCCGGCTCTCAGGGCACGGGCAGCCCTGACCTACACCGATTTGCTACGGCAACTGGGCCGCGCGGATCGTGGGGGGCGGGCAGCAGGAGGGGCCGGCCTTTTCCAGGGCGGCGAGCAGCTGCGATTCGGTGATCGCGTCGCGAAGGACGATCGGGTCGCGAAGCGGCTCGCCCGGCTCGCTGCCGGGAAAGATGACGAGGAACGGGATCGAGCGGCTCCCCATGCTGGCCAGGAAGCGGTCGATCTCCGGAGATCGGTCGGTGAAGTCGGCGAGGATCGGCACCACCCTGTTCTTGCGGATCGCCTCCGCCACCTTGGTCGTCTCGATCGCCGTGGCGAGGTTGGTCTTACAGGTCGGGCACCAGTCGGCCGTGAAGTCGACGAGCACCGTGGCGCCCTCCATGCGGTGTGCGGCTACCTGCTGCACGGAGAAGGGCTGCTGCCAGTCGATGAGCTGGCCATGGCCGCCCGCATGCGGCCCGAGCCAGAAGAAGCCGGCCGTTCCGATCGCCGCCGCGATCGTTGCGGCCTGCACCCAGCGGCCGAAGCCGACCGCCCCCTGCCGCTCCTGGAGACGGCCCACCCACCAGCAGCCCATCCAGATGCCGATCAGCATCACGAACGTGGGCACGAACCAGGCCGGCTGCTGCCGCAGCATGTAGAAGAGGTAGGCCACCGTGCCGAGCATCACGAAGCCGAGGAGTTCCTTGAACGTGGCCATCCACGCTCCCGGCCGGGGCATGAATCGCACCAGCGTCGGGAACAGCCCCACGAGGATGTAGGGCAGGGCCATGCCGGTGGCGATGGCCGCGAAGACAGCGTAGGTGACGGCCGTCGGCTGCGTGAGCGTGAAACCGAACACGGGGCCCAGGAAGGGGCCGCTGCACGGCGTCGCCAGCACCGTGCCGAGCACGCCCTTGAGGAACGATCCGGCGGGCCCCTCTTGCGTCTGCACGTGTCCGGCCTGCTCGCCGATGAAGCCGGGAATCGGGATCTCCCACACGCCCAGGAAGGAGAGCGCGAAGGCGAACACGATGCCGATCATCGCGATCCGGAACTCGACGAACTGAAACTGCTGGCCCCAGCCGAGGTTGGTGCCGGCAAGGCCGATGTTGGCGGCCACGCTGGCGGTCGCCAGCGCGAAGAACACGGCGAATACGCCGGCGCAGTACCAGAGGTTCATGGTGAATACCTCTTGGCGGGCCCGGCCCGACTGCTGGGCGAACGACATCAGCTTGAGACCCAGCACAGGCAGCACGCACGGCATGAGGTTCAGGATCAGACCTCCCAGCAGGCCGTAGAGCAGCGCCACGGGCAGGGACAACGATGCCGCTGGATAGGCAGCGCCCGCGCCGGAAGCCGCCGCCGAGCCCGAAGCGGCGACAGGAAGGGCAGGGGCCTTGATCGTCGCCGGCGATGCGGCGGCCTCGGCATAGCGGGCCGTCGCAAACTCGACCTCTGCCGGGCCGACTCCGAGCCGCGTGGTCACTCGCAGACCCGTGGGCGGATCGCACGACTCGCCGCTGCACGTCTGAAATCCGAGCACCGCCTCGACGACGCCCTCGCGGACGGCCGGATCGAGCCGCAGATCGAGCCCCACCGGTCCTTCCACAGCCCCGGCTGCGGCGAGCTCGGCTGCGGTCGCCCGCTCCACGTCGCGGGCCTCCACGGCCGCGACCCGCGCCGTCGTCTCGGCGCCGAGCGACACGATCGTGGGCTTGCCCTGGCCAACGCCGCTGGTGCCCGTGGACGAGGGCGCGTAGAGGTGCCAGCCCGCCTCGGGAATGAGCCTGATCGCCACCGCGCGGCCTGGCTCGGCCGTGACCTCGACGCGGGCGTGCGTGCGGTCCGGCACATGCGTGGCCACGGCAGGCACCGCCGGGCTGGTGGTGGACGCACCGGCGCCGACCGTCGCAGTAAAGGGGAGCGTCTCGGGCGGCAGGCAGGAGTTGTCGCGACAGAGCTGGAGGCTCACCGTGCCCCGCACCTCGCCGCCGCCGCCTGGCGCGAGGGGAGCCCGCCACGTGACGGTGCCGGCATGCTCCTCGATGACGAGCCCCTTCCACGCCGGCACGTCCTCGGCCTCGTGGGACGACGGCGGCGCATCGGGCACGAACCCGCCGGCGAGGCTGCGGGCGGAACCCGCCGCCAGGGCGATCCGCGTCGGCCGCGGGCCCCCCGGCTTTTGCGTGACCGAGTAGAGGTGCCAGCCCTCCTCGAGCTTGGCCGTGACGGCGAGCACGTCGGGACTGCCCCCGCTGCCCGGCTCGACGACGGCCGTGATGGTCACCGGACTGCCGAGGGCGTCATTCACGGCCGCCAACGGATCGGCGGCCTTCGGTCCCAGGCCCCCCAGCCGCTCGGCCAAGTCCCCGGCCGATGACACGCCCCCGCCCAGGAGGCCCAGCAGCACGAGCAAGAAACGCATCGACACAGGAAACCCTCGGCTTTTCCTGCGGTCGATGAAGTGAAAAAAGCCAACGCGGGGCTTTTTCCACGGACAGATAACAAGCATGCGTTCCATCACCACCTGCCGGCCCCGGTCCCTCGGGGGTTTTCGACGTTTAAAGTCTACAAACTGCAATTTCCGGCGGTCAAACCAGGCTGGCGCCGGCTGGCACACCCGCCGATGAAAGTGCCTGCAGGGCTTCGGGAAGGCCGTTCAAGAGCCAATCGACCCGCCCCAGGGCCGCGGCGACCGGGAACGACCGACTTTCTTCCAAGACCCAGCGAAACCAGTTGTCGAGTCCGAGGACGACCGCCGAGGCGTGGAATAGCGGCACGGCCTTTCGCTCCACGGCGGACAAGGGCCGCAGGTTCTCGTAGGCGGCGATGGCCGGCTCCCACCGCGTCGCCCAGCCACCGTCCCCGGGCCAAGGGCTCTTCCAACTGCCGAGCAGACGGGCGATGTCGGTCGCCGGCGTGTCGACGCCCGCCGCATGCAGATCGATGAAGCCCGTCACCAGGACGGGCTGCGTGACCTGGGCGGGCTGCCCGCGGTCGAAAAAAACATGGTCCGCCCAGACGTCGCGGAACACCGGCTGCGCGGGCAAGGGCGGCGGCTGCCACTGTGCAAAGCCGGCCAGCAGCCGCCCGCCATCAGCCGCTTCGAAGCTCGCGATCGCCCGCTCGAGGCGTTCCTGAATCCCGCGGGTCAGGGTGTCGGACGGCGGTGATGGAAGCCGGTCGCGTCGCGCCCGCCACGGATCGGCGAGCAGAGCCCGGGCCCGCTCGATCCGGCCGGCCATGCCCGGCACCGCGTGCGGCGCCGCTCCGGGCAGTGACGCAGCCGCAATGTGTGCTCGGGCCAGCGCCTGCAGGGCAGCGGACGCCTGGGCCGGCGACGGCGTGGAGGTGGACCCGCCGGCCACGAACTCGATCAGTTCCCACAGGCAGCCCCCGTCGGCCACGACCGTCGTGCCCGCGGCCGTCCGCTGCGGCAGGGGCACAGCGGCGCAGCCGGCGGCACGGATGTGGAACATCAGACGATGCACCCAGGCCGCGCGGTCGGCAGGCGTGCCGACGGGAAACCGTTTGAGCACGAACCGGCCGGTCGCGACCTGTACCCGCCACACCGGTGCGCCGCTGAAGCCCTGGCCGGTCAGGGGCACGAGGTCGCACGGCACATCACCCAGCCATGCCGCGACCAGCGAGTGCATCGCGGCGGTGGTCGTGGTCGTGGTCGTGGGTGGGGCGGTCACGCGATGGCTCCCGGGAGCACGTCATGCTACGCTTTCGCCGCCCGCGCGCGTGTCGCGAACCCCGCCTCCGCCAGGATCCCGCCATGCGGCTCGTCGTCGCCGTCGTGAAGCCCGCGCAACTGGAGAGCACGCGGCAGGCCCTCGCAGCGGTGCACGTCACGCGGCTGACGGTCTGCGACGTTCACGGCTACGCGCCCGAGGCGCCCGGCCAGGTGCGGCAGGAGGTGATGCTGGAGATCGCGGTGAACGACGACTTCGTCGATCGCACGGTCCGCACCCTCGCCGCCGCGCTCGACACCGGCGGGGCCACCGAAGCCCCGCGAATCTTCGTGCTTCCCATGGATGATGCCGTGCAGATCTATCGCCACGTTCGTGGCCCGGAGGCGGTATGAGCGGTCCACGAATCCTGCTCGTCGCGGCCGATCTCATGGTGGGGAGCCGTGTCGCGGGGCTGGCCGGGGCGTGTGGCGCCACGGTCGAGCAGCGCCGGACGGCCGACGCCACCGGGAGCCCGTTCGACCTGGCGATCGTGGACGTGCAGGCGCTGACGGAAGATCCAGCCACGGTCTTCGCCCGGCTGCGGGCCGACTGTCCGGCGGACCGGCCGCTGCGGATCGTCGCCTTCGGTCCGCACGTGGCCACGCAACTGCTCGACCAGGCCCGGGCCGCGGGGGCCGACGACGTGGTCAGCCGCGGCGAACTCCTGGGCGGGTTCGCCGCGATCGTCCGCCGCTGGGAGAACGCGGGAGCCGATGGTGGCGATCGTCCGCTGCCGTGAAGCCCGAGGCGTGACCCGAGGGAATGCGGGGCCGTTTCCGATCGACCGCGGCGTATTCGCTCAGCCTACGCTTCGGGCTTCCCGGCAACCGGGCACAATGGTCGGCAAACGCCGCTCCAGAAGAAGGGCGGAGTGATGCCTGTCTGCTGAAGGCCGCAAGCCCACGGAGTGGACCGCGTCACCCCCAGGCTTCCACCCGGGGCTTTTGGGGAGGAACGCGCAAGGATCAAGTGCGAGCCAAATAAGCGACAACAGGCCGCGGCCTTGGCGGGCTTCAGTCCTTGGCCGCACCGCGAGCGGCGAGCTTGGCGATCTCCGCCCGCAGCTCGTCGATCGACTTCTTCAGTTCCGCGATGGCAGCGGCGGTCTCGGCCTCCGACAGCCCGCCAGTCCGTTCCCGAGTGACGATGGTCGGAGCCTGCACCCGCGGCCCCACGATCACGCCCGGATTCGCCTGGAACACGGCCTGCGATTGGACCGTGAGCGGCTGGCCTTCTCCAGCCGGCCCGCCCGATTCACCGATGACCGTCACCGCCACAGGCCGCGGCTCCGGAGTAACCGTGATCTCAAGCGGCTTGCCACCGCGAAGCACCGCCAGCCCGACCGGCTTCTTTTCAGCGGCGGCGACGGCAACGACCTGCAGCAGGTCGCTCATCGCCTGGATCGGCGTCCCGTTCGCCTCGAGCAGAATGTCGTGCTTCCGCAGGCCGGCCTTCTGGGCTGGTCCATCGGCCGCCAAGAAGTCCACGACCATCCCCGTCTTCAGCCCCAGCTGGGCCGCGAGCACTTCGGAAAGGGGCTCGAGGGCAAGGCCGAGCCACTCCGTCGGAACCACGTCGGCGGCTGCAAGAGGGCGGACGACCGTCGGCATCTGCGGAGCCTTGATAATCACGGCAGCCGGCCGCGGCCGGCCCTGCTCTTGAGCTGCTGCCCACTCGGCCACACCGCCGACGAGCCCCACGACCATTCCCAACCCCACGACACTGCTGCGAACCGTCATGCTACCGCTCCTTTTCGAGAATGAAGAACAGGTGCTGCGAAGGCGATGGCCTGCGGGCATCGTCAGTAGAACTCCCGCGCGGCGGGCCGGACGACCAGCTCGTCGACCGGCGCCAGCGCGTGCGAGCCGTCTTCCAACTCAAGACTGACCAGCCATTGCCGCACCGTCACATGGTTGCCGGCGGCCTGCTGTTCCCTCGTCCAATTTTCCAAGGCGTCGCGGGATTCGCGGCTGGCCATCGCCCACTGCTCGTCCGGCGCGTCGTAGATCGGCACTACGTCCACCACGTCGGCGTCGCCGGGGATGAAGCCGGCGGTCGCCGGGCTCGGACTCGGCATGCGCGGCGCCGACGCCTGCCCGCCCAGCCATCCGACGAGGAGCGAAACGAGCCCCGTGGTCGCCAAGGCGACGACCCGCGGACGGCGGCCTGCGGCGCGAGGGCCAGGTCCTGCCGCCGCAGGCGCGATCGGCGCCGGTGGCCGCCCCGGCCGCTCCGTGGCACTCCGCAGCGCCTGCGAGACGGCCTGCGCCTCGAGAAACGCCACCGCCACGTTCCGCCAGGCTTCGGGTCGGCGATCGCACCGCTCGATCAGCGCTCGCAGCTGCGGCAGGGGAAGTTCGCCGTCGACCAGGCGATCGAGGTCGGCGCGGGAAATGTCTGACAACGGCTCGGACATGAACGCCTCGCGAGGATGGGTCAGGATGGGGAAAGGTCTGCGTTCGCGGACAGGTCGGACCGCAGCCGGGCCCGGGCCCGGGCCAGCCGCGTTTCGACCGCCTTCGGGGTGGTGCCCAGCCGCGCCGCGATCTCGCGGTAGGACCAGTCTTCGACATGCTTGAGCAGCAGAATCTCCGCCTCTCGCGGCGGCAGCCGGGCGACGGCCCGGCGAACGAGCGTGTCCCGCTCATCCCGCAGCAGCCAGGAGAGCGGGTCGCCCGCGACCGGATGGGCCGGCAGATCCGCCGCGTAGCGGTGCATCCACCGCCGCCGGCGGCCCGCCTTGCGGCGGTAGAGCAGCGCCTGCCGCACCGCGATCCGATACAGCCACGGCCCCCAGTCCCGCGGCGTCTCGGCCGCGGTTTGACCGGCGCGGGCGGCCGACTGCGAGACGGCCAGCGCGACTTCCTGCATGACGTCGTCCACCGCCTGAGCCTCGCCCAAGCGGACGGCGATGATCGTGGTCAGCCACGGGGCGTGCGTCTCCAGGGCCGCTGCCCACGGCAGGGCGGCCGACGGGCTCGCGGGCGACGGACGATCGACGTGCATGGCATCCGACGGGTGCGTGCGGGTGCTGGGATAGTTGCCGCCACCCGGAATATCCCTCGGAGGGCCCGGCCGGATTCGACGGTCAGAGACCGCGGCTGCAGAAGGGCAGAATGATGCCTGTCCAATCGGCCCTTCAGTGCCGATCGAGATGCCCGGCGGGGGCGGCACCAGGCGGGACGAACGGATTCCACCACCGGTCGATCCGCTCCATGAGGGCCCGCACCCGCTCGGGCTGTTCGGCCGCCAGATTCCGCTTCTCGAGCGGATCGACGGCGAGGTCAAACAGTTCCCGCCGGCCGGCCTTGGCCTTGGTGTTCTGTTCCGCGGCCGGTTCGGGAGTCGGGGATTTGGTCCCCCACTCGATCAGCTTCCAGGTGCCGTGGATGCACGTCCGCGAGAGCAGGCTGAGACCGGGGTCGTCAGGCGACACCATATTGTGCATGTAGTTCGCGAGGAACAGCGTGTCGCGGGCGGCGACGGCCTTCTCGTCGAGCAGGTCGATGCCCGGCAGCCCCGCCGGCGCCGGCACGCCAGCCGCCGCCAGGATCGTGGGCATGATGTCGATGTTGCAGGCGAGGCGGTCGCGGTCGATCCGCGGCGCCAGCTTTTTCGGCCACCGCATCACGATCGGCGTGCGGACACCGTTCTCGAAGGGAGTCAGCTTGCCGCGATCGTTCCAGCCGTTGTCGTTGAGATAGACGACGAGTGTGTCGTCGTCGATGCCCCGCGCCTTCAGGTTCGCCATCAGGTCGCCGACCGTCTCGTCGAGCCATTCGATCATGGCGTAGTACTTCGCCCGGCTCTCGGGCTCAATCGCCGCGTAGGTGTCGAGCAACCGCTGGGGCGGATTGTGGGGCGTGTGGGGCAGGAACGGCGCGTACCAAATAAAGAACGGCTTCGCTTCCCGGCCCGCCGCGTCGATGGCGTCGTAGATCGGCCGCATCGTCTGGCGGCCGATGTCCAACGCCTTGCCGCCGTGCCGGTCGGTCTTCCCCATGTCGAGGGAGAAGCCGGCGGCCGAGGGTTCCCGCATCCAATACTTCCCCGTGTGCATGGTCAGGTAGCCGGCGTCAGCCAGCAGTTTCGGCAGCAGCGGATGCCGAAAGAATGCCTCCAGCCATGCCTCCCGCGGCTGCCCCTTCACCGGATCGTTGCCCGTGATGCCGTGCTGGTGAGGGTGGAGGCCGGTGAGGAGCGTGGCCAGCGACGGGCTACACAGGGCGGTCGTCACGTAGCCGCGGGTGTAGGTGAGCCCTGTGGCGGCCAGCCGGTCGATGTGCGGCGTGCGGACCTCCGCGTTGCCCATGAACCCGTAGTCGGTCCAGGCATGGTCGTCGCCGATGATGAGCACGATGTTCGGTCGGGCCTCGGCCGCGACACCCCCGCCGCCGGAGAGAAGGGCGGCGAGAGCCGCCATCCATGCGATACATCTCGCCATCAAACACCTCGCGATCGACGCATGACCCTCTCCAGAAGGTCAGAATAATGCCTGTGCGCTCAAGGCAAAAAGGCCCAGGCCCGATTTCGACGGTCAGAGACCGCCGCTCCAGAAGGGCGGAATGATGCCTGTGCGACGCTATACACACGCTAACGGTTTAGGCGGCTTCGCCGGCCGGCTCGTCGAGCACCACTTCGTCGAGCTCCGTGCCGTCCACGTCCTGCCGCAGGAGCAGGTAGGCGGCCGTCGCGATCGCCCAGAAGTAGCCCCACCCGAACGACGAGAGCAGCGTCTCCAGGCCGCGGCTCCAGAAGCGGATCGCCCGCACACCCCACGCGTCCGCGGTCGGGCCGGCCGCCGCCAGCCCGTCGAGCACGGCCACCGTCCGCTCGTGCCCCATGCCGAAGCTCGTCGCCCACATCGCCAGATCGGCGGTCGCGTGGGCGAACAGGCCGGCGACCAGCAGCGTCGGGATCGACACCAGGAGCGCGACGGCCGCGTAGAACGCGTAGTGCAGCGGCCGCTGATAGAGGTAGGAGAAGGCGGTCGAGATCGCCTGAAAACTGTCACCCCGCTCGACGCCAACGCAGGCCACCATCAGCGGCCAGCCCGCGATCACGCCGACGACGAGGATCGCCAGCACCACGGCGCCGAGCAGCACCAGCGGCCAGACCGCCCCGGCGAAGGCCAGGCCCCAGGCCGTGCGCATGGAGAGGCCGAGGAGCGCGCCGGGCACGCTCAAGGCGAACACGCCGACGAGCACGAAGAGCACCGAGTTGAAGGCGGGGAGCCACTTTCGCGATCCGAACCAGGTGGCCCCGACGATCCCGGGCGCATCCTCGCCGACGAGTTTCAGAGCCACGTGCCGGGCGATGGCGGTGCCGAAGATCGACCACACGAGCACGAACCAGCCGATCCGGGCCGCGGCCCCGCCCACCTCCCGCAGCGTCGCCGCGGGCTGGAAGGGAATCGCCAGCAGACGCGACACGTCGGCGACCACCGGCGGGAGAGCGTCCACGATCGCGCGGAGCCAGGGGCCCGGGCCGCTGGTAGTCAGCGCCTTCACCGCCGGCGCCCCGGGGAGCAGCAGTTCGTTGGCCGACTGGGCTGCGACGACGGTCCCGGCCGCCCGCTCGACGCCCGCGAGGCCGAGCCTGTCGGCCATCGACCAGCCGGCCCAGGTCGCCACCGCACCGGCCGCGGCGAGCAGGATGACGGTGGGCGAAAAGGCGGCCCCGGCGGCGCGGAACAGGAGCCACCAGGGCAGGGCGTCGCTCCAGCGGATTTCGTGGACGACGGAGCCGCCCGGCTCGTTGTGCGTGGACATCATGCCCTCCCTGGGCGTGCGCGGATCACCGATATTCGGAGGGGGAGTATAGGGCCCGCGGTCGATTTAGGCAGCGCCGGACGTTGTTCGAAACGCAGGAATAGAAATCGGGCGCGACGAGCATCCAGAAGCCCCCGGCGGGAGCCGGGGGGTGACGGGTTGGCAAACGGATTGGGAAGGAACGCGGAAGGCGATGCACAAGCCAAGCGGACTGGACCGCGTCACCCCCGGGCTTCCGCCCGGGGCTTTCGGAGCGAGCCCACAAGAATGCCTGCGAGACGGGTCGTAGGGCTCACACTCGGTCATCGCGCCCGGGGCTTTCGGAGCGAACCCGCGAGGATCGCCTGCGAGACGGGTCAGTCCTCGTCGTCGCCGGCCTCGTCCGGCCCCGGCTGCTTCGGCTGGGGCACGCCGTACGACTCGTCGAGCCAGCGGCCGAGGTCGATCAGCCGGCAGCGGTCGCTGCAGAACGGCACCGTGGGTGTCTTCTGCAGGTCCACCTGGGCGTCGCAGACCGGGCACTGCGGCATGTCAGCCCTCGCCCTTGCCCTTGGATTCGGACTTGGAGCCGCCGTCGCCCGACTTGCTCGCCCCGCCTTTGTCGGCCTCGGCGCCCTTCTTATAGGAATCGCTGCGGTAGTCGGTCTTGTAGAAGCCCGACCCCTTGAACATGATCGCGCCGCCGGCCCCGATCAGCCGGCGAAGCTTCTTCTTGCCGCACTTTGGACAGGTCTTCTTCACGCTCTCGGTCATCGACTGAAAGAGCTCGAAGGCGTGCCCGCACCCGTCGCAGACATAATCGTACGTCGGCATCGTCTCACCCTCCCTTCGCCACGATCACCTGGGCCGGACGCACCACGCGGTCATGCAGCCGGTAGCCCCGGCTGGCCGTGCCCACCACCGTGCCGGGCGCGACGCCGGGCGCGTCCTGCTGGAGGATGGCGTCGTGCACGTTGGGGTCGAACGCCGTCCCGTCGGTCTCGATCGTCTGGCAGCCGTGGCTGCCGAGCACCTTTTCGATCTGCTGGGCGGTCATCCGGAACCCCGACCGCAGGCTTTCCACGTCGGTCGTCTTGTCGGCGGCCTCGAGCGCCCGGAGCACGTTGTCGAGCACCGGCAGGAGGTCGCGGAGAAGGTCGATCTCCCGGTAGCGCTGCGCCTCCTCGTACTCGCGGCGTGACCGCTTGCGGAAGTTCTCCAGCTCGGCCTGGACCCGCAGCGTGCGGTCGTTCGCCTCCGCGAGCTCGGCCCGCAGGCTCTCGATGTCTCCGGCGGCGGGGGCCGCGGTGTCGGCGGCTTCAGGCTCTTCCGGGATGTCGGTCGTCATCGCGCGTCCTCACGGTGCTCGGGGGATTCCTTGCCCTGAAAATACTCGCTCAGCCGGCTGAAGAAAGAAGACCGCTTCGGGCTCACGGCCGCGTGCTCTTCCGCGGCCAGCTCACGCAGCAGCTCCTCGGCCCGGGGCGACAGGGTCTTGGGCACTTCGACGTGCAGATGCACGTGCAGGTCGCCGATGCCCCGGCCCCGCACCTCCGGCATGCCCAGGCCCCGCACCCGCACCACATCCCCCGCCTGCGTGCCGCGGGCGACCTGGAGCGGCTTGGGGCCGTCGAGCGTGGGCACCTCGACGGTCGCGCCGAGGGCCGCCTGCGTGAACGTGATCGGCACTTCACAATGCAGGTCGCGGCCGTCGCGGGTGAGGAACGGATGCTCCTCGATCTCGATCACGCAGTAGCAGTCGCCCGGCGGCCCGCCGTTGCCGCCCGGCTCGCCTTCGCCGGCCAGCCGCACGCGGACGTCGCTGTCGACGCCCGCGGGGATCGTCACCCGCCGCTCGACCCGCTCTTCCGTCACGCCGTCGCCGCCGCACGCGGGGCACTTGTCGCGGATCACGCTGCCGGCCCCACGGCACGACGGGCAGGTCGTCTGCAGCCGGAAGACTCCGGCCGTCTGGATCACCTGCCCCTGGCCGCCGCAATACTCGCAGACCTGCGGCTGCGTGCCCTTCTTGGCACCGCTCCCGTCACAGGTAGCGCAGGTCTCGTGCCGGGTGAACTCGACGGTCTTCGTCGCGCCGCGAGCCGCCTCGACGAGCGTGAGCGTGGTCTGGCAAAAGACATCGCGGCCCTTCCGCGGCCGGTTGCCCCGCGTCCGGCCGCCGAACGCCTCGCCGAAGATGCCCCCGCCGAACAGGTCGCCGAACGCTTCGAAGACGTCGGAGATGTCGTTGAACTCGTGCCGCCCGCCCCCCTGGACGCCGGCGTGTCCGTAGCGGTCGTACCGCGCCCGTAGGCCCTCGTCGGAGAGCACTTCGAAGGCCCGGGCGGCCTCCTTGAAGCGGCTCGCCGCCTCCGGATCGCCCGGATTCTTATCGGGGTGATAGCGGACCGCCAGCTTCCGATAGGCGTCGGTAATCTGCGCCGAGGTGGCTCGGCGTTCCACGCCGAGCACCTCGTAGTAATCGCGCTGATCAACCATGCAGGATCACCGGACCGAGCCTTCGGCCTTCCGCTTCTTGGCGTCGTCCTTGTCGAGGTTCGTGACGAGGGCCTCGGTCGTGAGCAGCAGCCCCGAGATGCTGGCCGCGTTCGTCAGGGCGACCCGCACCACCTTCACGGGGTCGATGATCCCGGCCTTGAGCATGTCCACGTACTCGCCCTTGTTGGCATCGTAGCCCACGTTGAGGTCCTTGCCGGCGACCTCGTCGGCGACCACGCCGCCGTCGATCCCGCCGTTCTCGGCGATCTGCCGAATCGGCGCCTCGAGCGCGTGGAGGACGATGTCCACGCCGATCTTCTCGTCGCCCTTCGCCTGGGCACGGGCCTTTTCGACCGCCTCGCGGCAGCGGAGCAGGGCCACGCCGCCGCCGGGCACGATCCCTTCTTCGACCGCCGCCCGGGTGGCGTGCAGGGCGTCTTCGACGCGGGCCTTCTTCTGCTTCATTTCGGCCTCGGTACCGGCGCCGACGGAGATGATGGCCACGCCGCCGGTGAGCTTCGCCAGCCGCTCCTGGAGTTTCTCGCGATCGTACTCGCTGTCGGTGCCCTCGATCTGGGTGCGGATCTGCTGGACGCGGGCCTGCACGTCGGCCTGCTTGCCCGCCCCCTGCACGATCGTGGTCTCGTTCTTATCGACCGTGACGCTCTTGGCCTTGCCGAGATGAGACAGATCCAGGTTCTCGAGCTTGAGGCCGAGATCCTCGCTGATCAGCGTGCCGCCGGTGAGCGTGGCGATGTCGCCGAGCATCGCCTTGCGGCGGTCGCCGAAGCCGGGCGCCTTCGAGGCACAGATGTTGAGCACGCCGCGGAGCTTGTTGACCACGAGCGCCGTGAGCGCGTCGCCATCGACGTCCTCGGCGATGATCAGCAGCGGCTTGCCGGACTGGGCCACCTTCTCCAGCAGCGGCACCAGCTCCCGCAGGTTGGAGATTTTCTTTTCGTGGATCAGGATCAGGGCGTCGTCGAGCTGGCACTCCATCTCGGCGGGCCGATTGACGAAGTACGGCGACACGAACCCCTTGTCGAACTGCATGCCGTCCACGAACCGCACGGTCGTCTCGGTGGTCTTGCCTTCCTCGACGGTGATCACGCCGTCCTTGCCCACCTTCTGCAGGGCCTCGGCGAGCAGGTCGCCGATGGCGCGGTCGTTGTTGGCGCTGATCGCCCCGACCTGGGCGATCTCCTCGGGCCGGGAGACCGTCCGGGCCATCTCCATCAGCCGCTGCACGGCCGCGGCCACGCCTTTCTCGATGCCGCGGCGGACCGCGGTGGGATTCGATCCGGCGGCCACGTTCCGCGTGCCCTCGCGGAAGATCGCCCGGGCCAGGACGGTGGCCGTGGTGGTGCCGTCGCCGGCCAGGTCCGACGTCTTCGAAGCCACCTCGTTGACCAGCTTGGCGCCCATGTTCTCGAAGGCGTCTTCCAGATCCACCTCCTTGCTGACCGTGACGCCGTCCTTGGTGACCGTGGGGCCGCCGTAGGACTTGTCGATGATGACGTTGCGGCCGGCCGGGCCCATGGTCACGGCCACGGCGCCGGCCAGCTTTTCCACGCCCTTGAGCAGCTTGGCACGGGCGTTGTCGTCGAACATCAGTTGCTTGGGCACGGGACGGTCTCCTGACTGTGGTGCGGTGAATCAGTTTCTGGGGATATGCGGGAACCGGTTTTCGCGACAACCCTCTCACTCTGGGAGAGGGTGGCCGAAGGCCGGGTGAGGGTGCATGGATGCAACGCTGCCGATCTCGGCACCCTCACCCCGACCCCTCTCCCAGAGGGAGAGGGGACAAGGGACAATTCAAGCCAGCACCTTCGCGAGGATGTCGCTCTCGCGGAGGATCTTCACATCGTGGCCGTCGACCTCGATGTCGCTGCCCGAGTACTTGCCGTAGATCACTTCGTCGCCGATCGACACCGACAGCGGGGCCCGCTGGCCGTTTTCGAGCAGCTTGCCGACGCCGACAGCCACCACATGGCCGCGCTGCGGCTTCTCCTTGGCGGAGTCGGGCAGGACGATGCCACCGGCGGTGCGCTCCTCGGCCTCGACGGGCTCGACGACGATCCGGTCATCGAGGGGACGAATCTTCAGGTTCTTGGCTGCCATGGTCAGGTCTCCGGAAACAGGGAATGGAATGCAAATCGAATTAAAAGACGGGCCGTGGCCGGGAATCACATCATGCCGGGCATGCCGCCCATGCCACCCATGCCACCCATGCCGCCCATCCCGCCCATGCCGTGGTGGTCGTGATGGTCGCCGGCCGCCTCTTCCTCCTCCTTCGGGATCTCGGTGATCAGGGAGTCGGTCGTGAGGAGCAGGGCCGCCACACTGGCGGCGTTTTGCAGGGCGGTCCGCACGACCTTGGCCGGGTCGATGACGCCCGCGCTCACGAGGTCGCAATACTCACCCTTGTCGGCGTCGAAGCCGTCGTTCTTGCCCTTCATGTGCCGCACGCGATTGACCACCACCGAGCCGTCGAGGCCGGCGTTGTTCGCGATCGCCTCGAGCGGGTAGCGGAGGCTGTTCTTCACGATCGAGGCGCCCATCTTCTCGTCCCCTTCGAGATCGAGCTTCTCGAGTGCCTTCTCACTCCGCAGCAGGGCCACGCCACCGCCGGGGACGATGCCCTCGGCGAGCGCGGCCTGGACCGCGCTCTTGGCGTCGTCGATGAGGGCCTTCCGCTCCTTCATCTCGGTCTCGGTCGCGGCACCGACGTTGATCTGGGCGACGCCGCCGGCCAGCTTGGCAAGCCGCTCCTGGAGCTTCTCGCGGTCGTAGTCGCTGGTCGTCTTGCCGATCTCGTCGCGAATCTGGGCCACGCGGCCGTCGATCGCCGCCTTGGTGCCCGCCCCGCTGATGATCGTCGTGTTCTCGGCCTCGATGATCACCTTCTTCGCCCGGCCGAGATCGGAGAGCTTCACGGCGTCGAGGGCGATGCCCAGATCCTTGAAGATCGCCTGGCCGCCGGTGAGCACGGCGATGTCGCCGAGCATCGCCTTGCGGCGATCGCCGTAGCCCGGGGCCTTCACGGCGACCGACTGCACGATGCCGCGGAGCTTGTTGACCACGAGCGTCGCCAGGGCCTCGCCCTCGACGTCCTCGGCGATCAACACGAGCGGCTTACCCGCCTTGCTGACCGCCTCGAGCAGGGGCACGAGGTTCTTGGCGCTGGAGATCTTCTCCTCGAAGACGAGGATGTAGGGATTCTCGAACTCGCAGGTCTGCGCGTCGGCGTCGGTGACGAAGTGCGGCGAGAGGAAGCCGCGGTCGAACTGCATGCCCTCGACCACGTCGACCGTCGTCTCGGCCTGCTTGCCCTCTTCGACGGTGATCACGCCGTCCTTGCCCACCTTGAGGAACGCATCGGAGAGCACGTTGCCGATCGTCGGGTCGTTGTTGCCCGCGATCGTGGCGATCTGCATCAGCTCCTTCTTGTTCTTCTCGTTGATCGGCGTCGCGATCGCGAGCACAGCCTTCGACACCGCCTCGACCGCCTTGTGGATGCCGCGGGAGAGGGCCATCGGGT
>JBIJCJ010000075.1:0-15709 GCA_044344765.1 Pirellulales bacterium | reverse complement strand
CAGTGTTCAGGCAGGCTTTCAGGTCAGCCTGCTCGCCGCTCTCTGGAGCCACGCGGAGCCGGCCGGAATAGGCGTCGGCGGCATGGAGAGGTAGCCCCGGGACAAGCAGCAGGGCCAAGGCAAAAAGTGTCGTTTTGTTTCGGAACCTCATGGGGCCTCCGGTTGGGGTTGGGTTTTGATAAGAAAACCCGCTCCTACTGGTAAACGGCGGGTGCGGGCGGGGAAAAGCGTCTTAGAGGCACACGGGGCGGTAAGCCGCCGCAGCCCAGGGCTCGGCAGCGGCCGTTAGGCGGTCCTGCCGCGGTCGCCCAGAGGCAAGCGTTAAGCACCGGCGTGATGCACGCCTGCCCCAACAGGTCAAAAAGGGGATGTGGCCCAGATGGCCGTTGGTTAGGCTGCGGCGGCCTGAATGGGCGAAGCGAGAACCTGGCCGATCCTCGAGTGGAATGCGGCCCATCGATGCCCGTATTTTTCACACCCCGAAAACACGTGGTTTTTGACGAAATGCGTCGCAGCTCCCTGATAGCTGGTATTTGACCGCCACAGGACGCCGTTGTGGGCGAGCGATATCTCGCCGGGCATCGGAATCGAGCGGCCGCCGATCAGGCCGGCTTCGCTGATCGTGTGGTGCGGGGCCCGGAAGGGCCGCGTGGCCAACAGCGGCTGGCCCGGCTGCATCAGGCCCAGCGCGCTATAGATGCGGGTCGTCTCGATCGATTCCCCAGCCGAGAGCTGCGGCAGGATCGTGGGGATGCGTTTGGCGAGCATCGTCTTGCCGCCGCCCGGGGGCCCGACCATCAGACAGTTGTGGCCACCCGCCGCCGCGACGCAGACGGCCCGCTTGGCCGCCTCCTGGCCGCGGACGTCGGCGAAGTCGATGTCGTAGGCCGCGAAGCGATCGAACCATTCCGTCACCCGCGGCGGCGCCGGCGGGATGTGGAGATCGCCGGCGAAGAACTGCACCGCCTCCGTGAGCGAGGCCACTGGGATGACCTCGATATCCTCGACGACGGCTGCCTCGGTCGCGCTCGCCGCCGGCACCACCAAGCCCTTCAGCGGCCGGTCGGACGAGGCCCCCTGCCGCGACTGGCGGGCGGCCGCCATTGCGATCGACAGGGCGCCGCGGGCCGGCCGCGTGAAGCCTTCGAGCGACAGCTCGCCGACGACGGCGTAGTCGCGGAGGCGATCGGATGAAAACTGCCCGCTGCCGGCCAGGATCCCCAGCGTGATCGGCAGGTCGAACGTGGCCGCCTGCTTGGGCAATTCGGCCGGGGCCAGGTTGACGACGATCCGATCGTTGGGGCGATTGAAGCCGGAATTGACCATCGCCCGGGCCACCCGGTGCGTGCTTTCGCGGATCGCGGCGTCGGGCATACCGACGAGCACGGTGGCCGGCAGGGCTCCGGTCGAGACATCGACCTCGACGTCGACCGGCACGGCGTCGATGCCGAAGAGGGAGAAGGTGTGGAGGCGGGCGAGCATGGCGCGGTCCTTTCGTGATGTGGGAAGCGGCTGCGGATATGGAGAAAAACGACCGTCGTCGGCCTATTGTATACATGCGTACACTTTTGTCAAGTGCTGGTGACGGGGCGGGGAACACTGGAGAAGGACCATGAAAGACGGTCCATCAGGGATTACCGTGGGTCGGGGGTGCCCATGCCCCATCGCCGGACGTTCGCTGCGGCCTTCCAGGCCTCCGCTCTCTCGAGGCTGACTGCGCTTCGGCATCCATGCCTCCGCTGGTCAGCCACGCCGGCTCCCGGGGCACGGGCACACCCTCCTGGATCCTCTTCCCCATGCAATTGTCGGAAGGGCCATGAAAGGCTTTGTCCACGGACAGCTAACTGCCCGTGGACAAAGCCATCCCTGGCCTTTGTCCACTTGATCGACCGCAGGAAACGCCGAGGGTTTCCTGGGTCGATGGCCCGAGCAGCCTGCTCGGGCAGACTTGTTCCACAGTCTGCTAACCGCCGGACGCGGCACGGGCCCGGGCAAGCATCGCCTGCCGGGCCGCGACGATGATGGAGGTCAGCATCTCCTTCACGTCGCCCTCGCTGCCGTACGCGTCGCGAATCGCATTCAGCCGGCGCCGCGCCGCCTGCACGATCAGGCCCGCATCGGTCGTATCGGCCGGGAGTCCGAGCACTTCGTGGGGGGCGGAAGGGAGCTGTGGGAGGCGGGAAACAGCCTCCCAGGTGGCGGCGAAGGTGATCACGGTTGAATCCCAGGAGAGGACGCGACGACGGCCCCGCAGGCCGTCTCCTGGAACCTATGGCGTAAAACAGGCCCGTCAGGGGCAAAAGTGTTGCATTTCCCATGTGAAACATGGGTTTTGAAGCCTCTGACGCCGCCGTGCCCGCCGCCAGGCGAGTGCCGGCCCCAGCAGGCCGATGCCCAGCAACACGCCGGCCGACGGCTCGGGAACGGCGACGAGGTTCACGAATCGGCCGTCGGGCAGGTACTCGGCCGTGCGATTCACGCCTCCGGCGGTCGCGTCGTAGTCGATCCGCCACAGTTGATCGCCGCTGGAAAACACCGACTCATCGGCCAAGGACGCGCCGCTACGGGTGAAGGAGCCACCCGTCCAGCTGCCGCTGTAGTTCATGAGCGAAAGGATCGTGCCATCCGCATACGGCCCGCGGCTGCCCGCGAGATCCTCGAGCACGAGACCGACCGTGCCGCTCACGAACAGATCCCCCAGGATCGTCAGCAGGTCGGAGTTCGCCGGCGTCCGCGAGTCCCACTCGTAGCGAAACACCGCCCCGTCGAGGAGCGTGACCGAGCCGCAGGCGAGGCTTTCCATCCCGCTGCCAGCTGCCAGGGTGCCCCCCGCCTGGACCGCCACGGAACCGCCGATCACGCCTGATCCGCCCAGGGAGCCACCGGCATTGACGACGACGTTTGTGCTGCCGAGGCCGCCATCGACCAGCAGGGTGCCCGCATTGACGGTCGTGGGGCCGGAGTAGGTGCTGGCACCCGTCATCCGCATCGTGGCGGAGTTCGCCAAGGTCACCGAGCCGGTGCCGCTGATGCTCGCGGCCACCGTGCCGGTGCCGAGCCGGTCGAAGACGAGAGCGCCGTTGTTGACGAGGTCGGTGCCGAGAGCGCCGCCGGTCGAGCCGGCGCCGATCTGCAGCGTGCCGCCGGCCTCGAGGATGATCGTGCCTGACGCCCCCTTGGAGAGTGTGCCGCCGACGATCACGAAGCCACCTGCGCCGCTGCCGGAAATCGTCAGCGTGCCGGTGCCGCTGGTGCCGACGTGCAAGTTGGCGGCGTTGCTCCAAGTGCCGCCAGTGACGGTGACGGTGCCGACGCCGGCCGCATTCACGCCGATCAAACCCAGTGTGCTGGTGACCCGTCCACCGGTCACGGTCAGCATGCCGGTGCCCCCGTTGCCGCCGGCATTTCCGCCCACGTACAGCGGACCGCGATTCTGCCAGGTGCCGCTGCTGACGGTCGCCGTGCCGACGCCGCCGGCAAGGCCTCCCAGGATGCCACTCGCGTTGGTCACGAGACCGCCGGCGACATCGAGAACGCCCGTGCCCGAATAGCCGACGTACAGAATGCGGCCTGCACTGCCCACGGCGTTCGCCCACGTGCCGCTGCTGACGGTCGCCGTGCCACGGCTCCCGGCCGCGAAGCCCAGGAAGCCGAGCCCATTTTTCACCGTGCCGCCCGTCACCGACAGCGAGCCGACGCCCGTGTCGCCCACGATCAGGGGGTTGGTGCCCGTGGCGCCGATGGTCAGTTCGCCGCGCGACGCGCTGATCGCCAGTTCGAAGCGGGCGGTGCCGGAAGCCAGGCCTGTGAGCACAAGCCCGCCCGTGTTGGTGACCGCCAGGCTGCCAGTTCCAGAAATGGTGGCGCTCGTCGTCAACGCCGTCGTCTGGGCGAACTCCAGGAGGCCGTTGGCGACGACATTGCCGGTCAGGCTGGCGCCGTCGGCGAGGACCACGCTCTCGCCAGGGGCGATCGTGCCTCCGGACCAGGCGCCGAAGTAGGTCGTCGGCGCCGCGGATGCGGGAGCGACCGCGTGCAGCCCCGCGATCAGCAGGCTGACTGCAAGCAGGTGGCTCGTGCGAGTCCCGTGGCCCTTCATGGGGATGCGAGTTCCTGCGCCTGGTGCCGCACCGTCAACGCGGACGGCCTGACGGGCGACCCTCGAAAGCGGCGGAACACCGTCGGGAAGAGGCAGCCGGAGGTGGCCGCGAAGAAACCTGCCGCAGGAGAAGGTCAGCGTGTCGGGACGACAGCAGTGACGGGTGCGTGCAGGAGCTGTTCCAGATGACGTGCGAGGTGAGTCCGCGGAAATTACACCCTGCTCGACAAGTCGTCAATGAAGCGGATGGGCAGGCAGAGTGTGGTGGTCCGGCCCGGCCGTCGTCCCCCCTGACCGGGGCTTTTCACGTGCGGGAAAACTTATAAAACTCCTCCCGGCGGAGTGAGGCCCCCCTATGGAGACCGCCGTCGTGGACGACACTGCTTCGGTCCCCCACGTGCTCGCCTCGCTGGCGAGCGGCGATCCGGTGGCCCGCGATCGGCTCGTCGAGGCGTGGAGCGCACGACTCCGGCACCTGACCCACAAGCTGCTCCGCAGTTATCCCGGCGTGCGTCGCTACGACGACACCGACGACGTGTTCCAGGGGGCGATCATGCGGCTGCACCGCGCCCTCGGTCAGATGGCGTCGGCGGGCGAATCACCGCGGTCCATGATGGCCCTGGGCGCCGTGCAGATCCATCGGGAGCTCGTCGATCTGACGCGGCGCCACGCCGCCGCGGCGTCGTATCAGGCGAATCACGGCACGAACGTGTTTCACGACGCCAGCGTCGCCCGGCATTTCGTCGACGAGGCGGCGGTGGCCGACGAGCCGCTCGACCGCTGGGAGCGGTTTCATCAGGCCGTCGAGGGCCTGGGGCCCGAGCCGAAGGAGGTCTTCCGGCTCGTGTGGTATCTCGGTGCCGATCAAAAGACGGTCGCCGCCATCATGGGGTGCTCGGAGCGCAGCGTGAAGAACTACTGGCGCCAGGCGCGCGAGGCGATCAAGGCCGCCCTCGACGGGGAGCGGCCGCAGTGAGCGGTGAAAGGAGCCGGAAGGATGCCGGCTGAATGTGACCATGGAGCGGCTGGCGGCCGCCGGAAGGTCGCGGGATTCTCGCTGGTCGAGATGCTCGTCGTCGTCGCGATCATCGGCGGGCTAGTCGTGCTCCTCCTGCCCGGCGTGCAGGCGGTTCGCGAAACGGCCCGCCGCGGGCAGTGCGGCAACCAGCTGCGGCAGATCGGCATCGGTTTCCACAATCATCACGCCGCCCGCGACTGCTTCCCGAACAACACGTCCGTGGGAACGATTCGCCACCACTGGTGCGCCCAGATCCTGCCCTATCTCGACGAGAACCCGCTGGCCAGCAGCTACGATTACAAGGCGCGGTTCGACGATGCGGTCAACCGGCCGGCCGTGCAGACGCCGCTCGGCTTCATGAACTGCCCCTCCACGCCGGGCGGGCCGCGACAGCATCCGCGGTTTCGGACCGCGAGCCCGACATGGACCGCGTCGGCCGCCGATTACGCGGCCTCGGACGGCCCGAGTGCCACGCTCTGGAATGCTCCGCCCGTGGTGTCGTTTCCCCGGCCCGGCAACTCGGAGGGCTTCCTCACGGGGGCGACCGTCCCCGGCGCGAAGGGGCGGCGAATCCGCGAGATCACCGACGGCCTGTCGAAGAGCATCGCCGTTTTCGAGTCGGCGGGCCGGCCGCAGGTCTGGGCGTTCGGCGGCCTGGTGCCGGATTCCGGGGTCTTCAGCTCGAGCCCCGTCAGCACCAGGTATGCGTCGCTCTGCGGCTGGGCCGACACCAACCAGTTCGCGGTCCGGGGGTTCCGGCGGGATCTCACCGCGGCCGATCCGGCCAATCAATACAGGTCGCCCGGTCCGACGCTGGTCAACGGCAGCAATAACCGGGGCATCTACGCCTTTCACCCCGATGGCGCCGCGGCCCTGTTCGTCGATGGATCGGTGCGTTTTATCGATGCGAACGTGGCCGCCGACGTCGTGGCCGCCCAGCTCACGATCCAGGCCGCCGATCAGGTCGTCGATCGCTGACCCCGCGGAGCGTCGCCCGTCATGCCACACCTTCGCGGTTCGTCGGACCGGACATCGAGCCGACTGCGATACGGCGCCGCGGGCCTCGTGGCCTGTGCGACCTGGCTCGCGATCGGCACGAGCCCCGCCGCGGAACCGGCTGCGCAGGTCAAGATACCGCCGCGGCCGGAGCGGTCGGCCGCCGAGCGATCCGCGGCTGCCCGGCAGCTGCGCGACGTGTACCGCCGCCCGCCCGCGTCATGGCCGGCGCCGCACGTCGATCCGGGCATCGAGTGGCGGGAGATCGGCCTCCTGCCGCAGGTCGTGCATCCGGAGAAAAATCCCTTCAACGCCGCGAAGGCGGAGCTCGGTCGGCTCCTGTTCTACGACGCCCGGCTCTCGGCCGACGGCAAGATGGCCTGCGTCTCCTGCCACGAGCCCAGCCTCGGCTGGGCCGACGGGCGGGCCGTCAGCCAGCCGCACGGCCGCACGCCCGATCGCAACACGCCGACGATCCGCAACGTGGCGTTTCAGACGCATCTGTTCTGGGACGGACGGGCCGACAGCCTGGAGCGGCAGGTGGAGGATGCGCTCACCAATCCGGCGGAGATGGCCGCCGACCGCGACGCGGTCGTCCGCCTGCTCGCACGGAGCCCGGGATACCGGAAGCGGTTCGCGGAGGCGTTCGCGGGCCGTCCGCTCGAGTTCGCAGCGGTGGTCGAGGCGGTGGCCTGTTTCGAACGGACGATCGTCTCGGGACGGTCGCGGTTCGACCGCTTCATGCGCGGCGACGCGGAGGCGCTCGCGGACGAGGAGATTCTCGGCCTCGATCTGTTTCGGCGCGAGGCCCGATGCATGCATTGCCATCACGGCCCCGCGTTCAGCGACGGCCGGTTTCACGACCTGGGTCTGAGCTTCTTCGGCCGCGACAACGAGGACCTCGGCCGGCACGCCGTCACCGGCGCCGCGGGCGACAAGGGCCGCTTCCGCACGCCGACCCTGCGTGACGTGACGCACACCACTCCGCTGATGCACACCGGGATGTTCGAGCTGCGCGGCGTGCTCAACATGTACAACGCGGGCATGGTGACGCTCAAGCGCCAGCCCTACCAGCGAGACGATCCGCTGTTTCCGGTGAAGTCGCCGCACTTGAAGCCGCTGGGGCTGAACCGCCAGGACCTCGCCGATCTCGAGGCGTTCCTGGCCGCGCTGGCGGAGCCGCGGCAACGGGTGCTGCCC
Source organism: Pirellulales bacterium (assembly GCA_044344765.1). Taxonomy (GTDB): domain Bacteria; phylum Planctomycetota; class Planctomycetia; order Pirellulales; family UBA1268; genus QWPN01. The sequence goes on along the minus strand of JBIJCJ010000075.1, from coordinate 8,396 downwards.
CCGGCGCTGCCGGAGATCGAAGCCGAGCCGGTCAGTGGCGAGCCGCGGCGGCCCGCCGGGCACTGACGACGGCGGCGTTGGAGAGCCCCCAGATCCTCAGGCCCCCCGCGGCGGTGGCGGCGGTCACGAGCAGCGTGCCGTCGGGGCTGAGCACCACGGCCCGCGGAAAATCCCGGGGGGCCGGCAGCGTGCACAGTTCCTGCCCCGATTCGACGTCCCAGATGCGGACCGTTTCGTCTCGCGAAGCCGTCACGACCCGGCGGCCGTCGGGGCTGAAGAGGACCGTCTCGACCGCGCTCTCGTGGCCGTTGAAGACGCAGACGGTGGCGCCGGAAGTCGGGTCGTGACAGGCATTCCAGACGCGGGCCGATCCGTCCTCCGAGCCGGTCGCGATCCGGGTGCCGTCGCGGCTGAAGGCGATGGCCCGCACGGGGCCCGCATGGCCGAGCAGGCGGGTGCCCGGCCGGCCGGTCGCGAAGTCGGCGAAATTGACGGCGCCGATGGCCAGCCCGGTGGCCAGCGTCAGGCCGTCCGGGCTCGCCGCGAGACAGGTCACGTGTCCCTGCGGACGCAGGCTCGCCACGACGTCTCCCGTGGCGGCGTCCAGCAGCGCGGCCATCCGGTAGGCCACGCGACTCCCGTCGAGGCCGAACACGGCGGCGGCGTCGATGAATGCGCCCTCGTATCTGGAGGCAGTCGACATCAGCCGTTCGCCGGTGCGCGGATTCCAGACCGTTACGGTGGCGTCAGCGGCAGTCGTCAGCAGCCGCGATCCGTCGGGGGCGAAGCCGACACGCTCCGCACCCCGGCCGATGTCGCCGAGGGTGGCAACCAGTTCGCCGGCGTCGCTCGTCCAGACGCGGACTTCTCCCGCTTGGTCCGCGTTCCTGAACGCGGCCGCCACGAGCGTGCCATCCGGGCTGTAGGCGATCTCGGTGACGAGGCCCGCGGGCCCCGGAAGCCGGTGCCGGCGCTCGACCGTGCGCGGGTCCCAAAGCTCGATCCCGCCGCCATCCCGGGGCGCCACCGCCAGCTGCCGCCCATCCGGCCTGAACGCGGCGGCCGTCATGCCGGCGTGATCGGCCAACGTGCCCAGCGGCTCGGCGGCCGTGCGGGACCAGATCCGGACGGTGCCGTCGTGCGCCCCGGAGGCCAGCGAATGCCCGTCGGGGTGGAACGCGAGGCTCGTGATGGCGCCATCGTGGCCCATCAATTCCCCGTCGACCGAGGCGGTATCGGCGTTCCAGAGCCGGATGGTGCCATCGGTAAACCCGGCGGCGATCTGGCGGTCGTCGGGACTGACGGCGAGGGCCGTGGCGATCCCCGTGCGGCCCTTCAGGCTGTCGAGCCGTGCGGCCCGGGCGACGTCCCAGACCTGGAGCTCGTGCTCGCGCCAGTTGGTGACGAGGCGGTCGCCATGCGGACTGAATGCGAACAGGGAGTCGGTCAGGCCCTGCCGTCGCTGCGCCGTCACGGCGGACAGACGTCGGCCGTCGATGGCGTCGTAGACCCACACCTCCTGTTGGCGATTGCGTGTGCTCTTGACGGCGGCCAGCCGGCCGCCGTCGGGACTGAAAAGAAAGGCCTCGAACCGATCGTCCTGGTCACCGAGCATGGCGATCAGCCTGCCGTCGTCGGCATCCCACAGGCCGAGCGTTCCGGTCCGCCCGTGGATGGCCAGGCGGCGGCCGTCCGGGCTGAAGGTCGCCTGGCGCAGCCGGCCCCGAGGCTGCTCCAGGGTGACGGGCGCCGCGCCCGTCGGCGCCGTCACGATGCGGACTTGGCCCTCCGCCTCCTGGATCGCGAGGCGGCGCGTCGCCGGACATGCGGCCAGCGGGACGGACGCGGAGTCGGCGCCAGTGCGTAGCCCTTCCGCCGCCGCACGGTGGATGCGCCAGGCCTCCGCCCAGCCGCCGGCGGGCTTATCGAGTAGGTCGTAGGCGTGATGGCTGCCGACGTGGAAGAACCGCAGCTCGCCGCGGCGCGACTGGGCGACGGCGCTCGCATGCGCCAGTGTTTTGAAATCGACCACTTGGCGCACAGGGGCATCGTCCACGCATGTGGCGGCGAGGATGCGGCCATCGGGACTGTAGGTGACGTTCCGTACCGGCCCCCGCTTCCACTCGCGGACGACGAGGGCGTCGTCGAGGTCGGCGCCGAAGACACGGAGTTCGAGCGGCGGATCGCCGCCGGCGAGGGCGAGGTTTTCCGCGTGCAGCTGCCGGCCGAGCCGCAGGTTCCCGGCTCCGATGGCCGCCTGCAGCGACCGGAGATTGGCGATCGCGAGCCGCTGCCGCGAGACCCGGGCCTCGACGTCGGCCCGCGCCTTTTCGCGCAGGGCCGTCGCCCGCTCCCGCGCGGCCTGCACGGCGAAGATCGACGCGCCCACACCGCCCGCCACGATCGCCGTGAGGAGGCCGGCCGCCGCCAGCGTGGCGAGCTTGTGCCGCCGTGCCAGTCTGACGACGGCATCCCGGAGCCGGGGCGGGCTGGCGGCGATCGGTTCACCGTCCAGATACCGGCCCAGGTCGGCCTCGAGCTCGGCAGCGCTCGAATAGCGTCGGCCACGATCCTTCTCCAGACACTTCATCACGATCGTCTCGAGATCCCCACGCAGCTGTGGATTGATCCTGGCGAGAGACGTCGGTTCGGCCTCCTGCACCGTCCGAGCCACGGCGTACACCGGCCGCCGGGCGACGTCGTAGGGCAGCCGGCCGACGAGCAGCTCGTAGAGCACCACGCCCAGGGCGTAGACGTCGGCCCGCACGTCGAGGTCGTCGGCGGTGCCGGCGAACTGTTCGGGGCACATGTATTGCACGGTGCCGACGAGCTGACCGACGTCGGTGAGCATGCTGGTGAGGGCCACGTCGCCTTCGGTGGTCCGGGCGATGCCGAAGTCGATGATCTTCACCTGCCCGGCCGCATCGACCAGCATGTTGCCCGGCTTGAGATCGCGATGAATGACGCCCCGCTGGTGGCCGTGGGCGACGGCGCGGCAGAACTCCCGGAAGAGCCGCAGCCGCGCGGCGGTGGGCAGGGCGTTGTCGGTCGCGTAGGCGGTGATCGGCCGCGCCTCGTCGATGTATTCCATGACGAAGTACGGCACGTCGCCGCCGGTCATCGGCTGCGTGCCCATCGAATAGATGCGGGCGATGCCCGGGTGGGTGAGCCGGCCGAGGACGTGCGCCTCGTACTCGAACCGCTTCAGCGCCGCCGTGGAGAGGGCGCCGGGGCGGATCACCTTCACGGCCACGGTGCGGCAGGGCATGCCCTGCAGCCCCTCGTAGACCCGACCCATCCCGCCCTCGGCGACGAAGCGGACGATGGTCACGTCGCCGAGCCGCGCCCCGGGCCCGAGTTCGGGCCCGACCGCGGCGGCGGCCGGGTGGACGAGGAAGTCGGTGAGGCTGCTGGTGAACGACAGGGAGTCGGCGCGGGAATCGCCTGACGGCTCGGCGGCATCCGCTTCGAATGGTCGCATGGGTACCAGCCTGGCCCGAGCAGGCTCCGCGCGGCGGACCGGTGGAGTGTAGCACGGCGGATGACACGCGATCGCGATCGGCTACCATACGACCGGATCCACGCTTTGCCAGGAGGCACTTCTGCATGACGCTCTTTCGCTGGTTGCAAGTCGCGATCGCCGGGCTCCTGATGGCCGGCGGCCTCCGGGCGGACGAGGGGATGTGGCTCTTCAATCAGCCGCCGCTCGAGCGACTGGAGAAGGATCACGGCATCCGGGTGACGCCCGAGTGGCTCCTCCGCCTGCAGCGGTCGAGCGTGCGGTTCAGCTCGGGAGGCTCCGGCTCCTTCGTGTCGGCCGACGGGCTGGTGCTCACCAATCATCACGTCGGCGCCGGCGCGATCCAGAAGCTCGGCGACGAAACGCACGACTACCACCGCGACGGCTTCGCGGCCGCGACCCGCGCCGACGAGCTGCGCTGCCACGACCTCGAGCTCAACGTGCTCGTTTCGATCGACGACGTGACCGCGCGGGTGCAGGGGGCCGTGAAGCCGGCCATGTCGGCCGACGAGGCGGTCGCGGCCCGGCGGGCGGCGATGGCCGCGATCGAGAAGGAATCGCTCGCCGCCACCGGGCTGCGGAGCGACGTGATCACGCTCTATCAGGGCGGCGCGTATCACCTCTACCGCTGCAAGCGGTACACCGACGTGCGGCTCGTCTTCGCGCCCGAGCACGCGATCGCCTTCTTCGGCGGCGACGCCGACAACTTCGAGTTTCCCCGCCACAACCTCGACGTCTGCTTCTTTCGCGCCTACGAGGACGGCCGGCCGGCGCGGGTGCCGCACCATCTGTCCTGGACCCGGAAGCCGGTCGCGGCGGGCGACGTCGTCTTCGTGTCGGGGCACCCGGGCCACACCGATCGGGCCGCCACGCTCGTCGAACTGCTCGCCATGCGGGATCGGAAGCTGCCTCATGACCTCCGCTCGCTCAACCGCCTGGAAACGCTGTATGGAGCGTTCTGCGAGGAAGGGCCGGAGGAGCGGCGGCAGGCTGCGGCCGGACTGTACAGCGCGCAGAATGGCCGCAAGGCGCGGTCCGGCATCCTCGCGGCCCTGCTCGATCCCCGGCTCGTCGAGCAGAAACGCGCCGCCGAGGCGGCGGTGCGAGACTTTATCGAGGCCGGGCTCGACAGCCGACCATCGCCATACGGGCGGATCGAGGCGGCCCAGGCCGATCTCGATCGCATCGCCCTGCGGCTCCGAATGCTCGAGGGGGCCGAGGGCTTCAACAGCAGGTTTTTCGCGCACGCCCGCACCATCCTCCGGGCCGTCGCGGAGCGGGCCAAGCCCGATGGCGAACGGCTCCGCGAATACCGCGACTCCAACCGCGGCCCGCTGGAGCTGCAGCTCTTCTCCGCCGAGCCGCTGTACGACGGCTTCGAGATCGCCAAGCTCGCCGACTCGCTCACCGCGCTGGCGACCGCTCTCGGGGCCGACGACCCGCTCGTCAAGGCCGTCCTCGCCGGCCAGCCACCGCGGGAGCGGGCGGCGGCGCTCGTCGGCGGCACGGCCCTGGGCAGGCGGTATCAGCCCGAGCGGGCGCAGGCCGTACAGCCCGACCGGCGGCGGGAGCTCTACGACGGCGATGCCGCGGCGGTGGCCGCGTCCGCGGACACCATGCTCGCGCTGGCGCGGCTGGTGGACGATGAGGCGCGGCGGCTGCGGAAGGTGGCCGAGGCGGCCGGCGAGGTGAAGCAGCAATCGCATGCCGAGATCACGCGGGCCCGGTTCGCCCGCGAGGGGGCGGCGATGTATCCCGACGCCACGTTCACGCTCCGGCTCGCGTACGGGGTCGTGAAGGGCATCGACGCGGTCGGTCCCGATGCGTGCGCCGCGATCACGACCTATGCCGGCCTCTTCGAGCGGGCCCGGCTGAAACGCGACACATCCCCTTTCGTGCTGCCGCCGCGGTGGCAGGCCATGCGGAAAGAACTGGAGGCCGACGCGGAGTTCATGGGCACGCCGTTCAACTTCGCCTCCACGGCCGACATCATCGGCGGCAACTCCGGCAGCCCGGTCGTGAACCAGGCCGGCGAGCTCGTCGGCCTGATCTTCGACGGCAACATTCATTCGCTGCGGCTCGATCTCGTCTACGACGACCGGCTGTCCCGGGCGGTGTCGGTCGACGCGACCGGGATCCGCGCGGCCCTGCGGCGGGTGTATGCGGCCGAGGCGTTACTCGCCGAGCTCGAGGCAGGCCGATAGACTCGGGGGCGTTCGGGCAGGTACGGCGACGAGGGCGACGGGGGTGACGATGCGAGATCGGGGCCGGGCGTGGACGTTGGCGATGGGCCTGCTGGCGGCAGTGGCGTGGCAGGTGACCGTCGCGTCATCGGTATGGGCGGCCGATTTCAACATGGGCGTGACCACGGGCGGGATCCGGATCGGGCCGCACGTCTCCGGTCCGCAGGTGTCGGCCGAGTCGCTCGCGCACCGCGTCGTGCTGCTCGAGTTCTGGGGTGTCAACTGCCCCCCCTGCATCGCGAGCATGCCCAAGCTCGAAGAAGCCCACAAGGAACTCGCGCCGCAGGGGCTCGTGGTCATCGGCGCTCACGCGCAGGGCGGCCCGGCCGACGTTGTCCGCAAGACCGCGGCCGATCTGGGCGTGACGTTCACGATCGTCGCCAATGCGTCCGTCCAAGGGGGCCAGGACTTCAGCGGCATCCCCCACTGCATGCTCTTCGACCACACGGGCAAGTGCGTCTACCGCGGCTCTCCCTTTCGGGCCCACGACGCCATGCTCGCCGCCGTGAAGGCGGCGCCCTCCGCGATCCTCGAGGGGCGGACGCTCGAGAAGCTTGCGGCCTTCAACGAGGCGTTGCGAAACGAGGCGGCGTTCGGGCCGGCGCTCCGCAAGGCCGCGTCGCTCCTCGACTCGAAGGACTCCGCCACCGCGGAGGAGGCGAAGTTCGTCGTCGCAAAACTTGAGGCCCACGGCAGGCGGATGCTGGAGAACGGCGTGGCGATGAAGGCCGGCAACCCGCTCGGGGCCGCCGACCTGGTGCAGCGCTGCTCGGTGGCCTTCAAGGGGAGCGACGTCGGCAGCCAGGCCGGCGAGACGCTGCGCGAGTGGCGGAAGGATCCGGCCTTCCAAAAGGCGGTCAAGGCATCGCAGCAACTGGCGAAACTGCAGGCTCTGCGGGCCAACGTTCTCAAGGCGTTCGGCGACGAGCCCGACGGGGCGATCACGCCGGAGATGGTCAAGGCCGTGCCCGTGGCGATGAAGCGGCAGATGGCGGACGTCGTGCGGGGCATCCGCAAAGCCGACCCGGGCTCGGAGACGGCGGCCACCGCGACGAAGCTGGCCGAGGAGTTCGGGCTCGACGTGGCTGGAAACCCGTGAACCACAGGAGGCGACGGATGATCCCGATGCACCCGATGCGCCCGACGCAACGCACGATGGCCGCGGCCGCCCTGCTCGCGGGTCTCGTGCTGATGACGCCCGCGTGGTGTGGTGCCGAGCCTCAGGGCACCGGGCCGGAGGCTCGCGCCGTGGGGCCCGCGGCCGTCGAGTGGCGGTCGATGTTCGACGGCAAGACGCTCGGCGCCTGGAAACAGTCGGGTTACGGCGGCGCCGGCGATACGGAGGCCGTCGATGGCGTGCTGCGGATCCCGATGGGCGTCGATCTGAGCGGCGTCACCTGGGGCGGAGAGTTTCCCAAGGAGGACTACGAGATCGAACTCGAGGCCCGCCGCGTGGAGGGCGACGACTTCTTCTGCGGGCTGACGTTTCCCGTGGGCGCGGATCCGTGCAGCTTCATCGTCGGCGGCTGGGGGGGCGCGGTCGTCGGGCTCTCGAGCATCGACGGCGAGGACGCCGCCAACAACAAGACGACGCTCGTGCGGGCGTTCAAGACGGGGCAGTGGTATGCGGTGAAGGTGCGGGTGACGCCGGAGCGGATCGAGTGCTTTCTGGACGGCGAGCGGGTTGTAAACCAGCCGCGGAAGGGCCACACGATCTCGATCCGCGAGTCGGTGGAGCCGTCGCGGCCGCTGGGCATCGCCAGCTACTGCACCGTGGCCGAACTGCGGAAACTGCGCTGGCGGCCGGTGGCCGGGCCGCAGCCGCGATGAGCGAGCGGGACGAAGACGCGCTGCGGCGACGGATCGCGCGGGCGGCGGCCCGGGGCGTGGCCGGCGGCAGCGACGCCACGCGGGCGGTGTTCCGCGCGGCGCGGCGGGTGGCCGGAGGCTGGGTGCCCGCGGATCAGCTGCCGAGCGCCGCCGAGGTGCGGGACGAAGTCGTCCGCGCGATCGATCCGGCCGCGGCGGCGGCCCGGCTGACGGGCGACCGCTTCGCCGGGATCGCGGCCGTGGTCGGCATGCTGGCCACCGTGCGGCAGGATCCGGTGCAGCATCCCGAGGGCGACGTCCTCGAGCACACGCTGCAGGTCTTCGAGCGCGTGCGGGCCGAGCGGCCCTACGACGAGGAATTGCTCACCGCGGCGCTCGTCCACGACGTGGGGCGGGCGATCGATCGGGCCGCGCCGGTGCCTGCGGCACTCGCCGCCTTGGAGGGGCTGATCACGCCGCGCACGGCGTGGCTCGTCGAAACGCTGCCGGCCGCGAAGGCCTACGCCGACCGCACGCTCGGCCATCGGGCCCGGCTGCGGCTCGAGGCCCATCCCGACTTCCTCGACGCGCTGCTGCTGGCGGAGGCCGACCGCAAGGCGCGGGTCCGCGGCTACGACGCGCCGTCACTCGACGAGGCGATCTTCATCCTCCGCGGCCTCGAGGCGGATGACGGCGGCTAGAGCTCGCTCACGACTCGAGTTCGGCCCAAAATAGGGGTAGGGAGGCCCGGTTGGCCCGGGCCCCCCTCCCTCCGAACCGTGCTGGCGGGTCTCCCGCACACGGCTCTCCGGTTGATGGTTACC
>JBIJCJ010000111.1:0-11702 GCA_044344765.1 Pirellulales bacterium | reverse complement strand
CGGGATGCCGGCGGCCAGGGGGCGGGCTCCGGGGCAAGCTCCTTGGCCGGCTCGGCCGGCGCCATGGCCGGAGCCGGCGGCACCAGCCGCGTGCCCATGTCGCTGGCCAGGAACTTCGACCGCAGCGCCGAAAGCACGAGCCGATAGAGCCGCGACGGATCCCGAAAGCGGACCTCCATCTTGGCTGGATGGACGTTGACGTCGACCATCTCCGCGGGCAGATCGAGCCGCAGGAACACGATCGGCTGCCGGCCCGTCAGCAGCAGCCCGCGATAGGCCTCCTGGACGGCGTGCAGGATCGACCGGTCGCGGAACGGGCGGCCGGCGACGAACAGGTGCTGGAGCCGCGTGCCGGCCATGTCATCCTCGGGCCGACCCACGAAGCCGTGCAGCGCCACCTCACCGTCGTCGGCCTCCACTTCCAGGAGCCGGCCGGCCAGGGCGACGCCGAACAAACCCGCGATCCGGTCCCGCCACGTGCCGGCGGCGGGCAGGTCGTGGATCGTCCGGCCGTTGTGGGCGAGCGAGAAAGCGACCGCCGGATGGGCGAGGGCGGTCCGCACGAAGGCATCGGAGCAGTGCGACCACTCGGTCGGCGGCGCCCGGAGGAAGGACCGCCGCGCCGGCACGTTGCCGAACAACTGATGCACCTCGACGGTCGTGCCCACGGCACCGCCGTGAGGGAGCACCGTGCCGACCCGGCCGCCGTCCACCTCGAGGGCCGCGCCCGCGCCGCCCGGTGGTCGCGAGCGGATCACGAGTCGGGCCACCTCGCCGATGCTCGCCAACGCCTCGCCCCGAAAGCCGAGCGTGCCGATCCGCTCCAGATCCTCGGCCACGCGGAGCTTGCTCGTCGCATGGGCCGCCACGGCCAGCGGCAGATCGTCGGGCTCGATGCCCCCGCCGTCGTCCACGACCCGGACGAGAGCGATGCCGCCCTGCTCGAGCGCCACGTCGATCCGTGTCGGGCCCGCGTCGAGCGCGTTCTCGAGCAGCTCTTTGACCACGCTCGCCGGCCGCTCCACCACCTCGCCGGCCGCGATCCGGTTCACCACCGACTGGGAAAGTTTTTCGATGCGTCCCATGCGGTCGCCGCCGCCGGACGAGGCATCGGGCCCGGCAGGGCCCCGACGCCCGTCGCGGTCAGGTCAGCTGGTATTCCTTGATCTTGCGGTACAGCGTCCGCTCGCCGATCCGCAGCAGTTCGGCGGCCTGCTCCCGGTTGCCCCCGGTGAGCCTGAGCGTCTCGGTGATGAAGATCCGCTCCACCTCCTCGAGCGGCCGGCCGACGAGGGCCGCGAGCCCCGACTGCATGTCGACCGCGGCCGACGCCGCGGCGGCCCCGGCCGGCGGCTCCAGCTCCAGCGGTAGGTCGTCGACGTCGAGCGTCTCGTCGCAGTCGACGACCACCATGCTCTCGATCACGTTCCGCAGCTGGCGGACGTTGCCGGGCCAGGCGTACGAGCCGAGCCTCACCCGGGCCGCGACCGACATCCCCTTGATCGTCTTGCCGTGCCGCTTGGCAAACTGCTTCACGAAGTGCTCGATCAACAGCGGGATGTCGCCCGCCCGCTCCTGGAGGCTCGGGATGGCGATCGTCACCACCTTGAGCCGGTGGTAGAGGTCGCTGCGGAACCCGCCCGACTCGATCGCCTCCTCGAGGTTGCGGTTCGTGGCCGAGAGGATGCGGACATTCACCTTGAGCGGCGTGTTGGACCCGACGCGGGTGATCTCGCCCGACTCCAGCACCCGGAGAAGCTTGATCTGGGTGGCCATCGGCATGTCGCCGACCTCGTCGAGAAACAGCGTGCCGCCGTTGGCGTATTCGAACTTCCCGACCCGGTCGGCAGAGGCGTCGGTGAAAGCCCCCCGCACGTGGCCGAAGAGCTCGCTCTCGAGGATGTTCTCGCTGAGCGCGGCACAGTTGAGGGCGACGAACGGTTTGTTCTTGCGGGGGCTGTTCTGGTGGATCGCCTGGGCGACCAGCTCCTTGCCGGTGCCCGTCGCCCCTTGGATGAGGACGGTGGCGTCGGTCGGGGCGATCCGCTTGAGCCGCTCGATGAGGGCCAGCATCTGGGGGCTCGACCCGACCACACCCTCGAAACCGAACTTCTCGTCGAGCCGCCGATGCAGCTCCAGGTTCTGCCGCCGCAGCCGCACGCCCTCCGACGCCTTGTCCACCGCGGCCCGCAGGTGCCCGAGATCGAGCGGCTTCTGCAGGTAGGTGAACGCCCCCTGTTGCATGGCGAGCACTGCCGACGGGATCGTGCCATGGCCGGTGACCACGATCACCTCCGTCTCATCGGAGGCCTGCTTCGCCCGGGCGAGGATCTCCAGGCCGCCGATGTCGTTCATCATCAGGTCGGTGACGACGACGTCGAAGGGCTCCTGCTCCAGCCGCTTCCCCCCCTCGGAGCCACTGCCGACGACGGTCACGTCGCGGCCCGACCGGGAGAGCGCCTCGCCCATCGTCCGGGCATGGACGATGTCGTTGTCCACGACGAGCACCCGCACCGGGCCCGGGGCCGTCGGGGCGGAGTCGCTCGGATTCGGTGTCGAAGAGATCGCCATGAATGGGATGGTACGAAGCGGCGCTGCGGGCCGTCCAGTTGCCGACTCCGGGGCCTTCAGCCCCGGCCCGCGGTCGGCAGCCGCGGGGGCGCGGGGAGCCAGATCGTGACCTTGGTGCCGCGGCCCGGCGCACTTTCGATGTCGATCGTGCCGCCGTGCGCCTCGACGATCTTTCGCGCCGTGGGAAGCCCGAGCCCCGAGCCCCCCTGCTTGGTCGTGTAGAAGGCCCGAAACACCTTGGCCAGCGTCTCGGCGTCCATGCCGGGGCCGGTGTCAATCAGCTCCAGCACCACCCCCAGGCCCGAGGGCCGCGTCCGCACGACGAGCTGGCCGCCGCCCTCCAGCGCCTGCACCGCGTTGAGGAGGAGATTGAGCACGGCAGACCGAAATGTCTCGCGGTCGAGCCGCACGGTCGGCAATTCGGGGTCGAGGTAGCGGACGATCTCCACGCCGCCGTCGCGGGCTTGCGGCGCGAAGAAGTCGAGCAGCTGCTCGACCTCGACGTTCAGGCTGCCGGGCTCCGGTGCGAGCGACTCCTGGCGGGCGAAGTCGAGGAAATCCCCGAGCAGTTTCTGGAGGCGGTCGCACTCCTGCCGCACGAGGTCGATCTTGGCCTTCGCCCGCCGGTCCCGCTGCTTGGTCGGCGATTCCGGATCGGTGGTCTCGAAATCCTCCGCGAGCAGCTCCATGTTGAGCCGGATCGTGGACAGCGGGTTGCGGATCTCGTGGGCGAGGCCGCCCACGAGAGCCGCGAACTCCGCATAGGTTTCCGCCCGGGAAGTCTCCGGATCGTCTTCGGACGACATGGATGCCTCCGCGCCGGCGGGCCGCCGGTCAGGCCTGGCTGCCGCCACCACCCTCGGCCGCCTCACGCAGCGCCGCCTTGCGGCTCAGCTTGACGCGGTCCTGGTCGTCGACGGCGATCACCTTCACCCGCATCACGTCGCCGACGCGGCAGATGTCGGTGACGTTCTTCACGAAGTCGTCCGACAGCTCGCTGACGTGGCACAGGCCGTCCTTGCCGGGCACCAGCTCGACGAACGCGCCGAAGTCCTTGATGCTCGTCACCCGGCCCTCGTAGATGCGGCCGATCTGGATCGACGCCGTGAGCGCCTCGACCTGGGCCATGGCGGCCATCGCCCCCTCGGCGTCGTGGCTGGCCACGGTCACCGTGCCGTCGTCCTCCACCTCGATGCTCGCCCCGGTGTTCTCCTGGATGGCGCGGATCGTCTTTCCGCCCGGACCGATGAGGAGGCCGATCTTCTCGGGGTTGATCCGCGTCCGCAGCAGCCGCGGCGCCCAGACGGAGATCTCCGGCCGCGGCCGGCGGATCGCCGAGAGCATCGTCCGCAGGATCTCGAGGCGGGCCTCACGCGACTGCCGCAGCGTGGCCTCGATGATCGCCGGCGAGATGCCGTCGATCTTGAGGTCGAGCTGGATGCCCGTGATTCCGTTCTGCGATCCGGCGATCTTGAAGTCCATGTCGCCGTAGTGATCCTCGTCGCCGATGATGTCGGTGAGGAGCACCCAATGCTGCTCGGACTGCTTCACCAGGCCGACTGAGATGCCCGCGACCGGGTGCGAGATCGGCACGCCGGCGGCCATCAGTCCGAGGGTCGCGCCGCACACGCTCGCCATCGAGCTCGAGCCGTTCGACTCGAGAATGTCGGAGATCACGCGGATGGTGTAGGGAAACACATCCGGATCCGGCAGCACCGGCTTCACACTCCGCTCGGCCAGGGCACCGTGCCCGAGTTCCCGGCGGCCGGGGCCGCGGATCGGACGGACCTCACCCACCGAGTAGGACGGGAAGTAGTAGTCGAGCATGAACTTCTTGGAGTACTCGTCGATCAGGCCGTCGACCCGCTGCTCGTCCTTGCCGGTGCCGAGCGTGATGGTGACGAGCGACTGGGTCTCGCCCCGCTGAAACAGGGCCGAGCCGTGCACGCGAGGCAGGAGGTCCACCTCACAGTGCAGTGCCCGCAGCGACTTGTAGTCGCGGCCGTCGGGCCGCTTGCCCTCGAGGATCAGCTCGCGAACCGCCTGCTCTTCCAGGGCGTGCCAGACGTGCGCGAAATCGGCCTCGCTGACGCCGCCAGCCGCGCCCGGCTTGAATCCGAAGGCGGGCTCGGTCGGCACCACATCGGCCTTCGCCCGCTCCCGGAGCGCCTTCACAGCCTGGCCGCGATCCTGCTTGCCGGCGATCGCCTTGGCCGCCTTCAGGTCGGCCAGGTAGCCGCTGGTGAGCCGGGTACGAAGCGCCGAGTAGTCGGCGAGCACATAATCCTTCTTTGGCTTGCCGGCGATCCGCACCAGCTCCTCCTGCATCTCGCAGATCACGCGGATGATCCGGTGGGCCTCTTCGAGTGCCTGGAGCATGCGATCCTCGGGCATCTCGCGGGCGAAACCCTCGATCATGAGGACGGCCGTCGGGCTGCCGGAGACCACGAGATCGAGATCGCTCTCCTCGAGCTGGTCGACCGTGGGAAACGGCACGAAGCGGCCGTCGACCTGGGCCAGCCGCACGCTGCCCAGCGGGCCACGGAAGGGCAGGGGGGAGATGCAGAGGGCCGCCGAGGCGCCGATCATCGCCAGCACGTCGGGGTCGTTCTGCCGGTCGGCGGCCAGGACGTTGGCCTGAACCTGAACTTCGTCGTAGAAGCCCTCCGGAAAGAGCGGACGAATGGGGCGGTCCATGAGCCGACTGGTGAGCGTTTCCTTGAGCGTCGGCCGGCCCTCGCGCTTGAGGAAGCCGCCGGGAAACTTGCCCGCCGCGGCGACCCGCTCGCGGTAGTCGCAGGTCAGCGGAAAGAAGTCGATGCCGGGCCGGGGGGCGCCGGTCGCCGTCGCCACGAGGACCACCGTCTCACCGTACGACACGAGCACGCTGCCCGCGGCCTGCTTGGCCAGAAATCCCGTCTCGATGGCGAGCACCTGGTCGCCGATTTTTCGTTCAACTCGCTGCTTCAATTCTGCTTCCCTTCCTTCCCTTCGTGCCCGCTGCGGCGTGTCGGCTGTCGCGCCGAAAAAAAGCTGCGCCGGCCCACGGGCATGCCGTTGAAATATCCAGGAGCCACGAAGCTCCGGACAGCCTCCTCCGTGCGAGCCCACGGCCCGCACCAATCAACGCCATCCACCAACGGTGAACGATCCAAGCACCGCGACACGCCAGGCGCCGCGACTACTTCCGGATCTCCAGCCGCTTGATGATGTCGAGATACCGCTGCGGGGCGACCCGCTTGAGGTAATCAAGAAGCCGCCGACGCCGGCTCACCATCATGAGCAGGCCGCGCCGGCTGGCGAAGTCTTTCGTGTGCTTCTTGAAGTGCTCCGTCAGATGCGAGATCCGCCCGGTCAACAGGGCGATCTGAATCTCGGCCGATCCAGTGTCGGCGGTCCCTCGCCGATGGGCACCGATCAGTTCTTTCTTGCGTTCTTTCGTGAGCGTCATCAGCCGTTCTTCACCCATCCGAGGGTGGCATTGATTGTTTGGAATGGAGGTTTCTGACCGCGAAGTCTACAGCCGTGTCCCAATATTGCAACCGCAGGCCGCGAACTGGGGCCGATCGGGCCAAAAATGGCTCACCGGCCGCTTGCCGCCCGGCCGCGGCCGGTGCCGTGCGGTGTGTGCACGACATTCCAGGCGAGGCCGAGTTTTTCCAGGGCCAGGATCGCCCAATAGGTGACGTCCACCTCCCACCACTTGTGCCCATGCCGCGCCATCCGCTGGTAGGCGTGATGGTTGTTGTGCCAGCCCTCGCCGAAGGCGAGCAGGCCGACCCACCAGAGGTTCCGGGAGTCGTCGGTCGTCTCGTAGTTTCGATAACCCCACATGTGGGTCGCGGAGTTCACGAACCAGGTGACGTGGAACACGATCACCATCCGCACCGCCAGCCCCCACACCAGCCACGAAATCCCGGTGAAGCGGTCGTACAGCAGCCAGCCGGATGCCAGCAGCGCCCCGCCGATGAGGAAGTGCCAGAGAAGAAAGGTGTTGTGCAGAAAGCGGACGCCCGCGTCGCGCTCGAGGTCGGGGGCCCAGCGGCGGGTGTGGGCGGCGACCTCCGCGGCCGAATGCCGCGGGAAGAGCCAAAGGATGTGCGACCACCAGCCACCGTCGCGGGGCGAATGCGGATCGCCATCCTGGTCGCTGAAGGCATGGTGCTTGCGGTGATTGGCCACCCACACGAGGGCCGATCCCTCGCCCGAGATGCCGCCCAAAAACGCGAACAAGAACCGAATCGCGGGCGTGGTCAGAAAACTGCCGTGCGTGAGCAGGCGATGGTAGCCGAGGCACACGCCGAGCCCGCCGGTCACCCAATACAGCGCCAGGCAGATGGCGAGGCCGGACCACGTGAAATAGAACGGCGCCGCCAGGGCCGCGAGATGGACGCCGCCGATCCAGATGACCGTCGGCCAGTCGAGGTCCGCCCAGCCGTTTCCGAATCCTTCCCGACGGGGTTCGTGCCGGTCGCCCGGCTCAGCCGAGAGCGTCGGGTCGTGAATCGCCGTCCGGCCGAACTCGAGCCCGTCGCCGACCGGCGCCGGCTCGGCGACCGCGGTTGCGCCGTCGCTTCCGCCCAACAGGCTCGACGGTTGATCGATCTCACGGTCGGGCGTCATGCAGGGCCTCCTTTGCGATGACATCTGGAACGGGGCAGAGTTCGCAGCCTATTGCAGCCGCGAACCACCGCCACACTCTGACCGATTTCGGCCAGTTTGCCAGCCTCGCGAGGTCAGGTTCGGGTCGATCGCCTGTCAAAAACCGGTCAAAATCCGCCGGACCGGCCGGGACGTTCCGTTTGTTCCCCCCGCGGCATGACGTCGAGCAGCCATGCGCCCGGGCCGCCTGAGGGGACGAACACCGCCCCCGGCGGCGCCAGGAGCCAGGCCAGGCGCTCGGCGGGCAGCACCGCCCCCGGGGGCTCGACGAGCGCCAGCCCATCGGCGACGGCGAGGGCCCCGCCGAGATTCGCCCCGGAGACGAGTTCGACCCCGCGACCGTCGATCCGCAGCAGGCAGCCGGCGGCGTCGAAGGTCCGCTCGGGGGTCGCCGCCAGCGTCCGATGGGCCGGGCCAGGGCGACAGCCGACCGTGCTCACCAGCCCGTCGAGCAGCCGCTGCTCCACCCGCCCGCGTCCCGCCGCGCACTCGATCTCCGCGTCTCGAATCCGTCCGTGCGACCAGGCGAGCCTGCGCACGACCGCCGTCGCGGCGCCGGCCGCGCGGGCCTGCATGCCGGCCGTGCAGGCCGCCAGATCGATCGCATCGACTCGGCCTGCGGCGGTGCCGCTCCAGCGGCCGGCCTCGCGGACGGCCTGTAGGGTGCCGGTGAGCATCGTGCCTTCTCCGAGGGCGAGCCCGTTCCGCCCCAGGGCGCCGGCGGCGATCGCCAGCGGCAGCGGCTCTCCGGCCGTCAGTTCCACCTCCACGCGGTCGTCCGCAGCACCTTCTCCCGCCGGCGTCCGCACGACCCGCAGCTCGTCGCCGCGGCCCTCCGCCCCGGCCGAGCGGACGATCCGCACGGCCCGCGTGCCGTCGCGGGTCACGCACTCGGCGCGCAGTCCGGCCCCCTCGGCCGCGGACTGGCTGGCCCACGTGAAAGAGGCCACCTCGACCACGCAGTCCTTGGGATAGCGCGCCTCGCGGCCCAGCCACTCGCCCACCACACCCCCCAGCAACCGTGCGGCCCCGACATCGCACGCCAGCCGGTCGATCCGCAGCCGAACCTCGGTGGGCGCCGTCTCGATCTCGACGGCGGGCAGGGTCAGCCGGCCGCCGTCGGGAGTGGTGAGGCGGCAGCCGCGGGCCCGCACGACCCCGGGCCGCGGATGCTCCACGGCGTCGATTTCCAGCGGCACGCCGACGGCCCGCTGCCATTCCGTCCGCAGGGATTCGCGGTGTGCGGCCGAGCGAAGGTGCAGGGCCCAGGCGACGAGTCCGGCGCAGGGCAGGAGCCCGGCCAGCACGAAGACCGTGCGGGCGAACCGAATCCTTCCCGCCGACTTCTCGATGAACATGCCTGCGCCATCCTTGGCCCGGTGTCGCCGCCCTTGAACCTCCGCCGCATCAGCGGCCGCGGGCCATGTCGTGATACAGATCCCAGCGGCCGCGCATCTCCGCGACGCTGTCGCCGCCGAACTTGTCCACGAGCGCCGCCGCGACCTCGAACGCGACCACGTTCTCCACGATCACGCTGCAGGCGCTGACGGCGCAGACGTCGCTGCGCTCGTAGGCGGCCTCCTCGGGCTGCTTGCTCACGAGATTCACCGACTCAAGCGGCTTGCGCAGCGTGGCGATCGGCTTCATGGCCGCCTTGACGACGAGCGGCTGGCCGTTGGTCGTGCCGGCCTCGAGTCCGCCGGCGTTGTTCGTGGGCCGCGTGAAGCCGAGCTGCGGGCCGCCGCGGGCCGCGGCGTCGTAGTGAATCGGATCGTGGACCTCGGAACCGCGGCGGCGGGCGGCTTCGAAGCCCATGCCGATCTCCACGCCCTTGATCGCCTGGACGGCCATCACGGCCTGGGCGAGCCGGCCATCGAGCTTGCGGTCCCACTGTGCGTGCGTGCCGAGGCCGATCGGGAGCCCGTCCACCCGCACCTCGACGATGCCGCCGAGCGTGTCCCCCTCCTTGCCGATCCGATCGATGAGGGCCGTGACCTCCGGATCCTTGTCGGGATGCAGGGAGTAGATCGCGCTGGAGTCGCGGATCGACCGCAGCTCCGGCAGCGTGCCCGCGCGGCCGCCGAGCACGACGCCCCCGAGCTCGGTCACCCAGCCGGCGACCTCGATGCCGAACACGCCGAGCAGCTGTCGGGCGAGGGCGCCGGCCGCCACCCGGGCCGCGGTCTCGCGGGCGCTGGCCCGCTCGAGCACGGCACGGACGCCGCCGAGGTGCTTCACGGCGCCGGCGAGATCGACGTGGCCGGGCCGAGGCCGCTCGACCTCCTCGAGCCGCTCGAGTTTGGCGTCCTTGTTGATCACCTCGAGCGCCAGGGGGCTGCCGAGCGTCACACCCTTCCACAGGCCGGAGAGAAAGGTGACGGTGTCGGTCTCGATCCGCTGCCGACCGCCGCGGCCGTAGCCGCCCTGCCGCCGCCGCAGTTCGGCGTCGATGAGGGCGGCATCGACGGTCAGACCGGCGGGAAACCCGTCCACGAGGGCCACGAGGGCGGGTCCGTGCGATTCACCGGCGGTCCAGTAGCGAAGCATGGGGGGGCGTCACGCGGGAGAGGGAGAGGCGAAAAACCAGGCCAATTCTAATGGCCCGATTTCTCGCACCCTAGAGCGGTTCCGCCGAGCAGCAGGCCGGATGGACGATGCGGCGCGGCTCACGGCTCCCCGCCGGTGAGCAGCCGGCAGGCTTCGAGGTATTTGCCCCGGGTTTGGGCGACGACGGCGGCGGGGAGTTCCGGCGGCGGGCTCGCCTTGTCCCAGCCGCTGGCTTCGAGCCAGTCACGGACGAATTGCTTGTCGAACGAGTCGGGCACGCGGCCTTGGCCGGCGTCGGCCGCCGGCCAGAATCGCGAACTGTCGGGCGTGAGCACCTCGTCCACGAGGATCAGCGACCCGTCGGGCAGCCGGCCCCATTCGAACTTCGTGTCGGCCAGCACGATCCCCCGCTCGGCCGCGTGCGCGGCACCGCGGGCGTACACCTCGAGGCTCGCGGCACGAAGCCTGGCGGCGAGGTCGGCGCCGATCGCGGCCGCCATGACGTCGAACGATACGTTCTCGTCGTGACCGCTGGCGGCCTTCGTGGCCGGCGTGAAGATCGGCTCGGGGAGCCGCTCGCCCGGCGCAAGCCCGGCAGGCAGCGGCACGCCGCAGACCGTGCCCGCCCGCCGATACTCCGCCAACCCCGAGCCAGCCAGCCAGCCGCGGACGACGCACTCGAAGGGAATCACCTCGGCACGCCTGACGAGCATCGTGCGGCCGCGGAGCGGCCCGCGGTCGATCGTCGTCGGCAAGCCCATGGCATCGACGTCGGTCGTGAGCAGATGGTGGGCCACCGGGTTCGGCCCGCGGCCCAGCAGTTCGAACCAAAACGCGGAGATCGCCGTCAGCACCTTGCCCTTGCCGGGGATCGGCGTGGGGAGGATCCAATCGAAGGCGCTGATCCGGTCGGTGCTGACGATGAGCAGCGCGTCGCCGAAGGTGGGCGACGTGAACCGGTAGCAGTCGCGGACCTTCCCGCGCATCGGCGGGCCGAGGGGGAGATCCGTGGTGACGACGGCGGCGGTGGTGCTCATGGCGAGTGTTGTACGCCACGGAACGCGATGCGCAAACGGCCCACCGTACCCAAGGACCGGGAGGGGTTGCCCACGCCCTGAGAGTTGCGACGACGACCTGCACCCTCACCCCGGCCCTCTCCCAGAGGGAGAGGGAAAGAGGAAGGTGTTCGGCGCTCGAAGAAATTCCCCTCTCCCTCTGGGAGAGGGTGGCCGCAGGCCGGGTGAGGGTGCCCGGGCAGCGACGTACGTTCCTGCACCCTCACCCCGGCCCTCTCCCAGAGGGAGAGGGAGTATTCGCAGCCGCGATACCGAAAGAAATTGCCAGGATGCCCGGAGCGAACGTCCGGGCGAGACGGTACGGGCAACCCCGAACCACGGGCCACGTTCAGCAGAAGTCGCGCGACATCCGCGGCAGGGACGCGAGCGCGGAGGAGGGCAGGGGAGGGGTCGGCACGCCGGCCGTTGGCGCGGCCGCCTCGAGCCGCGTGGCCACCACGTGCACCACCGCGCCACGCCGCTGGATCCGGCCGTGGACGACGAGCACCGCCGCGCGGCGGACGGCCGCATCCGCCGTTTCCCAGACGTCCGGGCGGACGACGACGTTCGCCGCGGCCGTCTCGTCCTCGATCGTGAGAAAGATCATCCCGTTCGCCGTCGCCGGCCGTTGGCGCGTGAGCACGATTCCCGCCACGGACACCCGCCGTCCCTCCGGCGCGGCCGCTACCGCCGCGGTGGTCACCACGCCCGTGGCCGCGAACCGCGGGCGTTCGAAGGCGTGCGGATGCGCGGCGAGCGAGAGGCCACCCGTGCGGTAATCCTCGATCACCTCTTCCTGTGCGGTCGCCACCGGCAGGCAGGCGGCGGAGTCGTCGTCGTCTTCCTCCTCCTCGCAGCCATCGAAAA
>JBIJCJ010000247.1:0-4442 GCA_044344765.1 Pirellulales bacterium | reverse complement strand
TCGCGGCCGCCGTGCCCGTCCGGCCCCATCCCGACGTGCTCTTCACCACCCAGGACCGCGTCCGCGAGAAGGCATTTCTCGTGGCCCACGGCTTCGCCTGTGCGCCGCACCGCGTCGTCAGGTCGCACGAGGATCTGCACGCGGCCGTGGCCGCGCTCGGCCTGCCGGCCGTCCTCAAGACGGCCGCCTTCGGCTACGACGGCAAGGGGCAGATGAAACTCACGGCGACGGCCGACGTCGATGCCGTCTGGGCCGCGCTCGGCACCGGCCCAGACGGCCCGCGGGAACTGGTGCTCGAGGGCTGGATCGACTTCGACTGCGAGATCTCGGTCGTCGCCGCGCGGGGGCTCGACGGGACGACCGCCGCGTTCGCACCGTCGCGAAACGCGCATGCCCACCACATCCTCGACGTGTCGAGCGTGCCGGCCGGCCTGCCGGGGTCGGTGCTCGCCGCGGCGACCGACACCGCCGCGCGGGTCCTGGCCACGCTGGGCGTCGTCGGCGTGGCGTGCGTGGAGTTCTTCGTGACCAAGGACGGTCGCGTGCTCGTCAACGAGATCGCGCCCCGGACCCACAACTCGGGCCACCTCACGATCGAAGCCTGCGAGACGAGCCAGTTCGAGCAGCAGGTGCGGGCCGTCTGCGGCCTGCCGCTCGGCTCCACGCGGCAGGTCGCGCCGGCGGCCATGGCCAACCTGCTCGGCGACTGCTGGTTCGCGGCCGGGGACGATCGGCCCCGCGAGCCTGACTGGGCCACGGCGCTTGCGGTGCCCGGCGTGCGGCTGCACCTCTACGGCAAGACCGAGCCGCGTCGGGGCCGCAAGATGGGCCACCTCACCGCCCTCGCCGCCACGGCCGACGAGGCCATCGCGCGGGTCAGGCGTGCCCGCCAGTTGGCCCGTCGGGAGCAATCCGCATAGCCGGCGCAGCCCCGCCTCGGGTAAACTTGTCATCGGCAAGGCTCTTCATCAACCGCCACCGCGGCCGGCAAAACCGGCCTGCCGCGCGGCTTTGGAGGTTTTCATGGCCACCGTCTCCTGCCGACGCCAGTCCGGTTTCACGCTCGTGGAACTGCTGGTCGTCATCGCCATCATCGCCATGATGTTGGCCCTGCTCGTGCCGGCGGTGCAGGCGGCCCGCGAGGCGGCCCGCCGCGGGAGTTGCGGCAACAACCTCAGGCAACTGGCGGTTGCGACCGAGGCCCACAAGTCGTTGATCGGGCACTTTCCCACCGGCGGCTGGGACGGAAACTGGCTACCGCAGGCTGGAGGAGGGAGCGACTGGAAACAGACGGGCGGCTGGTGCTATACGCTGCTTCCGTTCATGGAGCTCCAGGCGATCTACGACTCCATCAACACGACCACCCCGGTCCCTGTCTTCGCCTGCCCGTCCCGCCGCGGCTCGTCGCTCGGCCCGGGCCCAGCCGTGATGACGGACTACGCCGGGAATCGGGGGTCTTGGGCGTCCGCCCCGGCCTCGCTGACCGGCGCTACTGGCAATCGCACAACGACATTTGGCGCCAGTGGTGGCACCCTGCCCTCTAGCCTTCCGACGACCGAAGCACAATGGAACGCGGTCAGGCAGGAACTCACTAACGTCGCGCAGACTCTCAACGCGACCCAGCCCGTGCTCTCGGGCGCCGTCTCGGTGCCCACCGGCGGCATCATCTTCGCGGGTAGCGCGCTGCCGCCGGCCGCGATTCGCGACGGGAGTTCGAACACCTACTTGTGCGCGGAGAAGTACGTGCCGCGGTCCGCCTACAGCAATTCAGGACAGGCCGGCTTCAGCCGCTGCGCCTACGTCGGCGATTCATCCGACACTCTCCGCGGCGGACATCGGCCGCCCGAAAGCGACGGCGTGCCCTGGAACGCCAATCTCGAAGGCGCCTTCGGCGGGCCGCACGTCGGCGTCTTCATGGCCGCCATGTGCGACGGCAGCGTGAAGACCATCGACCTCCAGATCGACCCTGCCGTGCATTTTCTGCTCGCCTGCCGCGCGGATCGGCAGGCTGCGCAGGTGCCGGACTGACGCGTTGCACTACTGCGGCACCAGACTGCGGCCGCGCCATGCCGTGCGCACGCCGAGAAGCTTGCGGGCCAGGGCGGTCCATTGGATCGCGAGGAACACCGCGACGCCGAGCGGATGGAAGAGGGCGCTCGTAGGGCTCTGGCGGAAGCGGAAGGCCTCCAGGAACCGCGGCAGCCACGCCAGCGCCGCGGCGGCGACAGCGGCGGCGATCGCCCACCGTGGCCAGGCGTGCCAGCCGGTCACGAGGCCGAGCCCCACGAGGGCGAACGGCAGGATCTGGCCGCCACCGAGGAGGAGCGTGAAGGGCACGATCGTGGCCGGGCCGCCAATGCCCTCGGTGGCGTTCTTCGCCAGGCCGCGCCACACGTCCGCGTTCCGCTCGTACATCCGGCACGAGGCGATCTCGGTCGCATCGCAGATGTCGGTCTTCAGCCCGGCGCGGCGGTAGGCACGGGGCAGCTTCACGCCGTCGTGGAGCGAGGCCCGGATCGCCGCGTGCCCCCCTGCCCGTTCGTAATCCGCCCGCCTCGTGACGAAGAACTGCCCGCAGCCGGCCGCCATGCCGGGGGATCCTTCGCGGCGGCTGCGGGCCAGGGGCAGGAAGCCGAGGAGGATGAAGTGGATCAGCGGCAGGAGCAGCCAGTCGAGCAGACAGCTCGTCCGCTGCCGCGGGAAGCCGCTCCCGAGCGCCGCCCCCGAGGCGTCGAGAAACGCCACGGCCCGGGCGACCGCGTCGGGCGTGGGCGACACGTCGGCGTCGAGAAACACCCACGTGTCGTGCCGGGCCGACTGGGCGAGCTGCCAGCAGGCGTGCTGCTTGCCGCACCAGCCGGCCGGCAGCGGCCTGCCAGACACGAGCCGCACTCGCGGGTCCGACGCGGCGATCCCGCGCACGATGTCGGCCGTACCGTCGTCGCTGGCGTCGTCGAGGATCACGAGCTCCAGATCCACGCCCGTGCTGGCCAGCACCTCCCGGCACAGCCTGCCGATCGCCCGCGCCTCGTTGCGGGCCGGCACGAGCACGGAGACCCGGGGCCGGGAGCCGGCCGGTGCAGCGGGCGGTGGCGTGAACGCCCGTAGGTTCACCAGGGTGAGCACGGCCGGCAGCGCCGCGAGCGCGAGCCCCGCGACGGCCAGGATCCCGATCACGGCTGGAGTCATCGTGCCCCCCTGCCCTGCTCGCCGCCGTGCGACGCATCGAAGCGTTCGCCCCGCAGCCACGCCTTCACGCGGCGGATCGTGTCGTAGGCGGGGCCGACGCCGACGCGGCCGGAAAGCAGCGTGGTGAACGCAGCCGGATCGCGGGCCAGCGCCGCCATGGCGAGCCGGTCTTGCGCGGCCTCGAGCCCGCGTTCCAGCACGGCCGTCCACTCCTCCGGCGACCGGCCCGGAGCGTCGGCGACACGGAACGCCGGCCCGAAGGCCGCGAGCGCCTCCGGACAGCGTTCGTTCCAGAACGGATACTCGACGACCAGCGGCACGACGAGGCCGCGGTCCATGGCCGCCACGGCATGGCCGACGCCGGGCCGGATCACGAGCGGCCGCACCCGCGGATCGGTGAACTCGCCCTGCGCGGTGATCCAGAAGATGACGTCGGGCCGTCGGGCAGCGGCCCGTGCCATCCGCAGGAACCGCGCCGACCCGCGCCACGTGCCCGGCTCGATGCCCAGGAATCCGATCCGCTCCAAGAACTTGTATTTGCCGAGCGCCGCGGCATCGATCGGCCCGTAGACCATCCGCTCGGGAAACAACGCCTCGCCCACGAACAGGAACGCGAGCGGATCCCACCAGCCCGGATGGTTGGAGTAGAAGATGACCGGCTCGCCCGCGAGCGTTGGCCGATCCTCCACGCCGCCCTGCCCCTCGAGCAGCCGCACGGCATGGAAGTGCCGCTTCAGGTAGCGGCGCACGTACCACATGAACCAGCGGTACACCGGGCGGGAGAACGGGGGCAGTTCTTCCCCTTCCCTTCCCGGCGGATCGCGGTCGACGGTGTGCATGACTACGGTCTCTTCCGCGGCCTGGGTGCCTGGAGACTTCCTACCGGGAGCATCCAATAGTTGACGTTGTCCGCGCCCCAAACGGACTTGTCGCCTCTCCCTTTGGGAGAGGGAGAAAGTGGATACAGATTCCGGCAGCGAGCCCGGCAATGGGTTTCCGATTTGTCGGATTTGGCGGTTCCCGTTCCTTGAAGCCCGAGGCGTGAGCCGAGGGAATGTGGAGCAGTTTGTCGTAAAGCGACGCGTATTCCCTCAGCTTGCGCTTCGGGCTTCCCGGCAACGGCACCGGAACTCTGGCGTCGAGTGTATCGGACTCGACTGTCCAGCATGCTGGCTGGGTCGTTGACGCTGGCAAAGGGGGCATCGCGACAGCCTTGCTGACGGCGTTTCGCAAGATGTGCGAGTTGCGCCCAG
>JBIJCJ010000246.1:0-4446 GCA_044344765.1 Pirellulales bacterium | reverse complement strand
TGAACGACTCTGCAGCAGACCCAAGCACCCCCCTTCTGGTGCACGGAAATCCCCCTGTGCAAAACAGGATGTGGGTAAAGAACAGGCCAAAGGGAGAGGGGGTAGGAGCAGCGGCAATCGTCTGCGTTGTCAGTCTCACCCCTCTCCCTTTGGGAGAGGGTGGCCGCAGGCCGGGTGAGGGTGCTTCCGACGACGCAATTGAAAACCATCCTCACTTCATCCAGCACCCTCACCCCAGCCCTCTCCGAAAGGGAGAGGGAGATTGTGTACGGAGATTCCGCACGCGAACCGGTTTTTCAATCATGAAGACGTGAGCTTCACCGACCGGAGCCGCAACGCGTTGGCGACCACCGACACGGAGCTCAGGCTCATCGCCGCGGCGGCGATCATCGGATTGAGCACCAGGCTGCTGGAGAGCGGATACAGCACCCCGGCCGCGAGCGGCACGCAGACGGCGTTATAGGCCAACGCGAAGAACAGGTTCTGCCGGATGTTGCCCATCGTGCGGCGGCCGAGCTCGAGCGCCTTGACGATGCCCCGCAGGTCGCCCTTGACGAGCGTGATGCCGGCCGACTCGATCGCCGCGTCGGTGCCCGTGCCCATGGCGATGCCGACGTCGGCCTCCGCCAGCGCCGGCGCGTCGTTGAGGCCGTCGCCGGCCATGGCCACGGTGCGGCCCTGGGCCCGCAGCGCCTGCACGACCGCGTGCTTGCCCTCCGGTTTCACGCGGGCGCGAAACTCGTCGATGCCGAGCCGGCCCGCCACGGCGCGGGCCGTCGGTTCGGAGTCGCCCGTGAGCATGATGATTCTCAGGCCCATGGACTGCAGCCGGCGGACCGCCTCGGCGGCCCCGGGCTTGATCGGGTCGGAGACGGCGATGATGCCGGCCGGCCGCCCGTCCAAGGCCACGTGCATCACCGTGCAGCCCTCGCGCTCGAGCTCCGCGGCACGGGCGTCGAGCCCGGCGTGGGCGGCGATCCCCTGATCCGCCAGCCAGCCGCGACTGCCGACGAGCACCGCCCGGCCGTCCGCGTGGCCGCGGGCGCCGCCGCCGGGCACCGCGGCGAAGCGGGTCGCCAGCGGGAGCGGCAGGCCCTGCGCCCGCGCCCCCGCGACGACCGCCCGACCCAGCGGATGCTCGCTGTTCTGCTCCACGCCGGCCGCCAGCCGCAGGACCGAGGCCTCGTCGAACGGCTCCACGGCCACGCACTCGGTGAGTGCCGGCCGGCCGGCCGTGAGCGTGCCCGTCTTGTCGATGACCAGAGTGTCGATCCTCTCGAGCCGCTCCAGGACCTCCGCGTTCTTCACGAGCACGCCCTCCCGCGCCCCGCGGCCGATGCCGACCACGATCGACATCGGCGTCGCCAGTCCGAGGGCGCACGGGCAGGCGATGATCAGCACCGCGATCGCGTTGACCAGCGCCCAGGCCAGCGGCGGCTGCTCCGGCGCGGCGACGGCCCAGACCAGGAACGTGAGGACCGCGATCGCCAGCACGGCGGGCACGAACCAGCCCGCCACGGCGTCGGCCACCTTCTGGATCGGGGCCCGGCTCCGCTGGGCCTCGGCGACCAGGGCGATGATCCGCGCGAGCATGGTGTCCTGGCCGACCTTGTCGGCCACCATGAGGAAGCCCCCGGTCTGGTTGAGCGTGCCGCCGATCACGGCGTCGCCGCGTCGTTTTTCGATCGGCATCGGCTCGCCGGTGATCATCGCCTCCGCGACCGAGCTTTCCCCGTCCATGAGCCGGCCGTCGACGGGAATCTTCTCGCCGGGCCGCACACGGAGGACGTCGCCCACCCGCACCTCGGCGAGCGGCAGCTCACGGTCGGTGCCGTCGCGCACCACCCGCGCCAGCGGCGGGGCCAGCGTGAGCAGCTCGCGGATGGCGGCCCCGGTGCGGTGCCGGGCCCGCAGTTCGAGCAGCTGCCCGAGCAGCACGAGCGTGATGATCACGGCCGCCGCCTCGAAGTACAGCGGCGGCCCGCCGTCGTGGCGGAACTGGTGCGGGATGACCTGCGGGAACACGAGGGCCGCGACGCTGAACAGGTAGGCCGCGGTCGTGCCGATGGCGATCAGCGTGAACATGTTGAGGTGGCCGGTGACGATCGAGCGGAAGCCGCGGTCGAAGAACGGCCAGCCGGCCCACAGCACCACGGGGGTGGCGAGCACGAACTGCAGCCAGCGGCAGGCTGTCGGCCCCAGCCAGCGATCCACCGGCACCCCGACCATCGGCAGCATCGACAGCAGGAAGACCGGCAGCGTGACCGCGGCGGCGACCCAGAAGCGGCGGGCCATGCGGCGGAGTTCGGGGTCATCCTCGCCGGTGGCTGCCGGGAGTCCCTTCGGCTCCAGGTCCATGCCGCACTTCGGGCAGGCCCCCGGACCGATTTGCTCGATCTCCGGATGCATCGGGCAGGTGTAGACGGCGTCCACCGGCCCGGTGACGACGGGCGGGCCAGCGCGGCGATGGGAGCCGCAGCAGGACGCCCCGGCCTCCGTCGCCGGCTCACCGAGAAACGTCCGGCGGCAGCCTTCGCTGCAGAAGAAGGCGGTGACGCCGTCGCGGGTCGCGGTCGCGGCGGTCTGCTCGTCCACGGTCATGCCGCAGACCGGATCGGTGGCCATGGGGTGCTCGATGTTCTCCAAGGCAGCCTTCAGGCTGGCTTGAAGTATCATAAAGACATGTCCCCGTCCCAGCTGATCCCGCCAGGCGGCGGAGCGGGCGCATGGCGGCGAAAGCGTCTTGGCGACGTTCCGAGCGGGCTGGAACGCCCGCGAAAAGAGTCGATGCCTTGGATCCAAAACGGTACCGGCTGCTGCGGCGGTCTCACGCCTCGTGTTGGCCCCGGGGGTCGATCTCGTTCGGGGACGCGGGGGCGTTCAGCTCGTACCGGGGACTTGCCTGCCAGCCCGCGCCGTCGAGGGCATAGAATAGGCAGACGTTGACAATTTTATGGCGTCTCCGAGGCCGGACAGGTACAATTTGCCCAGTCGCCGCGTCGATAGTCGATACATGACGGTGGCGGTCAGCGGGCTCCGGATGACACTCCGATGCAGAAAGCTTCGTTCACGGTAGCGGTCGTTCTCCTCTGGCCCGTGCTCGCGGCATCGGCCGCCGAGGCCGGCGCGGATGCCCAGGCCTTCAAGGACCGGGTTCTGCCGTTGCTGCGGACATATTGCTTCGATTGCCACGGGCCCGATGTCCAGGAGGCACGCCTGCGATTCGACGAGATCGACGGCTTCCGTTTCCCGGACCGGCACCTGTGGACGATGATTCACGAGCAGCTTTCCACGGGTGAGATGCCGCCCAAGGAGGGGGCTCAGCCAGGTGCGGCGGAGAAGGCGGCCGCCCTGGCGTTGATTGCCGAGGCCCAACGGGCGTTTGAGCCGGGCAGCACTCGGCGGCTGAATCGGCGGGAGCTCGGCAAAGCCTTGCAAGACATCACCGGCGTCAAGGTTGATTTCGCCTACACGATTCCGGGTGACGGCAAGGTCGAGGGCTTCGACACCGGGGCCGAGGGGCTGCAGGATGCCGCCGACTCGGTCGGCCAGGCAATGATCGTGACCAGGCGGGCCGTGGATGCGATCCGGTTTCTCGAGCCTCCGGCCAGCGAGGTCTTGCGAGTCGATCTGGTGAACGTGGAGCACGAACCGCGTCGGGCCTTCAGCTCATGGGAGGAACGGGGCATCGTTCTCGACAAGTTGCCCGGAATCGCCAGGCCGGGCCTGGGGGCGCTGATCGAACCCAAGTGGCCTCGTGATGGAGCCACCGATTTTCTTTCGGGTTCCTGCGCCTCCGGCACGCGGGGGTGTGATGCGGATGAAGTTCAGCGTCTCTTCCTACGCGGGGTTCCCCGACCTGCCCAACCCGATTCTCTGGGTCAAAGCCGGCGGCGGAGTGCTCGATCGGCGGGAGATCGCCGGCCCGGTGGACCTCGAGTATCACGTCCAGTTCGAAGATGCGTTGGTCGGCTCCAAGGGGCTCGCCGTTTCCTTGACGCCGCGGATCGAACTCGGGTATCGGGTGCCGGGTTTCGAAAACGAAGACACGTCGAAGCCGGGGCAGTTCCCCGGTGGAGCCGGCCTGTTTCGCCCGGCCTGGGACAAGAAGACACTCCGCAACCCCGAGCAACAGCCGCGGCCGTTCCTGGTGCTCAAGCAGGTCGAGCTCGAGCCGCACTTCATCGCCGCCTGGCCGCCGCAGGAATGGAGCGTCGATCTGGGCGAGATCAGCGATTCGTTGCCTAGCGCCCGGAAACTGTTGGCCCTGTGGATGGATCGGGCGTATCGCCGGCCGGTGGCAGACGCTGAACAGCAGCCGTTTCTGGCGTTTTACCAGAAACTTCGGGACGACGGCCTGACCTTCGACAACGCGCTGCGATCCACCTTCCAGGCGGTGCTCATGAGCGGGCCGTTCCGGTATTTGGATTCCAATACGCACGCGGA
>JBIJCJ010000074.1:0-15811 GCA_044344765.1 Pirellulales bacterium | reverse complement strand
GTGAGGGTGCTTCGTCCGGCGCCGAGCTGTCCCTCGACGCCCTGTGCGCGCTGCCGATCGCCGACGCGCGGACGTTCCTCGCCGACCTCGCGCTCGACGGCACCCAACGCGTGATCGCCGTCGAGCTGATGAAGGAGATCAGCGGCCGGCTCGCGTTCCTCGACCAGGTGGGCCTCGGCTACCTGGCCCTCGACCGCAAGGCTCCCACGCTCTCCGGCGGCGAGAGCCAGCGGATCCGGCTGGCGGCCCAGATCGGCTCCGGCCTGTCGGGGGTGCTGTACGTGCTCGATGAGCCGTCGATCGGCCTCCATCCGCGCGACAACGTCAAGCTCCTCGGCGCCCTAGAAGCCCTGCGCGACAAGGGCAACACGGTCGTCGTGGTCGAGCACGACGAAGAGACGATCCGCGCCGCCGACTGGGTCGTCGACTTCGGGCCCGGGCCGGGCAAGCGCGGCGGCGAGGTGGTGGCCGCCGGCACGCCCGACGACGTGGCCCGCAGCCCGCGGAGCGTCACAGGGGCGTTCCTCGCCGGCCGCGACGGGATTCCCGTGCCGAAGCAGCGCCGCCAGCCGCGCGGCTCGTCGCTCGTGCTCGAGGGCGTCCGCCACAACAACCTCCGCAACGTCGACGTCGAGATCCCGCTCGGGCTGCTGGTGTGCGTGACGGGTGTGTCGGGGAGCGGCAAGAGCTCGCTCGTCGGCGACGTGCTCGAGCCCGAACTGCGCCGGCGGCTGGGCAGCGAGGCGGCGAACCCGGGCGCGTTCGACGCCCTTCACGGGGCCGAAGCGCTCGACAAGGTGATCGTCATCGACCAGTCGCCGATCGGCCGCACGCCGCGCAGCAACCCGGCGACGTACGTCAAGGTCTGGGACGACATCCGGGCGCTGTTCACGATGCTGCCCGAAGCGAAGAAGCGCGGCTGGAAGGCCGGCCGCTTCAGCTTCAACGTGGCCGGCGGCCGCTGCGAGGCCTGCGAGGGCAACGGCTCGGTGCGGCTCGACATGGACTTCCTCGCCGACGTGTGGATGACCTGCGAGGTCTGCGGCGGGGCCCGGTTCGCGAAGGACACGCTGGAGGTCCGCTGGAAGGGCAAGAACGTCGCCGAGCTGCTCACGATGGAGATCGGCGAGGCCCTGGAGCTGTTCGCCGACGCCCCCGACATCGCCCGCAAGCTGCAGACGCTCCACGACGTGGGCCTCGACTACCTGCACCTCGGCCAGCCGTCGCCCACGCTCTCCGGCGGCGAGGCCCAGCGGGTGAAGCTGTCGCGCGAGCTCGCCAAACGATCCACGGGGAATACGCTCTACATCCTCGACGAGCCGACGACGGGCCTGCACATGGCCGACGTGCGGCAGCTGCTCACGGTGCTCGAGCGGCTCGTGGACGCCGGCAACACGGTGCTCGTCGTGGAGCACAACCTCGACGTCGTGAAGCGGGCCGACTGGGTGATCGACCTCGGCCCGGAAGGCGGCGCCGGGGGCGGACAGATCGTGGCCACGGGCACGCCCGAGCAGGTCGCGAAGGTGAAGGCCTCGCATACGGCGCGGGCCCTCGGGCCGATCCTCGCCGCGGGCCGCACCGCATCGCGGCCGGCCCGCAAGCCTGCCGTGCGCCGCAAGGCCGCCGCGGACCCGGCGGCGGCGATCGAGGAGATGCTCGCCACGGTGACGAAGTCGTCGCGTGATCCCGGCCCGCCGGCGATCACGATCCGCGGGGCGGCGCTGCACAACCTCAAGCAGGTCGATCTCGACGTGCCGCGCGGGGCGCTGACGGTGTGCTGCGGGCCGAGCGGCAGCGGCAAGACCTCGCTGGCCTTCGACACGCTCTACGCCGAGGGCCAGCGGCGCTACGTGGAGAGCCTGTCCCCCTACGCCCGGCAGTTCGTCGGCCAGGTGCCCAAGCCGCTGTTCGAGAAGATCGAGGGGCTCGCGCCCGCGGTGGCGATCGAGCAGCGCGGGGGCACCGGCACGCCGCGGTCGACCGTGGGCACGCTCACGGAGATGTACGACCACTTCCGCGTGCTGGCCGCGCGGCTCGGCACGATGCACTGCCCGGAATGCGGCACGCCCGTGGGGGCGCAGAGCGTCGATCAGACGGTGGAGCGGCTGTTCGAGCACGGCGCCGGCGCGCGGCTCCTGCTCCTGGCACCGACCGAACTCAAGGTCGGCCAGACTCCCGAGGCGCTGTTCGCGGCGCTGCTGGCGGCCGGGCACGTGCGGGTGCGGATCGACGGCCGGACGGTGCGGCTCGACGACAAGCCCGTCGTCGATCGCAAGCGGAAGAGCCGGATCGAGATCGTCATCGACCGCGTCACCGTTTCCCCCGCCGACCGCAGCCGCCTGGCGCAGAGCGTCGAGGCGGCGTTCGCCGCGGGGAACGGCACGATGCTCGTGGCCCGGGCCGTGGATGGGGCCGAGGAGCCCGACTGGCCGGTGGAGGTGCACAGCCGCCGGCTCGCCTGCCCGACCTGCGGCCGCGGCTTCAAGCCGCTGGAGCCGCGGCAGTTCTCCTTCAACAGCCCGCTCGGCTGGTGCCCGAGCTGCGACGGCCTCGGCACCCGGACCGGCGTGGACCGCAAGGCCCTCGTCCGCGACCCGTCCCTCTCGCTCGCCGCAGGCGCGCTCGACCTCTGGCCCACGCTCGAAGGTCCGGCCGGCAGGCAGATGGGCCGGATGATGCTCGAGGCGCTCTGCCGGGTGACCGGCCTGCCGCTCGACGTGCCGCTGGCGGATCTCTCGGGACTGCAGCTGCGGGTGCTCTTCGAGGGCACGGGCGAGAAATGGATCGACGTGCCCGTTCCGCCCGGCGGGCAGCCGACGGGCAGTCACCCTCACCCCGGCCCTCTCCCAGAGGGAGAGGGAGAAGGAAAGAGCCCCCTGGCACGAACAAGAGAGGTCACCGCTTCGCGCCGCCAACCAAAGGACGCACTACCCACCATCTCCCCTCTCCCTCTGGGAGAGGGTGGCCGCAGGCCGGGTGAGGGTGCCTCGCGTCCGGTGTGGTTCTCGTTCCAGTTCCAGGGTCTCGAGGCCGCCTGCGAGGAGGCGGCCCGGCTCGTCGCCGCCCTGCGGGGCAAGGTCGATGCGGTCATGGACGAGGTGCCGTGCAGCGAGTGCGGCGGCAGCCGGCTGGCCGACGTCGCGGCCGCCGTCACGCTCTGGGGCCGGCCGCTCGACGTCTGGTGCCGGATGCCGTTGGGGCGGCTGCAGCGCGAGCTGGCCGCCGTGAAACTGGCCGCCGATGAGAAGCGGATCGCCGGCGATCTGCTTCGGGAGCTCAACGCCCGGGTGTCGTTCCTCGTGGACGTCGGCCTCGAGTATCTCGACCTCGCCCGCCCGGCAGGCAGTCTCTCCGGTGGTGAGCTGCAGCGGATCCGGCTGGCGGCGCAGGTGGGCAGCGGCCTGACCGGCGTGCTCTACGTGCTCGACGAGCCGACGATCGGCCTGCACCCGCGCGACACGCACCGGCTCGTGGCGGCCCTGGGCAAGCTTCGCGACCTCGGCAACACGGTGGTCGTGGTGGAGCACGACCGCGACGTGGTGGCGGCGGCCGACGAGGCGGTCGATTTCGGACCCGGCAGCGGCCGTGAGGGGGGCAGGATCGTGGCCCACGGACCGCCAGCGAAGCTTGCCGAGATGAAGACGAGCGTCACGGGTCCGTACCTGGCGGACAAGCGGGCCTGCGACGCAGTGCTGGCGCGAAAGCGGGAGCGCGGCCGCCGCGTGCCCGCCGGCTGGATCGAGGTCCGCGGCGTCACCCACCGCACCCTGCGCGGCGTGGACGCGCGGTTTCCGTTGGGCGTGCTGGCGGCGGTCACGGGCCCCAGCGGCAGCGGCAAAACCTCCCTGGTGCTCGAGGTGCTGTGGCGGGCGGCGGCGCGGCGGCTGCACGCGGCCCGCGAGCAGCCGGGCCGGCACGCGGCCGTGAAGGGGCTGGAGGCGATCGACCGGGTGATCCTCGTGGACCAGGAGGCGATCGGCCTGACGCCGGGCTCCACGCCGGCGACCTACACCGGGGTCTTCGACCACATCCGCCAGCTGTATGCCAAGGTGCCCGAGGCGCGGACCCGCGGGTTCGCGCCGCGGACGTTCTCCTTCAACGTCGCCGGCGGCCGCTGCGAGGCCTGCGAGGGGCTCGGCCAGCGGCGGGTGGAGATGCATTTCCTGCCCGACGTGTGGGTGGAATGCGAGGCCTGCAAGGGCCGCCGCTACTCCGCCGAGACGCTGCACGCCAAGTGGCACGGCAAAAGCATCGCCGACGTGCTGGAGATGAGCGTGGCCGATGCGGCGGCGTTCTTCGCGCCCGTGCCGCCGATCGCCCGGATCCTGGCCACGCTCGTGGACGTCGGCCTCGGCTATGTGACGCTCGGCCAGCCCGCGCCGCAGCTCTCCGGCGGCGAGGCGCAGCGTGTGAAGCTGTCCCGCGAACTGGCCAAGCCGGGCACCGGCAGCACGCTCTACATCCTCGACGAGCCGACGACCGGCCTGCACTTCTCCGACATCGAGAAGCTCCTGCACGTGCTCGAGCGGCTCGTCGATGCGGGCAACACGGTGCTCGTGATCGAGCACAACCTGGAGGTCATCCAGGCGGCCGACTGGGTGCTCGACATGGGCCCCGAGGCGGGCGCCGGCGGCGGACGGATCGTGACCGAAGGCCCGCCGGAAGACCTGGTGATCCACGCCCGCCGCTGGCGGCAGCAGGCAGACCGCGACGGCGCCGGCGACCTGCTGCGGAGCCACACCGGCGAGGCGCTCGAGGCGTTCACCGCCGCGCCGCCCACTTCCCCCGCGGCACCGGCCCCGGCGTCACGCCGTGCCCGCGCACGCTCCCGCCCGGGTTGAGCGGCCGCGTGAAGGGGCGGCTATAGTGATGGCAAGAATGCTGAACCGGGATGGGAAAATCCCAGCGGTGGTGCACCCGTGACCGCCATCATGCCCATGCGCACCTTCGGCACGGACAACTATTCTCGGCCGGTCTTCTTGGCGGACCGCATGCCGTTTCCGGCTTGGTTGGCGGCGTGCTGCTGGCTGATTGCCGTCCTGCAGGTGCCGGCGATCGCGGTCGGCCAGCAGCTCGCGGACGGCGGTTCCCTGCCGACGACGGTCGGACCGGGTGCCTTGCCGCCGCTCACATCGATCATGGATTTCCGGTCGCTGGCGATCACGACGCCCGATCCGGCAGGGCAGGCCGTCAACATCGCCGAGGTGATCGGAGCGCTGCGGTTCTACGACGCCAACATCGTTGGCCAGAACACCAACGCGTGGGTCGTGGATGCAGGCCTGGCATGGTCGGGCCATGACGCGCTGACCAACCTGTCCGTGACCACGCATTCGTCCGATGCGGTCAGCACTCCCGACGGCCATGCGACGGCCTGCGCGATGCTGGTGGGAGGCCGCCCTGGCGGCCCGCTCTACTGGTATCAGCTGGGCATCGCGCCCTTCACCACGCTCGGCTCCGCCGCGATCGCCACGCAGCTCGACGGGGACGGCTCTTTTCAGACGTCGGGCACGAGCGTGAGCCATGGGTTTCGGCAGGCCGCCCAGTTGGGCGACGTGGTGTCGGCGAGCATCGGCGTGACGCCCGATCCGGCAGGGCTCGACACGATGACCGGACTCGTCGATTCGCTGGCCGTCACGAACCGCTGGACGACGTTCGTCGTGGCCGCTGGCAACTCGGGCACCGCGGCCACCCCGGCCGGCCGATATCTCGGCGGGCCGGCCAGCGGCTACAACTCGATCGCCGTCGGTGCCCTCGGCAATCCGACCTCCTTCAGTCAGCTGGCGGACTTCTCCTCGCGGGGGCCGCTGCCGACGGCCTGGTGGGATGGCACCACGGTCTACCAGGCCGCCGGGCCTGACGCCCGAGCCGGCGTGGACATCGTGGCGCCGGGCGTGGATCTCGTGTCGGCCGCCTACGCCATCGATCCCGACACGGGCCAGTACGCCCCGTACTACTACTATGTCGGCCTGGCCGGGACGAGTTTTGCGACGCCCCTGGTCGCCGGCGGCGCGACGTTGCTGGTCAGCGCGGCGCGGTCGATGACCGAGTTCGTCGGCGTGTCCGACGCGGCACGGACGAACGTCGTGATCAAGAGCGTGCTGCTGAACTCGGCGACGAAGCCGTCCACCTGGAACAACGGCCAGAGACTGGTGGACGGCGTGATCACCACGACGCAGGGGCTCGACTACGACACCGGAGCCGGTCGTCTCGACCTGAACCGGGGGTACGAGCAGTACGTGACAGGAAATCGCGACGTGGTCGGCCTGGTCAGCGGCTCGTCCGCGGCCGTCATGCCGGTCGGCTGGGACCTGGGCACGATCATCCTCGGGGACGCGACCCGCTACCGCTTCACGGTCTCCGATCCGCTGGAGATGACCCTCAACGCGACGCTCTCCTGGAACCGCAGCCGCACCTGGAATCAGACGCTCGACGAAGGGAACGGCGAATACCGGGACCTCGCCCAGGCGGACCTCGACCTCTCGGTGTGGGACATCACCACGAGCGGCACGTCCACACTGATCGCCCGCAGCACGAGCCTCGTCAACACCACCGAGCACCTGTCGTTCACGCTGCCCGCGCTCGGGCTGTATGAGATCCGGGTGAACTACGGCCAGAATCTGTTCGACCTGTCACCCGAGGGATCGAGCTACGCGTCGCAGGAGTACGGACTCGCCTGGGCCGTCGTGCCCGAGCCCTCCGCGGTGGCCTTGGCGGCCGCGGGCGGCGCGGTGCTGTGGCTGTGCCGCCGGCGGGTCCGCGCCGCCCGCACAGGCCATCGATCCGCAGCCTGAGAGTTTCCGGCTGCCCCAGGCGGGCGGTCACTCGTCGAGCGGCTTTGCCCGGATGTCGCGGAACTCGACCCGCATCTCCACGTTGGCATGCATCTCCAGCCCGATCGGCGCCGGTGCGGCGTACTTGGCATCGGTGTACCGCGAGACCTGGGTGCCGTTGAGCCACACGGTGAACGTATCGCCGCGGGCCTCGACGCGGATGCGATTCCAGTCACCGGGTTTGAGCAGCTTCTCGACGCCCGCGGCCCGCGCCTCCTCGGGATACGTCCCGGTATAGAAGGAGCAGGTCATGTCGCGCTTCAGGCTCCGCGACACGCCGATCTGCAACTGCAGTTCCGGCTTCCGCAGCATGATGCCGCTGTCGATCACACCGCTGGAGCGCACGTCGAGTTCGAACGCCACGTCGCCATACGATCGCTCCGTGTAGAGTCTCGAGCCTTTCTTTTCCGGGCCGTTCTCGCCCACGATCACCCCGTCCTTCACGGTCCAGTGCGGCTCGGCGGGCAGTTTCCAGCCGGTGAAATCGGTGCCGTTGAAGATGCTGGGCAGGGGGGCCGTAGCAGGTTCCGCGGCCACGACCGCGAAGCACGTGAGGATCGAGGCGACGATCGCCAACCGCTGTTTCATGTTCGCCACTCCGGAAGAAAAGGCCCATTCTACGCGGTCTGCGCGTCTTGGCGATCGAAAAAGGGCATCTGCCGGGTCCCGAACGCCACCCACAGAAGCGGGGATCGACAGGCCATCGACGTTCAAGACTCGATAGCCGTCGCGGGAATTTGCGTTCCCTCGACACAGTTCTACAATTGCAACGAGTTTCGTGGGTAGAATTTCGATGATTGGGGTGACGGTGATGAGCGGCTGATGTTTCAGGCTCGTCAATCTTCGCGGCGGCCGACTCCAGACGGCCGAGACGGCATGCACCGGCTTTCGATCTCGATGCTCTTGGCAGCATGGGCGGTATCCGCGTCATTCCCGAACGCCGCCCGCGCCGACGCAGCCGACCCGTCGATCAGCGACGCCGCGGCTGCCGCCCATCTTGGCCGCTTCTGCGTCCGCTGCCACGGCGCTGCGAAGGCGGAGGCGCAGTTCCGGCTCGACCTGGGGCCGGCGGCGTTTCCGGAGACGACGTGGGAAAAACTCGTCGACGTCCTGCACGACGCGGCCATGCCGCCGGAAGAAGAGCCGCAGCCGACGGTCGCGCAGCGGCAGGAGCTGGAGGCCTGGGCCCGAGGCCACCTCGACCGGCTCGTGCTCGCACGGGCCGGCGATCCGGGCAGCGTGGCCGGGCGGCGGCTGACGATCCTGGAACTCGAGAACATGGTCCGCGACCTCACCGGGCAGGCGATCCCGATCCGCGATCTGCTCGGACAGGACACGACCGGCGGCGAGGGCTTCACCAACATCGGCTCCGCGCAGAGTTCGATGACGGCGTCGCTGCTCGACAAATATCTCGCGCTCGCCAGCCGCGTCACCGACCATGCCCGATTCGACGAGCGGGGACGGCTCGTGTTCGACCCGCCCGGAAAGATCGCCTCGCCACGGGTGCGGGAGGACGCTTCGATCATCGACCTGATGACCCTCCATGCCCGCGTGCTCGGCGGCCTGTATCTCGGGAAGGGAAAATTGACCACGGCGCCGGGAGACGAGCGGGCCGTCCGCGGAAAAAACGCGGAGGTCGAAGGATCGTGGAAGGGTTTCGGCCGTTACATGACCGCGATCTGGCTGGCGACGGCCGCCCCCGATCCGCAGGCCGTCCTGCCGCAGCTGGCTGAGCGGATGGAGCTGAATCCCAGGTTTCTCGAAACCGTCTGGGACCGGTGGACCACCTGCCCGCCCGACAGCCTCGAGCATCGAGCATGGGTCGGGCCGGTCAAGGCCCTCCCGAAGCCCACAGCCTGGACCGACGAGCCGCCCGCAGCGATCAGCCTCGCCTGCGACACCGCCGGAGCGTGGTTCTGCGATCTCGTCCGCGGGAACCTCGCCTACCCAGGCGGCCGGATTCCAACCCCTCGAACACAGGCCGCGCAACGAGGCACCTTCATGTTCGCGCGGGAGCCGCTCTTCACGGCGGTTCCCGCGCGGATGGTCGAAGCCCGCCGCATGCAGAAGGTCCCGCTCGAAGAGTTCCCGGTCTTCGTCGCCGTGCAACAAGAGCCATACTGGCCGCTGACCGGCGGCCAGCCCGTCGCCGGCTGGCTGGGCTGGCCGCAGATTCGTGTCACCGAGACCCGGACCGAGACGGTCGATGGCAAGGCACGTCAGACGAAGAGCTCGTCCTACCGGCCGCTGCCGCAGGAGGCGGTCGAGGTGCTCTCCGTCGCGGCCGGCAGGCAGACAGGCGTTTCGACGGCCCCGGCCTGGGAGGAGCATGCATTCGCCGGCTTCGGTGAGGAGAAAAAATCGCTGCCCGCCCTGAAGATCTCCGGATCGATCTGCCTGAAGATCGACGTCGTGGAGCTGAACCAGCTCGACCTGTTCAACGCGGATGGAAAGTTCCGCACCGGCATCACGGCCGACTTGGTCTTCCCCGTGGCGGCCAGCGGCGACGAAACGCTGCTGCGGATCGGCATCTGCCGCGAACGCAAGGGTCTCGATCTCCCTGGCTTCGCGAAGCTCGTGCAGCTGCCCACCGGGAAGGGAGAACGCATCGAAATCGCCTGGATGGTGGCGAATCCCGCGACGGGCGAGGCGGTTCAAAAAGGGCTTGCGGCGATGCTGCTGCGCTGGCCCCCGCTGGCGCCGCTGCAGATGGCCCCCTTCAGCGGTGACCGGGTGCGGGACGTGCCTGCCGAGATGGCGTACTTCCGCGACGACGCGCGGATGAAGGAGTGGGCGATGAGCGACGCCGAACGGCAGCGGGCCGACACGCTCTGGCGATACAACGCGATGCTCTGCGGCGAGCATCCGCTGAGGCTCAAGCGGTTCGAGGAGCGGTTCGGTGTGCCCGAGGCCGACCGCGACGACCCGCCCGCCGTGCAGAAGATCCTCGCCGGCCGACGGCCCGCCGGCGGCGCGGCCTATCCGGGCGAGCCGGACCACGGCCACGGCGTCGTGCCCTACGACCTTTTCGAACGCTGGCAGTTCTATCGCCGTGCCGCGGCCGATGATGCCGCCTTCTGGCGGGAACAGACGCTCGCCGCCGTCGAGGACTTCGCGTCGCGGGCCTGGCGGCGGCCGCTCACGCCCGCGGAACGCGGCCGGCTGGCGACGGCCTACGAGGAGACCGGCCCGCTCGCCCTGCAGGATGCCGAAGGAGTGCTGCGGGCGCTGCTGACGAGCGTGCTCGTGTCGCCGCACTTCCTGTACCGGATGGAGCGGGGCCTCGCGGCAGGGGGTGAGGCGCCGGTGTCACCCTGGGAGCTGGCCACGCGTCTGAGCCTGACGATCTGGGCGTCGCTGCCCGACGAAGAACTCCGCCGGCACGCGGCCGATGGCAGCCTCGTCCGCGACGAAGTGCTCAAGTCGCAGGTCCGGCGGATGCTCGCCGACCCGAAGGCCGGCGGCACGGGAATCGTCGAGCACTTCTTCGGGGAGTGGCTCGGTTTTGTCGGCTTCGCCACCAGCAGCCGCGGCCCCGACGCGAGCGTGTTTCCCGAGTTTACGCCGGAGGTCCGTCGCGCCCTGCATGGCGAGGCGACCGCATTCTTCACCGACATCGTCCGCAACGATCGCGACGTTCGCCTCATCATCGCCGGCGGCCACAGCTTCCTCGACGCCACGCTGCGGGCCTACTATCGCCCTGAAGACAAGCCCGATTTCAAGTTCGCGGCGTCGGTGGCGTCCGCGGATGCCGGGCTGTCGCGGGAGCTTGCGGGAGCGGCCGCGCCGCTCGAGGGGTTCACGGTCGCCGACATGCGGCCGGCGGGCCGGGGTGGCGTCCTGGGCCTCGGGGCAATCCTCATCAACAACAGCCGGCAGAAGCGAACGAGCCCCACCAATCGCGGCGCATGGGTGGCGGAACGGCTGCTCGGCCGCCACATCCCGCCGCCACCGCCGAACGTGACGCCCCTGCCCGACGAGCCGGTGTCGGCCACGAGCCTCAGCCTGCACGAGCAGCTGCAGCGTCACAGCCGCGACGCGGCCTGCGCCGGTTGTCACCGCCGGATCGATCCCTACGGCTACGCGCTCGAGGCCTTCGAGGCCAACGGCCGGCGGCGGCCGGCGGAGACGGTCGCCCGCCTGGTGGCCATCGAGGACGCCGACGGCAGGGCGATCGCGGGGTTCGACGGCCTGCGGGATTACCTGCGGGACCATGAGACGGAGACCCTCCGCAGCATGGCTCGGCATTTCCTGGGCTACGCCCTCAACCGAGGGGCGTTGGTGAGCGACCGGCCGATTCTCGACGAGATCGTGGCGGAGCTACCGAAAAACGACTACCGGTTTTCCACGCTCGTGCAACGGGTGGTGCTCAGCCGCCAATTCCGGTTCCGACGCTGAGACGCCGATGTTCAAAGGGCGAGAACTCCTTCCGAGACGGTACACTCCAGCAGGAACAAAGGAGCAGTCATGAAGAACGTTGCCTCCCGATCGGCCGGTCTTTTGGGTCGCCGCCGTGTGCTTCGCGGGATGGGGGTGAGCCTCTGCCTGCCTTGGCTCGAGAGCCTGCAGGCGGCGGCAGCGACCGCGGCCCAGGCCGATGCCGGGCCGCCGCAGCGATTCGCGTTTTTCTACATCGCCAACGGCGTCCGTGGCTGGGACAAGACGAAGCAGGCGGCCGACGGCGGGATCGATTTCGATTTCGGCCTCGCGCCGCTGGCCGGTCTCGCGCAGGACATCAACGTCGCCCACGGCCTCTTCCATCCTGATGGCGAAAAAAACGGCACGCACGGCGCGAAGGCGGCGTCGATGCTCAGCGGGGCAAAGGCCAACCACAGCACGACCGACGTCCGCATCGCCGAGAGTTTTGACCATCTCCTCTCCCGGAAGATCGGCGGCGAGACGTTCCTGCCGAGCCTCAACCTGAGCTGCGAGCCGCCGTGCCCCGGCAACGACGTGGGCTACGCGAGCGTCTACCTCAACAACATCTCCTGGAAATCCGAGACCGTGCCGGTGCCCCGGGAGTTCAATCCGGCCCTGGCCTTCGACAGCGTGACCGGCCGCGGCGGCCGCGGCGCTTCGACGAAGAAGATTCTCGACGTCGTGCTCGGCGACGCCCGCGACCTGCGGCGGGAGGTGAGCACGGCCGACCAGCGGCGGCTCGACGACTATCTCGAGTCGATCCGTGACCTCGAGCGGCGGATCGACCGCAGCTTCGTCACGGCCGCCGACGCAGCCTGGCATCCGGCCCTTTCCAGCCCCGACATGGACCGGCCTTCCGACCGGCCCTATCCCGACATCGCAGAGCGGACGCAGTTGATGGTCGACGTGCTCGCCCTCGCCTTCCGGATGGATCGCACTCGGATCGGCACGGTGATGCTCAACAACGAGCGGTCGGATGCGAGCTACAAGAAGGTCGTCGAGAAGGCGGCCAACGCCTACCACGACATCAGCCACGGCGGCGACCATCCGCACGCCGACATCATCGCCTATCTCTCGACCGTCCTTGCCGGCTTTCTCCGGAAACTGAAGGCCACGGACGAGGGCGGCGAGTCGCTCCTCCACAACAGCCAGATCCTCGTGAGCTCTGGAATGTTCACGGGCAACCACGACGCGAATCGGCTGCCGGTGCTGACGGCCGGACAGGCGGGCGGTCGCCTGAAGACCGGCCGCGTGCTCGATTTCAGCTCGGCGAGCGACCGCCGGCTCAACCGGCTCTTCCTCTCGATGGCGCGAAACGCCGGCCTCGAACTCGACCACTTCGGAGACGCCAGGCAGCCGCTCGAAGAGTTTTGCGGCTGAGAGCTCTGCGGCTGAACGGATGAAACCCACCATGATCATGACGACGAAAATGGCACGGCCCGAGAGGGCCGGCGACGTTCCCGCCGTCGACCGGGCGCTCGACATCCTGGAGAGACTCAAGGCCGCCGACCGCGGCCAGACGCTGTCGGAGCTGAGCACGGCCCTGGGCCTGCCGAAGAATGCCGTCTTCCGGATCACGCAGACACTCTGGGCCCGTGGCTATCTGTCCCGGGAGCCGACGACCATGCGTTTCGAGCTGACCCACCGGCTGCTCGAGCTCGGTCGGCCCCGGATCGCGGGAATGCCGCTGCACGAGGCGGCCCTCGAGCCGATGCGGGTGGTACGCGACCGGACCCGCGAGACCGTGCAGGTGGGCGTCCGGCTCGACTCCGGTGGCGTGGTCGTCGCCCACGCGGAGGGTCTCGAGTCGCTGCGGATCGCCGTCGATATCGGTCTGCAGTTCGCATTTCACGACAACGCCCCCGGCAAGCTCCTGCTCGCCTGGATGCCGGCTGCCGAGCGGCAGGCGACCATCGACCGGCTCGATCTCCGGGCAAGCACCGAACGCACGATCACCAGCCGCGTGGACCTCGCAAGCGAGTGCGAC
Organism: Pirellulales bacterium; assembly: GCA_044344765.1. GTDB lineage: Bacteria > Planctomycetota > Planctomycetia > Pirellulales > UBA1268 > QWPN01. Next base: position 2,575 of record JBIJCJ010000074.1, on the reverse strand, counting down.
GCCATCCTCGCGCGGGGCTACGCTACCGACCATGCCGAAGCCCACCCGGGCATCCACTGCGTCGCGGCCCCAATCCGCACGGCCGATGGTGCATGCATCGCCACCGTCTGGGTGTCGGCTCCCGCGCAGCGACTCCCGAAGGCCTCCTTCCGAGAGATCGGCGGGCTCGTTGCCGAGGCGGGCGAAACGATCGGCAGGCGGATGCGTGTCCGCGGGTGAACAGCCCCGCCGCTACCGCAGGTCGGCCGGCAGCACGCCCTGCCGGGCCCCCTTGAAGCTGAACGCCGTCGGCACGAACTCGCCCACGAGATCGACGTTCGTCGCGGCCGGGATCTCCGCCTCCAGTCCCACGGCCCAGTAGCAGCCGTTGACGAGCAGGCGGCGGGTGCCGGCGGCGACCAGGTCGGTGGCCGCCCCCATGGTCGTCGCGAACACGCGGCCCGCGGGGCCTCCGGCGAGCGCGTAGGTTTTCGTCCAGGCCACCGGCAGCATCGGCTCGTTCTGCGGGCCCGCGACGGGGGGCGAGCCGGGCTGCATCCCGGTGAGCACCTGGCCGAGGATCAGCGGTTTCGCGTCCCCGGGCAGCGGCAGACGCACGCCATACACGTCAGTCGGCCCCCAGATGTCGCCGTCGTTGATGCCGCGGAGAATCGGATGCTCCGCCGCCCCCGGGGCCACCAGGCCCCGCGTGCTCTCCTTGCCGTGACGGCCGTGGTGCGAAAGCCAGCTCTCGCCGAGCACCTGGCGGCCGAAGCCCTGCGGCATCGCCTCACCCTTGTGGTTCCAGGTGTAGTGGTGAAAGCGACGGCCCTCGGGAATGTTGAAGGCGTGCGTCGCCGTTCGCAGCCCGACCACCGGCCTGCCGGCCCGCAGGTAGGCGTCGATCTCCTGCATCTGCTCGTCGGGCAGGTTGCGGAACCGGGTGGCGATCACCATCAGGTCGGCCTTCCGCAGCGCCTCGAGGCCGGGGATGTTGTCGAGGGTGTCGGGGGCGATCGCGCCGGTGGCCGGGTCGATCGCATACAGGACCGTGCAGTCGAAGCCGTGATGCCGGGCGAGGATCTTGCCGAGCTGGGTGAGGGCCTCCTCGCTGCGGTACTCCTCGTCGCCGCTGACGAGGACGACCTTCTTTCCCCGGCCCGGCCCTTCTCCACCGGGCAGCGTGAGCCATGGATCGGCGGCGGTCGCCAGGGACGCGGCCAGCCAGAGGGCGGGGATGAAAAATCGGGTGACGGACTGCATGAGATTGTCTCCGAAGCGGTACCAGGGGGCGGTCCGGACACGATATCGCGCCCGCCGTGGATCGGCACGCTGGCACCGCCACAGACGGCGATTCGACAGGCTGCCCGATCGAGGATAGGCTCCCAGCCATGGCTGATTTTCCCCAGTTTCCCCGCCGTGCCGCTCCGCCTCCCGGCGGCGGCATCCCCCTGCCCTGGATCGCCGCGGCGGCCCTCGGCCTGCTCCTCGTCGGCGGCCTGGCCCGCGGCATCTACACCGTGGGGACGGAGAGCGTGGGCGTGGTGCAGCGTTTCGGCCGGTTCGTGGGCACCACCGGCCCCGGCCTGCACCTCAAGCTGCCCTTCGGCATCGACCGGGTCACGATCCTGCCGGTCAAGCGGCAGCTGAAGATGGAGTTCGGCTTCGGCTCGCCGGGGGCCACGAACCCCGACCAGGTCTCCCAGGAGAGCCGCCGCGAGAGCGACATGGTCACCGGCGACCTCAACGCCGCCCACGTGGAGTGGGTCGTGCAATACGAGATCTCCGATCCGGAACTCTATCTCTTCCACATGCGCGAGCCCGGCCCCACGCTCCGCGACCTCGCCGAAAGCGTGATGCGGGAGGTGGTCGGCGACCGCACCGTGGACGAGGTGCTGACGATCGGCCGGCAGGGCATCGAGAACGACGCCATCGCCAAGCTCACGGCGCTCGTCCAGGATCTGCGGATGGGGCTGCGGGTGCAGCAGGTGCAGCTCAAGAACGTGCACCCGCCCGCGCCGGTGCAGCGATCGTTCGACGAGGTCAACCGCGCCCAGCAGGAGCGGGAGCAGATGATCAACCAGGCCAACGGCGAATACAACAAGGTCGTGCCCCGGGCCAGCGGCGAGGCGGCCAAGGAGATCAGTGCCGCGGAGGGCTACGCGCTCAAGCGGGTCAACGAGGCGGAGGGCGACGTCGCCCGTTTCCGCGCGCTGCTCGAGCAGTATGAGAAGGCCCCCGCGGTCACGAGGCAGCGGCTCTACCTCGAGACGATGGCCGACGTCATCCCGCGGCTCGGCGGCAAGATCATCCTCGACGCCGACGCCCGGCAGTTCCTCCCGCTGATGAACATCCGGCCCCCCGAGCCCGCCGCGCCGAGGGCCGCGCCATGAGCCCCCTGCCGATCAACCATCCGCTGCTCCAGTTCGCCCGCCGCGTCGGCGACTTCCTCGTCTCGCCTCTCGGCGTCGTGGCGGCGGTCGCGGCGGCGATCGTGGTCTTCGGCTGCGCCTACACGGTGGACCAGACGGAGCAGGTCGTGATCACGCAGTTCGGCAGCCCGGTGGGCCGGCCGATCAACTCCAACGCCCCGGAC
>JBIJCJ010000073.1:0-15828 GCA_044344765.1 Pirellulales bacterium | reverse complement strand
TTCGTCGCGGGCGATCGCCGCCACGAGGGCCACGAGCTCGGCCGTGCCGGCGGTCGCGGGCACGGAGATCACCTCCGCGTCGATGCCCACGCGGGCCGCGGCCGCGGCCTTGCTCTTCACGTAGGAGGCGCTGGCCGCCAGGTCGCCGACGAGCACGACCACCAGCCGCGGCCGGCGGTGGAACATGTCGGCGAAGGTCCGCACCTCGTCGCGGAGCGTGGCTTCGATCCGCTGCGCGAGAGCCCGGCCGTCGAGGAGCCGCGCCGTCATGGCCGGTTCTCCCGCGTGGCGTCGGCCCAGCGCTTCCAGCGATGCTCGATGCCCGCCGTCTCGGGGTCGCCTTCGTGGAGCACGACGAGATACCGGAACGTCAGCGACTTTCCAGCCGCCAGCGTGTAGCTGCCGCTGCCCTGGGGAACGCCGGTGAAGTCGTGGAGGCCGAAGGGGTTGGCCGCGACCAGCCCGTAGTCGCGGGCGTGCCAGCGGCTCGGATGCCGGAGGTTGGCCGGATGGTCGCCGATCGCCACGCCCACCGTGCGGCCATCGACGGGCCCCCAGTAGGCGACCCAGCGGGCGGCCTTGCCCCAGACGGCGGCGTCGCGCCGGCCCTCGGAGTCGAGGATGTGGCCGGCGGCGCCGCGCGACCCGTTGGCGTCCTTGGTCTGCAGCGTGACGGGCACCCGCATGCCGAAGGTGCCCTCCTTGGTGTCGCCGAAGGTCACGGGGCCCTGGTCGGCGTGGATGGTCAGCGCGTAATCGATCGTGCGGGCGTCGCCGTCGGCGGCGAACCGCACCGTCCGGGAGTCGGTGCACACGACCGCGCCGTCGGCCTTCACCCAGCGGTTCCGCGTCTCGATCCGGGCCTCCGGCCCGCCCGCGCAGGCGACGAGCTCGACGTGCTCGACGCGGTTGTCAACGCGCTGCTTCGGGGAATGGGCCGCCGGGTGCGAGGCCCAGAAGTCGGCCCCGTTGACGTCCCCGTGCGTGAACCAGATCGATTCGTGATGCGGATGGTCGTGCGGCTCGCCGGCCACGCCCTCGACGAGCGGCCAGGACCGGGTCATCGCCGCACCGCCCGGGCCGATCACCGGAAACAGGATCGGCTTGCGATGGCCGGCGAACACGTAGGCGGTGAAGGGCTTGCCGTCCACGGTCACGGTGACGCGGTCCGGGCCGCGCTCGACCTGCAGGTCGGCGGCCGCCAGCCCGCCGGCGGCGGCCAGCAGAGCCACGCACACCGCGGCCGCCCGGAGCACGGCTGTCATGCCCGGGCCTCCACGTACATCGTCCGCAGCTGGTGCTGGATCTCCTCCAGGAGCCGCTGTTCCTCGGTCGTGAGGTTGCCCTGGGTCTTGGCCTCGAGCATCACGAGCGTGTCGATGAAGTGCCGGGCCGTGGCGAGGTTCTTCAGTGATTGCTTCGTGATCGGGTTCGGGATCCGCCCCAGGGCCATCAGGGCCTGCGTGAACAGCGTGTGGATCAGAAACTCGAACGTCGCCGGGGGCGTCTGGGGGCCGGCGGCGGCGTCACCATTTGCAATCTCGTCGGTCATGCGTCTGCTCCAGGTGGTGAAGGCGGAGACCGCCGGTCAGGACTCGGCGACCCAGGCGCTGCCGGCGTGCCGTTCCACCGCCGCGGCCACCAGGCCCGTGAACAGCGGATGGGCGGCCGTCGGCTTGCTCTTGAACTCGGGATGGAACTGGACCGCGACGAACCACGGGTGATCGGCCAGCTCGACGATCTCCACGAGCGAGCCCGACGGGTTCGTGCCGGCGATCACGAGCCCGGCCTCCTCGAGGGCGGCGCGATACTTGGAGTTGAACTCGTAGCGGTGGCGGTGGCGTTCGGAGATCCGCGTCGTGCCGTAGGCGGCGGCGGCCCGCGTGCCCTCGGCGAGCACGGCCGGCTGGGCGCCGAGCCGCATCGTGCCCCCCTTGTCGACGACGGCGTGCTGCTCGTCCATCAGGCAGATCACCGGATGCGGCGTGTTGCGGGCGAACTCGGTGGAGTGGGCCCCCTCGAGGCCGGCCAGGTTGCGGGCGACGTCGATCACGGCGCACTGCATGCCCAGGCAGATGCCGAGGAACGGCAGCCGCCGTTCGCGGGCGAAGCGGATCGCCTCCACCTTGCCCTCGATGCCGCGCTCGCCGAAGCCGCCCGGCACGAGCAGGCCGTCGAAGCCCGCCAGGAGCCGCTCGGCCCCCTCGCGCTCGATGTCCTCGCTCTTGATGGGCTGCACGCGGACCTGCGTCCGACAGGCGATGCCGCCGTGGTCGAGGGCCTCGTAGATGCTCTTGTAGGCGTCGCGGTGCTCGGCGTACTTGCCGACCAGGGCGATCGAGACCTCGTGCTCGGGGTTCCGCAGGCGATGGAGGATCTCGTGCCACTCATCCAGCGCGGCCGGCGGGGCCTGGAGCCCGAAGCGGCGGAGGATGATCTCGTCGATGCGGTTCGACTGCAGCGACAGCGGCACCTCGTAGATCGAGAAGTCCTTGTCGCGCTCCTCGATCACCGAGTCGAGCGGCACGTTGCAAAACAGCGCGATCTTCTCGCGGTCGGAGACGTCGAGGCCGCGCTCCGTGCGGCACACGAGGATGTCGGGCTGGATGCCGATCTGGCGGAGCAGGCCCACGGAGTGCTGCGAGGGCTTCGTCTTCAGCTCCCCCGCGGCCTTGAGGTAGGGCACGAGCGTGAGGTGGATGAAGATGCAGTTTTCGCGGCCCACCTGCAGCGGGATCTGCCGGATCGCCTCCAGGAAGGGCAGGCTCTCGATGTCGCCGACGGTGCCGCCGATCTCGGTGATCACCACGTCGGTGTCGGGCCCGGCGAGCTGCGTGACGACGTCCTTGATCTCGTTGGTGATGTGCGGGATGACCTGCACCGTCTTGCCGAGAAACTCACCGCGCCGTTCCTTGTTGATCACCGAGAGGTAGATCTGGCCGGTCGTGTAGTTGCACTGCCGGGTGAGGTGGGTGGCGGTGAACCGCTCGTAGTGGCCGAGGTCGAGGTCGGTCTCGCTGCCGTCGTCGAGCACGTACACCTCGCCGTGCTGGTACGGGCTCATGGTGCCCGGATCGACGTTGATGTAGGGATCGAGCTTCTGCATCCGCACCCGCAGGCCGCGGGCCTCGAGGAGCATGCCGATCGCGGCCGAGGTGAGCCCCTTGCCGAGCGAGCTGACTACGCCCCCGGTCACGAAAACATGCTTGGTCACGGTGCGAGCTCCTTCCCGTCCGCCGCGGCTCTCGAAATCGATCCCGGCCGCCGCCAGCGTCGGCCGTTTCCGGATTGAACCAGCGTTTTCGGGGTCGGTCAAACCCCGGGGCGTCCGCGGCGGCGTTCCGTGGTGTAGAGTTGTTTCATGCATCCGTCAGCCGCGCCGCCGGAGTCTGCACCGGGCACCGCCAACCTCCGCATCCGCAGCCTCGAGCCGCTCGTGCCGCCCGCGCGGCTGTGTGCCTTGCTGCCCATCGACGACGCCGCGCGGCGGACGATCGTGGCGGGGCGGCAGGCAGTGGAGCAGGTGCTCTCCGGCGCGGATCCCCGGCTGATGGCGGTCGTGGGCCCGTGCTCGATCCACGACCTCGACGCCGCCCGCGAATACGCCGGCCGCCTGCGGGGCCTGGCCGACCGCGTCGCCGACCGGTTGCTGGTGATCATGCGGGTGTATTTCGAGAAGCCGCGGACCACCGTCGGCTGGAAGGGGCTGATCAACGACCCGCACCTCGACGGCACGTTCGACGTCGCCACCGGCCTGCGGCTGGCCCGCGGGCTGCTCATCGAGATCGCCGGTCTGGGCCTGCCGACGGCGACGGAGTTCCTGGAGCCGATCACCCCGCAATACATCGCCGACACGATCGTGCTCGGGGCCATCGGTGCCCGCACCACCGAGAGCCCGACCCATCGGCAGATGGCCAGCGGCCTCTCGATGCCGGTGGGGTTCAAGAACGCGACCGACGGCTCGCTCCAGGCGGCGATCGACGCCATGCAGGCGGCCCGCACGCCCCACAGCTTCCTGGGCATCGACAACGACGGCGGCACGTGCGTCGTCTCGACCACGGGCAATCCCTTCGGCGTGCTCATGCTGCGTGGCGGCCGCAGCGGCTCGAACTACTCCCCCGAGGTGCTCCACGAGGCCCGGCGGCTTCTCGAGGCGGCCGGCCTCCCGGCCCGCGTGGTCGTCGATTGCAGCCACGCCAACTCGGGCAAGGATCATCGCCGCCAGTCGGTCGTGTGGCGCGACGTGCTCGAGCAGCGGATCTCCGGCGACCGCTCGATCGTGGGCATGATGCTCGAGAGCAACCTCAATCCCGGCAGTCAGCCGGTGCAGCAGGACCGGTCGCAGCTGGCCTACGGCGTCTCGATTACCGACGGGTGCATCGGGTGGGAGGAGACGGAGGCGCTCCTCCTCGAAGCCCACGGCCGGCTCGGCAGCCTGTAGCGGCGACTGGTTTCAGGCAAAACATCGCATCGTGCGATTTTTGCCTTGCGGGCCTCCGCCCGCTGGAGTTGACCCGGCCCTCCGGGCCTGGCGCCGTGCACGTCGTGTCCGGTTGCTGGGAAGCCCGAAGCGCGAGCTGAGGGAATACGCGTCACCTCTCGTGAAACGAACCGTATTCCCTCGGCTCGCGCCTCGGGCTTCACGGCATCGGGATCGGCTACCGCTTGCGCGCCTCGGGCTTCACGGCATCGGGATCGGCTCGCCTCCTTCGCGCCTCGGGCTTCACGGCATCGGGATCGGGCCGCCTCCTTCATTCCTCGGGCTTCACGGCGTCGGGCATGGCTCGCCTCCTTTATTGAGCCGTGAATGTTGGCGTCGCGTCGATCCCCTCGCTTTCGCGAGGGGCTTTCGGGATTCTCCGCATGACCGCCTTTTCAATCGCGAATTACGGCGGATTTTGCACGTCCGGCGTCGTAAAACTGGCGTCGACCGCGGGGGGCTCGGGGGACTAGGCTGTCGTCAGTCTGGCCCCCGTATCCGCGAAAGGATTCGCCATGCGACAGCCGTGTTGCCGGTTCGGTTTTGTGCTTGCCATGGCGGCGGGCGTGATCGGTGCCGCGGGGTCGGTCAACGGCCAGGCGCCGCAGCAGCCCATCTATCTGCAGCAGCCCGCGCCGCAGCCGGGGCTGGGTGGACAGGAGGTGCAGACGGTCGTCAGCGCACGGCAGTCCCTCGACGAGTTCTGCCGCTTGCAGATCGAGTCGATCCCGCCGGCGATGCTCCAGTCGGCCGAGGGCGTGGCGATCTTCCCCAACATGGTCAAGGGCGGGTTCATCCTCGGCGTGAACTTCGGCCGCGGCGTGCTCATGGTCCGCAAGGCCGACCGCAGCTGGTCGGCGCCGGTGATGGTCACGATGGGCGGCGGCAGCGTCGGCTTCCAGGCGGGCGTGCAGGCGGCCGACATCGTGCTCGTGTTCGCCACGCCCAAGAGCCTGCAGGGCATCCTCAACGGCCAGAAGGTGACGCTCGGGGCCGACGCCGCGGTGGCCCTCGGTCCGATCGGACGGCAGGCCAATGCCGGCACCGACGCCCGGCTCGGTGCCGAGATCTACTCCTACGCCCGCAGCCGCGGCCTGTTCGCCGGCGTCTCGCTCGGCGGGGCCGACCTGTCGATCGACAACAATGCCAACTCGGCGCTCTACGGCCGCTTCGGGGTCACGCCGGCCGACGTGTTCAACGGCAACCAGCTCGCCGTCCGGCCCGAGGTGCAGCAGCTCATCGCCGACCTCGACGCCCGCACGCGGCCCCAGCCCGCGGCAGCCGGCCCGCAGCCGGTGCCGGCCGCCCAGCCCGGCCAGCAGGCCGTCGGCCTCCAGCCGCCGGCGGCCGCTGCGCCGCTCCAGCCGATCGCTCCGCCGCAGCCGCCGGCCGCCGTGCCGCAGCCGGTGCCGAACTATCCGCCGACCGCCCCCGCGGCCAACGCCCCGCCGCTCGTCCCGATCCGCTAGCAGACTATCGAACAAGTCTGCCCGCGCAGGATGCGCGAATCTTGTTGGCGGGCGCCGGAGCTTCTGTATCGCCCCTCTCCCTTTGGGAGAGGGTGGCCGCAGGCCGGGTGAGGGTGCTGCTGACGCAGGGGAGATTCCCTGCACCCTCACCCCAGCCCTCTCCCAGAGGGAGAGGGAGAAGGAAAATCAGCACAGCAATCGCGCCTCTTCCGCGAGGCGTGTGCGCCCGCCCCGATCGCCCCTCTCCCAGAGGGAGAGGGGGCTTTGCACTCACCGTGCCCAACATGTTTTCGCCGTCAGGCCGGGGCGACGATGCCCAGCCGCACCAGCTGCGGCAGGCTCGTGGTCCGGAATGCGTCGCACGCGGTGCGCACCAGCGCCTGCCGCTCCGTCGGATCGGTGACCGTTTTGCCGTCCTTCTGCAGCGTGCGGCCCGCGGCGGTGAGTCGGGCGTCGATGCGCGAGGCCAGGCCGTCTGCCCCGCCGGCGACGAGCTCGTGGAGGATCGCGGCATCAAAATCGCCGAGCGTGTGGCCGGTGCCGCTGCCGGGGCTGGCCAGGGCCACGGTGCGGCCTGCCAGGGCGTCGGAGGCCAGCACCATGCGGTTGAACGCTGCCGGCACCGAGATCGTGCCATCGAGATCCCCGGCGGTCTCCAGGACGGGCCCGGCCGACACGTCAAACAGCCCCATCGCCACGCCCGCGTCCACGGCCCGCACGAGCTCGGTCGGCGGCGTGCCGGCGAGCCGTGAGTCGGCGAGGAGCGCGGAGAGCCGCAGGCTCTTGGTGCCGAGCACGTCGAGCAGCGTTTGATAGAGCGGTCCCTGTACGGTGGATGTGACGACGCCGAGGTTGGCCTGGTAGGGCAGCGTGATGCCGGGGCGGGCGACGCGGAAGTGGAGGTCGTCTGCTTCGCGGAGCCGGTCGGCCACGTCGGGCATGGCCCGCGGCTCGCGGGCGTAGACGTCCCAGCGGAAGGCGGTGTTGGCGCAGAAGTCCTTGTGGGCCTCGGTCACGAGGCGGTTGGTCGTGGTGCGGAACAGTTCCTGAAAATCCGGCCGCACGCACAGGTCCCAGAAGTTCGTGAACACCGGCAGCGAGCCGACGAACGCCATGCCGGCCGACCCGAACATCCCGGCGACGTCGGCGAAGTAGAAGCTCGTCCAGTGCTCGTTGAGATATTCGTGCGCGAGGTAGCGGATGTCCTGCTTGAGCAGGCCGTCCACGTAGGCGGCCGCCCGCGGGTTGTCGTCGAAATACTTCGCGTGCTTGTCGCGGATGAAGACGAGATAGGCCAGGGCGTCGCGAATCCGCTGCACGCTGTCGCCCTGCCGGAGGGCGGCGTACTGCCGGAGGATGCCGCGGATCGGCTGGAGGTGGGCCCAGCCGGGCATCGCGTTGTAGCTCACCAGCAGCAGGCCGCCGGGGGCGAGGTGCCGGCCGGCGAGGGCGAGGATCTCCTCGCGGACGTGTGGCGCCACCCAGCTGAACACGCCGTGCAGCGCGATGAACTCGAAGCTGCCGAGGTCGGCCGGCAGGCCGCCGAAGCCGGCGGTGATCACGCGGGCGTTGGTCAGGCCGCCGCCGGCGATGTCGCGTTCCACGAGCGCGGTGTGTTCGGGATTGACGTCCACGCCCACGAACTCGCCCTGCGGATTGGCGGCGGCGAGCGTCGTCAGCGAGCGGCCGAGCCCGCAGCCGAGCTCGAGGTAGCGGAAGCCGGCGGCGACCGGCGGCGGGGCGACGCGGTTGAGCGCGGCGACGTGGCGGATCGCGGTCGGGGCGAGATGCGGATAGAAGCCGGGGATGTAGGCGACGTCGGTGATGTAGCCTTCGGCGGCGGTGGCGGCCATGCTGAACCTCCTTGGGGTGGGGAGAGCCTACGCGGTTTGGGTGAGTTTGCGATAGCGGCGGACGATCCGTCGCCGGGCCGAGGCCGCCAGATCGGGGAGGCGGTCGAGGCCGAGGAGGCGGGCGGGGCCGCGGCGCCGGGCCACCGGCTCGATCGGCGTGGTGAAGATCGTCGTGAACCGGTCGAGGATGGCCGCGGTGTCGGCGCAGGGGGGCACGCGGTTGCCGCGCAGCCACGGCCGGGCCAGCACCGCGCGATACAGGGCGTCGTCGCGGTCGAGGGCCACGACCCGCTCCACGAGGTCGTCGAGCATCCGCGGGCTGGGCGTGTCGTGGGCCGAGAGGAAGCTCGTGGTGTCGAAGTCGCGGCCCACCAGCGGGTCGCCCCAGTAGATCGGCAGCGAGCCGGCGAGCATCGCCTCGGCGACCTTCTCCGTGGTGTAGCCGGGGTGCGACTCGTTCTCGAAGGCGATCGTGAACTTGCACTCCGCGAGGAAGGCCCGCTTGTCGGCGACGCGGTGGCCGAGGGTGTTGAAGAGCTTGCCGCCCGAGTCCACCGGCTTGTATTTCGAGAGCCGGCGGAAGAACTCGTTGCGGGCCTTGCACAACGGGTTGGAGACGACGAACCCGCAGAACCGCGTCTTGGACGCGAGCACGGCGGCGGGATCGTAGTCGGCCGGCTTGATCAGGCTGACGGGATCGAGATACAGCACCCACAGCGGGAGGCGAAAGTGCCGCGGGTGGGCCGAGTGCTCGAACGTGAACGCCCAATCGGTGGAGTGCCAGTCGGGGGCCATGTTCTCGCCGGTGAAGAAGATCCGCACGCCGTCGTGGCGGCGGTACTCGTGCCGCCACCGGCCCACGCGGGAGTGGATGAGGAAGTCGGGCTCGTCGCAGACCGTGACGTCGTAGCGGCGTCCGAGGAGCTGCGTGAAGAAGTTGTTCCGCGGGTCGAAGTCGTCCCAGAATCCGGCGAAGCCGATGCGGACGGCGGGGCGCCGGGGTGTGTCGGGGGGGCTGTTCACGGCCGCATGGTAGCCGGTCTCACTGCAGCTGCGGGACCACCGGCACCACGAGCTCGTTGAGCAGCCCGGGGCTCGCGGGGCCCAGCGACGTGTCGGCCGCGCGGAGGTCGCTCTCGGCCCGCCAGAACTCCTGCCGGGCCGTGATCTCCAGCACGTCGGCCTCGAACTTCGCCTGCTCGCGGAGCGTGACCCGGAGCACGTCGCTGCGGCCGAGGCGAAGCTGCTCCCGCTCGGCGTCGGCCACGAGACGGGCCAGCTCGAGCCGCTTCGCCGCCTGCTTGTGAAACTCGAAGGCCCGCTCCAGCATCGAGTAGGCGTCCTGCACCTCGGCCCGCACCTGGTCGTACGCGAAGGAGAGCTGGCGGTCGAGCTGCAAAAGCTGCGAGTCGAGCGTCTGCAGTTTGCCGCGGGCGTCGCGGCGTTGGGCGGGCATCTGGAAGACCAGCGCCGCCTGGAGCACCTGGCGATCGAGGCCTTCCGGTCCGGAGAGCGCGCTCTTGCCGTAGCCGGCGTCCTGGTTGCCGAAGATCTGGCCGTCCACGCCCGGCAGCGTCTGGTTGGCCGCCAGCCGCCGCTCGACGACCAGCTTCTGCTTCTGCAGGGAGAGGCGTTGGAACTCGGGCCGTTCCCCGAGGGCCCGGGCGATGGCCTGCTCGTAGATCGCGATCGTCGGCTGGACTGGCTGCGGCACCGGCCGCATCCGGGCCCGCCTGGCCAGCAGCGGCCGGCCGGAGGCGTCGCGATGGTAGAGCGACAGGTCGATCGCCGACTGTTGCACGGAACGGTCGGCCTGCACGAGCATGCCGTTGCGCAGCGCGATGTTCTGCTGGTTGTCCACCCGCTCGATGTTCGCCACCGCGCCGGCGTTGACCTTCAGCTCCAGCTGTTCGTCGCGGTCGAGGGCCAGCTGGAGCACCCGCTCGCTCGCCCCGAACCGCTCGCCCGAGCCCTGCCATGACCAATAGGACCGGGCCGCGGCCCGCATGTAGTCGAGCCGGCTGCGTTCGATCGCCGGCTCGGCCAGCGCCATGTCGATGCGGGCCTGGGCGTGCGTGGCACGGGCACGGTCGATGTCGCGGTTGCGGGCCAGGGGCACATTCAGGCCGCCGCGGAACTCGCCGGCGTCGGCCGTCTTCTGGGCGAGGCTGTAGGTCGGGAAGTCGCCGAAGCCGGTGCGGTAGCCGCCGAAGGCACTGATGCCGCCGAACATGAACTGCTGCGTGAGCCCGAAATCGGACCGGTAGTTTTCGTAGGTGCCAGGCGCCAGCGCGTTGCCCGACATGGCGACGTTGGTGTCGAAGGCGCCCTGGGCCGTGGTGAACCGGCCGGCGGCCACGCCCCGCTCGCGCTCGACGGCCTGGAGGAGCGGATAGTGGGTGAGCACGCTCTGCAGCACCTCGGCGAGCAGAAGCGGCTCCGGCCGCTCGTCGATCACGGCCCCCGGCACCGTCTGCACGTTGGCGACCACGGGCGGCTGCATGTCGGCCGTGAACGGGCTGGGGGCCTGTCCCTGTCCCTGTCCCTGTCCCTGTCCCTGTCCCGGCGGCGGCAGCAACTCCGGAGCCTGCAGGCCTGGAACGGGCGCCGCAGGCGGCTGCAGCGCGGGCATGGCAGGTGGCTGCGGGGCGGGCCCGAAGGCCAGGTCGTTACCCCGGGCGGCGGGCATCCAGCCGGCGACCACTGTCACGACGATCAGCAGGGCCTGCAGATACCCCCTCTCCCTTTGGGGGAGGTGTCGGGGTGAGGGTGCTGGGGCGATGCTCAGACCTTGATCTTGGGAGGCTTCGATCCCTTGTCGTCGCTCTTGCCCTTGCCCTTCGAAGTGGGCGCCAGCACGGGCGGGAATCCGTTGAGCCGGCGCCAGATCTCGTAGCCCAGCGGCACGCGATTGAGCAGCACCCAGCCGACGGTCTGATTGCCCTGCCGCAGAAACTCCTGCGCCGGCCATTCGTCGCCGGTCAGCTCCTCTTCCGGTGCCACGAGCACGCGAAACTTTCCGTCCGCAGTCGCGGCCGAGTCCACCTGCCGCACCTTGCCGCCGAACGTGCCGATCGCCAGCTCCGGCCAGCCGGAAAACTGGATCGCCGGCCAGCCCTCGAATTGCAGCCGCACGTGCGGCATCCGCTTGGCGCGATCCGCATACGCGAGCACCAGCGGCGCGTCGACGCCGTCGAGAAAGAGCTCGACGACCCGGTCGTTCGTGTCGGGAACGATGGTGCACAGTTCGTCGCCTTCCTTCACGTACTGACCGCCGCTGCCGACGTTGGCAGCGACGCGGTAGACCGTCCCGTCGCAGGGTGCGACGACGTGTCGCGCCTTGAAACGCTCGATGCGGTTGTCGATGTCCTGGATCTCGCGTTCGATCGAAAACTGGTTTTGCTCGCCCTTTCGCAGGTTGCTGCGGGCCACGGAGATGGCCGAAAGTCCGCTGGCCTCGGCCTGGAGCAGGAGAGCCTCCTGTGTGAGCAGGGCGGCCTGGGCCCGCTGGATCTCGGCATCGGCCTTGTCGATGTCGGTCTGGGCCCGGTCGGATCGCATCCGGGCCTCGTCTCGGGAGAGCTTGCTCTCGAGGCCGCCGAACCGCGGATTGGCGAACAGGTCGTCGAAGATCTCGAACCGGTCGCGCTCGAAGGTCTTGGCGAACTGGGCATTGGCCTTGGTCTGCTGCGAAACTTCGATGGTCTTGCGGGCCGCCTCACGATTCGCCTCCGCCGCCTTTACCGCCGCATCCCGGGCCGATTCCTGGGCCTTCGCCGCCGCTGCCAGTTCCGCCACTTCCTCGCGTGCTGCCTCCAGGCGGCCGGCGAGAAAGGTCCGCTGCGCGTCGAGTCGCGCCGCGAGCTCAGGATCGTTATCTTCGATATCGACGATACGATCGTTCATCTTGACGCGGCTTCCCTCGACCACGTGCCAATCGCGAACCTGCCCCGAAACGCGGGCCGTGAGCACCTGGACGCGCTCGGTTGGGGAATATGCGGTGACCATGCCGCGGCACATCACGGTCTGCTGCCAAGGCACGAGGGCGAGGAGAAATGGCGTGGCCAGGAAGGTGAGGATGAGCAGGCGGGCCGCCCATTTCACAGCGGCGGGCGTTCGCGCCTCGGCCAAGGCCGACTTGGTGACGCCGCGGTCTGTTTCTTCACCGTGTCGCGCGGTCATGCCCACTCCACCGTTCGGTCGCATCGGGTCTTGATGTCTTCACGGGCCGTGACGATCACCAGCGTCCACGGAGCCGCGCGGTCGAACAGCGAATCGAGCAGTTCCGGGCAGGTCCGCAGGTCGAGCCGATCGAGCATGCCGTTGACGAGCAGCAGCCGCGGCCGCCCGGCGATGGCCCGGGCGATCGAAAGCCGGTGTATGTCGTTGGCCGAGAGGGGGAGGCCGTCGGAGGCCAGCGGTGTGCCCACACCATTGGACAGGCGGGCCACCGTGTCGGCCAGACCGACCATCTCCAGTGCCCGACGTACGTCGGCGGCCGAGAGGTCGCTGCGGCCCACGCGGATGTTTTCGGCCACGGTGTCGGCGAACGTCTCCGCCTGGCCCACGTAGGCCAGCTGCAGCCGCGTTCGGGGCCGGTCGAGCGAGCGGGCGTCGAGGCCGTCGAACTCGAGTAATCCCTCCGTCGGCACCCGCAGCAGGGCCAGCGTTTCGAGGAGCCAGGTCTTGCCGCTCCCCGAAGGCCCGGAGATCGCCACCCGCTCGCCGGGGCGGATGTCGAGCCGCCGCATCTCGCCCCCCTCGACGCCCGGCCGGCGGGCCCGCACCTCCGCGGCCACGCGCATCGGTTGATCGCCGTTGGGCAGCACCTCGCCCCCCTCGCGCTCCAGAGGCAGCTGCTCGATGACGCCGAGTTTGTCGAGCGACGCCTGCAGGTCGTAGAAGGTCTCGATGTATTTTCCGCTCTTCGAGATCGCGGCCAGCACGAGGGCCACGATCAGTTCGCCGGCCACGAGCTGGCCGAGGGTCAGCTGCCGGTTGATCACCAGCCAGCCGCCGAGCCCGAGGAGCACGGTCATCGCCACCGCCTCGAGGAGCAGGGCGAACAGCGTCTGCCGCCAGACGACGCGGAAGTGCTTGCGCCGGGCGGTCAGGTAGGCCGCGGCCAGATCGTCGGCCCGCTGGTGGGCGAGCTCGCCGCCGCGGCCGAAGCGGAAGGTGTGCGGGCACTTCGCCAGTTCCTCCAGCCAGGCCGCCACGTCGAACTTCGCGTAGCTCTCGGCGATGCTCGTCCGCACGCCCCCCAGGCCGAGGACGAACATCAGGAAAAACACCAGCCCCGCCATGACGGCCGCGAAGGTGAGGAGGTAGGGATGGTAGAAGGCCAGCACCGCGAGGCCGACGATCGTGATCATGATCACGCCGATGCCGTCCACGAGCAGCGTGGCGAGCGCCTTCTGCACGGAGGCGACCTCGAAGAAGCGGTTGACGATGTCGGTGGGATTGCGGCCGTCGAAAGCCTCAATTTCCGCCCGGGCGAAATGATCGGCGAAGGCGTCGGCCGTGCGGACGAAGAACCTCCGCTGCAGGCACTCGACGACGTAGAGCTGCATCGCCCGGAGCGTCGCGGCGAGCGTGAGAAAGCCGAGCATCACCCCCGCCAGCACGACCACCGGCCAGAGCTGCACGCCAAACGCCACGGTGTTGACGAGGGCTTCGATGGCGGCCGGCGTGACGATCGAGAGCACGCCGACCGCGACCGCGAACGTGATCACGGTCCAGACGTCGGCCCGCTCGAACCGCAGCGCGTCCGCCAGCCGCCTCAAGGGGCCTTTGGATGCGTGGCCGTGTGCGGAGCCGTGGTGCGCCATGAAATTTCAGCCTCTGGGAAGCCACATGATGAAGCCGGGCCGCCGCGATCACAACGGCAAAAATCCCCGGTTGAGACGCAAAAAAAGGCGTCGCGGCGGCCTCCGCCCGCCGTGCCCGGGGTGCGGCGTCGGCCTGCGACCGTCGTGCCCGGGGAATTGGCATGGATGTCCTGTCCGCTGCTGCCTTTGCCGTGAAGCCCGAAGCGCGAGCTGAGGGAATACGCGTTGCCTCACCGGACATCGAACCGTATTCCCTCGGCTCGCGCCTCGGGCTTCCCGGCACCCGGCATGGCCCGCGTTGGAGCGTCGGCCTCCGACCGTCGTGCCCGGGGTGCGGCGTGGGCCTCCACCCGTCCTGCCCGGGGTGCGGCGTGGGCCTCCGCCCGGCGTCGGCCTCCGCCCGTCGTGCCGCGTCTCCGACCGTCGTGCCCGTTAGAGGCAACTGCCGCCGCCGGGGAGGCGGCGGCGGAGGAAATTCATGCGTTGCTCGAGCGGCATCGCCAGCCGCCGGCGGATCAACTCGTCGAGCTGCCGTTCGCTCTCCGCAGCGAGTGCATCGAGCCGGGCCTGGCGTGAGGCTGGCTTGCGGCGTGGGCGGGGCTGCTTCGCGGGCATGCATTCACCTCGCCGGCGGGCGGTTTGGGCCGCGACGTCGGGGAGCGGCGGGGCCGCCGCCGATCTGGCGCCGGGTGCGCTCGAGCACGGGCAGAACGGCCAGGTCACGGTCGCGGCCGGCGGCCTTCTTACTGGCGATGATGTCGTCCAGGCAGGCGATCCGCAACGGGATGCCGCCCACCTGCTGATCGACACCGCGGGCCTTGAGCCCTTCATACGACCGAATGCCGTGAATGACCGGCATGAAATCGGCCTGCAGCCCGGAGGAATCGGCCGTGAGCCGGTAGAGTTTCGAGACGGGATAGAACGGTCGCAGGATCACAGCCTCGAGCCGCTTCGCGACGCGCTTGAGTTTCCGCATGTTCGCCGCCGTGTCGCGAAACATGAAATCGAAATCGAGCGTGGTGACCGGCGCACCCTGCATGGCGGCGGCCGCATTGCCGATGAGGACGGCATCCAGGTGCTCTTCACGCATCGCTTCGAGCAGCGTCGCGAGCAGGGGAATGGCGTTCATGGCGGGTTTCATTGTAGCGGCGGTCTCCGACCGTCGTGCTCTGCGTTGTCTGCCCGTTTCCGCCTGCCGGATTGCTTGGAAGCCCGAACCGTGAGGTGAGGGAATCCGCGTTGCCTCACCGGACATCGAACCGTATTCCCTCGGCTCGCGCCTCGGGCTTCCCGGCACCCGGCATGGCCCGCGTTGGAGCGTCGTCCTCCGCCGGTCGTGCCCGCGTTGGAGCGGCGGTCGCTGTCCGGCACTCGGCCGCGATGCTTCCTTTCGCATGCCTTTAATCATCGACCCAATTGGCATTCAGTTCCCGTCGGCCGGCTTCCGTGAGCGTGACCCACACGCCGGCAAGATCAGCGGGGAGATTGAATTGCGGGATGTATGTTCCCGTGGATGGGTCGAATCTGAAAAAAGCCACGAGCCCGTCCCTCGCCAGATCCATCAAACAGGCGGCGACTTCCTGCTCAACCACATTGCCATGGCTGGACCGCCGCACATCAGCAACGATCTCATCGAGTTGCTCGTAGTCGTCGCAGACGGCGTTCAAGCAGTGGAGGTCGAGGATTGAAACTTTCATTTGAATCCTCCGGGTCGAAAGTGGGGGCCGTGAATGACGCGACCGTTGCAATCATAGACCGTGTGCTTCGTCACGGCACGGCCGCATTCGTCGAGATATCCTTCTTCCACACTCCAGCCGTCTCGATTGCCTTTCCGGGTGGATCGGCTGCAACGAGTTTCTCCGGTTGCGACAAGGTCATACGGGCTGCACGGCGTGCCGGTTCCGTCCACGGCGGACGGGGGCTTGCGTTTCCCCGAGTCACCCAGCGCGTGCCATTCGTTCATTCCGGAGAGTGTACAGGCGTTCATTCAAAACGCAAGGTGGAAAGTGCGAGCGTCGGTGGCTGACCGTCGTGCCCGCGCTGTAGCGGCGGTCTCCGACCGTCGTGCCCGGATTGCTTGGAAGCCCGAAGCGCAAGCTGAGGGAATACGCGTTGCTCCACCGGACACCGACCCGTATTCCCTCGGCTCGCGCCTCGGGCTTCCCGGCATCCGGCATGGCCCGCGTTGGAGCGGT